>NZ_JBLWIT010000100.1:0-41307 GCF_048381435.1 Rhodococcus mengyinensis | reverse complement strand
ACCAGGTACGCACCTACCGGGCCTGGTACGCCCACATCACCTTGTCGATGCTCGCCCTCGCCTGGCTCGCCGGGACGAAAACCGAAGCGATAAAAGGGGAATCGGGATCGAAGATCAGGGCATGATCGCGTACACGCTACCCGAGATCCGCCGCCTGCTCGTGCAACTGATCCTGCGACACGCCCACCCGGACGAGCACATCTGGTCCTGGTCGAAGTGGCGACGGCGCCGACAACACCAGGCCCGCACCTCCCACTACCGACGTCGCGGACACTTCCCATAAGTGCCGTTGCAGTATTAGAGCCCCGCCCGCCCCACCGCGTTCATCGCCGAGCCCTCGACACGCCCGTGGAAGGCGTGGGTCAGGCCGCCGTGCCGGCGGATTGAGTGTGCGGGAGACGGCGGCGGGCGGGAACCCGGTCGGGAGATGGCCCCGCAGGGAGTGCACGGTTGCCGGTGTGGAGACGTCCGAGTCCTCGTTTTCAGGCGCAGTCGCGGCAGGTCAGCTGCGCAGCGTCGGCGAGACGGCTGCGGTGGTGGACGAGGAAGCAACTGGTGCAGGTGAATTCGTCGGCCTGCTTGGGGAGGACGCGGACGGTGAGTTCTTCGCCGGACAGGTCGGCGCCGGGCAGTTCGAAGGATTCAGCGGTGTCGGTGTCCTCGACGACATCCTCCGCTGCCCACACGTCACCGACGACAGCTCGTTCGTGAGCCTGGGCGGAGACTCCCTGTCGTTAATCGGACACTCCCGAATCGAATTGTCGCCCCAGGCCATAGTTTGCGCCCGCGCATGAGAATCATGCATCAAAATGGAGCTGTAGCTGTCCAATTTTTCCTTTCAGTTTTGCCCGCGTCGCATTAGCTGCATCAAATTTTCGATTGGATGCGTGTTGAACGTTTCTACAGGCGGTGAGAGCGACGGTCCGTCGCCTCGTATTCGGTTTGGATGGGTGGTGCAGCATCGACGGCAAACCTGAAAATTTTCTCAAGGGGGACGTCGAGGGAGGGGCCTATGAGTCCGTGGCCGTGACGAACTCGGGGTCTTCCAGTGTCTTGTCCTCAATCGGCCTGTCTCCGAGACCGATACCGACCTTCGCCAGAAGTACTTCCGACACTTTGATCTTCCCGCTGTTGTCGATGCCGGCACGCTTCTGCGCTTTGCCGATCTCCCCGATCAGCAGCCACAGGATGAACCACGCGAGTCCGATGGTGAGTGTTCCGCCGAGCCACAACAGGGCGGTGGAACTATTGCCGTTGAGCGTGGGATCGAAGTTGCTGTTCAAGGCGGTGAAGACCGGGACTCCGGCCGCACCGTTCAATGCGGCGTAGAGCGCCGGGAGGATCGGGATGACGAGCAATTTTCCCCATCCGACCAGCCGGTCTCGAAGGCTGAACAGGACGAACGCACCGAGGATCGGCATGACGGCGTCGATGGAGAACCACCATGCGGGAACGCCGACGATCAGGAACGGTTGCTGGCCGTAGTACTGGTAAAGGCCGAATGCTCGGCCGATCGCCTGGAGGAATAGGTCGAACAACCATGCGAAGACGTAGAAGTACAGAAAGAACTTCGCATTCTTGCCGAGCAGAATTGCACGGTAGAGGATGTAGGACTGCAGTCCGAAGAAGAAAGAGTATCCCAGAACCACAGCGAGCGGGATGTGCCGTCCGAACAGATTGATGGCGATTGCTACGTTGTCGTCGGCGAACCAGAGCAGGCCGAGATAGTCGAAGTACGGTTCGAGGCCCGCCATCAGGAGTCCGCCGGCAAGGAAATACATGCCGAGTGTTTCGCCTCGGAGCGCCAACCTGACTACCCATACGATAGCGGCGATCATCACGAGCGAGCACATGGCGAGAAACGCGATGCTCGCAGGTTGTGAGGCAGACAGGTCAGCGGGTGGGACCGGGTATGACGGTGCCGCGGCGAGCAGTGTTTTCATTGCTTCCTCGAGGAGTGTTCGTGGTCGGATTTCGCAGCAGTGAGAGTCGAGGTCATCTGGTGGAGAGGATGGCGCGAGCGGCGAGTTGCCCCGGGATTCCGGATACCCCACCACTGGGATGCGTTCCGGCCCCGCCCAGAAAGAGTCCGCGCACTTGCCGGTCGCCAGTACCCCAGCCGAGCCCGGGACGGAGTGGGCCGAGCCGTGTGACGGATTGGTCGACGTGGTAGATGCAGCCGTTGGGTGCGTGCAACCGGCGTTCGAGGTCCTCCGGTGTCTCGATCACGCGACCCAACTCGTACTCCTTGATTCCCGCGAGGACCTCCGACGCTGCCGAAATCAAGGTGTCGGCGGCATGTTCGCGCTGCTGCGTCCACGGGTCGATGGGTCGCACCGGTGTCGGCGAGTAGAGATAGAGCACGTCCTGTCCCGCAGGCGCCTGTGACGGGTCGGTGGCGGACAGGATCGTTGCCCACCACGGCGGATTCGACGGTACTTGTCCTTGGCGTGCCTGGCGCTCTGCCTCGAGCACCTGCTCGAATGTTCCGAACATCATCGTCGGCTTGCGCATGTCCGTGCCATCGGCACGCTCGTGCAGCGGAACGGTCAGCTGGCCGCCGAAGGCGAGGTCGACTTTGAAGCAGCCAATGTTGAGAGCATTTGCCGGGGCGGCCCGCAGCACGGATGCCTTGGCAACTTGCTCCGGATCCAGGAGCGCGCCGGTGATCTGCGGCGCGCACGAGGCTACGACGTAGTCGGCGGCCAGTCTCTGACCGTCCGCCAGGACTGTCCCTTCGACTGAGCCCGCGCGGACGTCGATCCCCGTGACCTCGCTGTTGAGTCGTACTTCACCGGAATTCGCGATAAGGCATCGCTGTAGCGCGTCCGGAATCGCTTGCATCCCGCCGATCGCGCGGCCGACGCCGTATTTGTGCAACGGTGCTGTCGCGAGCGCCGCGATCCCGCTGCCGTCCACCGTGATCGATCCCAGGATGTTCCCCATGGCGGCGAACGCCCCGCGCATCTGCGGGCTGATGAACAGTCCGTCGATCACCTCGGCGGCGGAGCGGGTGAGGGCTGCGCCGAGCAGATCGCGGGTTGCGCGGTCGCGCATCCCCGCCGCAAGGGCTTTGATCGTCGCGGCACCAACACGAGTGGGCCGTCCACGCCCATAGAGATCCTGGATATCGAGCGCTTTACGGGACGCGACGACGAAATCGCGATAGGTCTGGGCATCTCGGGAGGAGAACCGGGCGATGTCGGCAACGGTGGCATCGACATCTTGACGGAAGATCAACGACTCGCCGTCCGGGCCGAGCCACGCCCACGCCGGATCGTGTTCGACGAAGTCCAGGCCGAATGTCGCCAGGCTCAGATCGTGCCCCACCGATGATGCGCGCCAGTACACCGCGTCGATGGAGGCGGCGCTCAGTAGATGGTCCGGGTAGTCCTCCAGTGCGGCGTACGTCGAGGTCATCCCGCCGATCCTTGGTCCTGCCTCGAGGACTGTCACCCGAAGTCCCGCTTTGGCCAGGTAGCAGGCGGCGGTCAGCCCGTTGTGGCCGCCGCCGATGACGATCACGCGATCTTTCGCGCCAGATGTGCTGCGGTGGCCGAAGTTCGGCATGTGTTCTCCGTTTCTGAACTTCGAGAAGGGGGCGGGGTTGGCTGCGGATCTCTCCGGCCGCTGCGGGGCAGCACACGATGTCGAACCGCTTCTGATTTCGTGTCTCACGGTGGCGACCCGGAGTGGTCTGGGTCATATCGGCAAATTCTGACAGGAATCCTGTCAGATGACAAGGGTCGTGTGCGAGAATCCGAGGAAAGCTGCCTAGTCTAGGAAGGGAGGCTGATGACCACCACGAAGAGGGGATACGGCGGGGTGAGCGCGGAGCAGCGCCAGACGGCCCGACGCGAGCGTCTGCTCGCGGCGGGACTAGACCTGCTCGCCGAGGTAGGGACCGCGAAACTGACGGTGACGGCGGTGTGCGCTCGCGCCGGCCTGACCGAACGCTACTTCTACGAGAACTTCTCTGATCGCGATGCTCTGATGACTGCGATTTTCGACCAGGAGGCTACGCGGGCAGCGCGATTGATCTTGGCGGCCGTCGCGAACGCGCCGGCCGATCCCCGTGCAAGGGCGCGCGCGGCCGTGACCGTCATGTTCGAGGAACTGGTCGGTGATCCGAGATTGAGCGAGATCACAATTCAGAGTCAGAAGGACGACGTGCTCGGCCGGGTGCGGGTGGCAGTGACCCGGACCGTCAGTGACGCCCTCGCCCCGCAGGCAGGGCTGTTCTGGGAGGGCGCGGAACTCCACGGCGCGGAAGCGCACCTCGCCTTTCTGGTGATCATCGCGGGCATCGCCGAGGTCATGGCGGCGTGGTTGGGAGGTGCCGTTCCCTACACGCGCGACCAAGTCGTCCACCGCTGTGTGGAACTTTTCGTGATGGTGGGGCGAGCAATGGTGGGGTCGACATCGGAATGACCAGTCCGACAGGGAAATCCGAGGTTGGATCGGGTTCGGCGGGTTGAAGCCCGCCCGCTATTCGAGTCGCTTGAGGTAGGGGGCGAACCGAACGACATCGATCATCTGCAGTGTCTCGGTTGACCGGACGCCCTCGAGGGCCCGCAGTTTGTTGAGGACGGTATCGAGCATGTCGTGTTGGTCCCGGGCGGCGATTGCTATCGATATATCGACGCTGCCGACCGTGACGGCCATGAACATGGTCTGCGGAAGTTTGCCGACCACGGAGGCGACGGAGGCGATGGCGTCGCGGTCCACCTTCAAACCCACATTCGCTATCAGGCCGACCATCCCCAGAGCTAATGGCTCGACCATCGCAACTACTCGCATCAACCCCGCACTCACCATGCGCTGTATCCGCGCACGAACCGTGCCTTCGGACACCTCCAGCTGTCGGGCGATGTTCCGGCTGGACTGCCTGCCGTCGTTGACGAGTTCCTGCAAGATCGAGCCGTCCAGATCATCGAGTTCTATGACGGGGTTGGGCAGCCGGATCGGGGGAGCGTTGCGCGCAAGGAAGAACTGTCTTCCCAACGCCGTGACGGTTGACTTGGTGGCGAGATCCATCGTCATCGTACCGATCCCGGGAATTTTCCCGAGCTGCTCTTCGATCAGTTCGTGCAGCTCGGTGCGGTTGGCTACCAGGAAGTAGGCGATCACTTCGACGTCGCCGAACACGATTGCCACGACTTCACAGGCCGGCAATTGAGCGAGGTCGTCCGCAACATCATTCGGAGACCGCCCTTCGACGTGGATTTTCGCGATGACAAACCAGTCGTATCCGGCTGCCTCCCAGTCGAAAAGAACGGTGAAGACGAGGACGCGGTCGTGGACGAGTCGCTTGACCCGTGCCCCTGCGGTGGCATTAGTTGTTCCGGTTGCAGCGGCCAGTTCGCGGTTGGACATCCGGCCATCTTCGAGGAGCAGGGCGATCAGCGAAGCGTCCAGCTCATCCAAGCTAGTAGGCTCGAAGGATGCGCCGGGCCCGAGCATGGGCCGACCGGCCGATGCCCCGTCGATTCGAGGTGGCGTCAGCTCGATGAGCTTCCCAGATTCTGCCTGATTCCTCTTCCTCATGTGTGCCCGCTTCCTCCCCCGTCGCGCAGTTGACAGCTTGACTGTACGGCGGGTCGTCGACTTCGTGCCTGTGTCGACTGCGATTCTCGTTCCAGGGTGTGCTCACGGCGATCGTCCTGAGTCCAACGCTCCCTTGCATCGCGCACAGCGGTGTCGTCGGTAGCGCCGATCTGTGGGGTGGCCCCGTTTCGCAGGAGGCGGAGCTGTGCGAGAACGGCTGGCGAATAGCGTGGCGCTGGGGACAGGCGCCGTGCGGGAATCGCGAGGAGATTGGCCCACGACAGTGGGTCGTTCATACACGACCGCGGGGAGGGAGCAGCGGCGGAAGCCGTGGTGCAGAAAGCCGGGAAGCGGGTGTACGCGCGTTGCCGTTCGCTGTATCCATCGACGACTTCGAGGGGCTCGATACTCGTCCAGCCTGGAAGTGCAGTCGTGGACACTGATGCGGCCGAATCCGAGCATCTGTTGCAGGTCCAGGCCTTCGCATGCGCTTTGTGGGCCGTGTGCGTCGAAGAGGTTTCGTACCCGTTCCGACCCGCACGTACCACAGCATGGCCCGCAGGAACGTCGCCACGTGCCTGCCGTCGATCTGGCCGACGCATCACTGTCGGACGCATCACTGTCGACTGTAACGGAGCTACTCCCGCGTCGTCTCGAAGCCGCCCGCGCGTGCCTGTCATATGGTGGGTCAGGCACTCTCACGGATGCGCGACCGCGGTGCCAAGCACGGTCATCTCGTCCCGCTGTGCTGGACGCCCCGCCGGTCATGGCCGGCGGACTGACTCACAACCGGCGAGGTCTGGGATCTGCTCAACAGAGCCTCGATCATCCGGCGGTCATCGAAGGTCAGTTCGCCCGACGCTGCGGAGGTCAGCAACCGTGTGATTCTTCGGTGGAACTTTTCGGGAGTCAGGCCGAACAGGACGAGAACATCATCTGGTCTCGGGCCGCCGTAAGGGGCCCACACCCGCATGTGGGCAAGAAGGTCTGAATCTGAACTTTTCACGGCTCACATCATCACTGTTCTGCTGGCAGGCGTTCGAGAGGAACCCCTGCGGTCCGTCCCTCGTTCGACTTGCGTGGTTCCTCATCGAATTCGGACGAATCGCTCTCCCACGGAAGGAAATCGGGAAGATCTATGCTGACTCGGCCAGGGAAGCTCGCTGGTCGACGCTCGAGAAAGGAATTGACGCCTTCGGCGGCGTCGGGTGTGGTCAAGACGTTGGCGATGAGTTTCGAGTCGAGCTTCTGCGTCGCGAACGGTGCGGGCTGCGGACTCATGCGATAGAGCATCTGCCGTGTGATGGCAACCGAGACGGGGGCGGTAGTGGCAGCCAACTCGCGGGCGAGTGTGTGCGCGCGGCCGAGGAGGCACTCTCGCGGGTGTACTTCCGACACCAAACCGGCCGCGTGCGCTTCGTCCGCTGCGAAGACGCGACCCGAGATCATCCAGTCCAATGCTGTAGGCAGTCCGACGAGGCGGGGGAGAAACCAAGTCGAGGCACCCTCCGGCACGATGCCGCGGCGGGTGAACACGAAGCCGAAACGGGCGTCGTCCGCGGCGAGCCGGTAGTCGCAGGACAGGATGATGCTCGAGCCGGCGCCTACGGCGGCGCCCTGGATCGCCGCGATGACCGGCTTATTCATGCCGAAGATCTGCATAGAGCACCGTCCAGCAGGTTCGAGGAACGTCTCATCCAGTTCGTCGCGGCCCGATGTGTCGAACGATCCCCCGGACAGGTCTGCTCCCACGCAGAAGTCGGAACCTTCTCCGGAGAAGACGACGGCCCGGACGTTGTCGTCGTCATCCGCCCGGGTGAAGGCATCCGCCAGTTCGTCGGACATCTGCACGGTATAGCCGTTTCGGGCCTGGGGTCGGTTGAGGGATATGGCTCCGACAGGGCCGTCGATCGTATAGGCAATTTCGTCGTAGTCGCGCACTCGCGAGTCCTCCTTTGGCTCGCATCGAGCATGACGATCAGTTGACAACCTGTCAACAAGAAGTTCATTATGGTGGCACCGCATCACTCTGAACTGCAGAAATAGAAGATCAGGAGGTCAATATGGCCGCGACACGTGCATCGGGAAGTATTCGCCCTGCATGGATGGACGACGAACTGGAGGCGGTGGCCGACCTCGCCCGGTCGTACTTCGCCAAGGAGGTCGAGCCGCACCAGCAGCGCTTCGCCAAACAGGGCTATCCGGACAAGGACCTCTACCGCCGCGCCGGTGATCTGGGTCTGCTGTGCATGTCGGTGCCGGAGCAGTACGGCGGCGGCGGCGGCACCTTCGCACACGAGGCAGTGCTGTTCTCCGAGCAGGTGTTCGGCGGCGACAATTCCCTCCACCTGGGTGTTCACGCCGGGATCGTTCCGCACTACCTGCTCACCTATGGCTCCGAGGAACAGAAGCTGCGATGGCTGCCGAAGCTCGCGAGCGGTGAGTGGGTCGCGGCGATCGCCATGACCGAACCTGGAACCGGATCCGATCTGCAGCGCATCACCACCCGCGCGGTGCGCGATGGTGACGACTACGTGATCTCCGGCTCGAAAACCTTCATCTCGAACGGACACAACGCCGACCTCATCGTCATCGCAGCCAAGACCGATCCGAACGCGCGCGCGGCGGGTGTCTCGCTGCTCGTCGCCGAAGTGGACGATGAGACCCCCGGCTTCACCCGTGGCCGCATTCTGGAAAAGATCGGCCAGAAGGGTCAGGACACGACCGAGCTGTCCTTCGACGGCATGCGGGTTCCGGCCGCGAACCTCCTGGGGCCCGACGAGGGCAAGGGATTCAAGCAGCTGATGTCCCAGCTGCCGCAGGAGCGTCTGATCTGTGCCATCGCCGCGGTCACGGCCATGGAACGCGCGGTTGACCTGGCCGTCACGTACACCAAGGAGCGCGAAGTCTTCGGGAAGCCGCTGTTCGAACTGCAGAACACCCGCTTCGAACTGGCCGAGTGCGCCACCATCGCGCGCGTGGGACGCAGTTTTCTCGACGAGTGCATCGAGAAGCACCTGCGCGGAGAGCTGGACGTGGCCACGGCGGCGATGGCGAAGTACTGGCTCACGGACCAGCAGGGCGTCGTCGTGGACCGGTGTCTGCAGCTGTTCGGCGGCTACGGCTACATCACCGAGTACCCGATCGCACGGATGTACACCGACGCGCGCGTGCAGCGCATCTACGCCGGAGCGAACGAAGTGATGAAAGAACTGATCGCGCGGACCCTCTGAGAACCATCCCTGAAAGGACAACACGAGCGTGACAACTGAGGCATTCATCTACGACGCGATCCGGACCCCCCGTGGTCGCGGTAAGGCCACGGGCTCGCTGCACGGCACGAAGCCGGTGTCGCTGGTCGTCGGCCTGATCGACGAATTGCGTACGCGGAACCCGAGTCTCGATCCGGCTACGATCGAGGACGTCGTCCTCGGTGTGGTATCACCGGTCGGTGATCAGGGATCGTGTATCGCGCGTACGGCCGCTCTGGCCGCGGGACTCCCCGTCACCGTGGCGGGGTTCCAGCTGAACCGCTTCTGCGCATCCGGTCTCGAGGCTGTGAACATCGCCACGCAGAAGGTGCGTTCCGGGTTCGAGCAGCTGGTCATCGGTGGTGGCGTCGAGTCGATGTCGCGGGTTCCGATGGGCTCGGACGGCGGCGCGTGGGCGCTCGACCCGGCGACCAACTTCGCCACCTACTTCGTGCCGCAGGGCATCGGCGCCGATCTGATCGCCACGATCGAAGGGTTCTCGCGGGAGGACGTCGATTCGTACGCGCTTCGCTCGCAGGAACTCGCAGCGAAGGCATGGTCGGGCGGCTACTTCGCCAAGTCGGTGATTCCGGTTCGAGACCAGAACGGTGTCATCGTGCTCGACCACGATGAGCACATGCGACCCGACAGCACCCTGGAGGGCCTGGGCAAGCTCAAACCCTCGTTCGCGGCGGCAGGTGAGCTCGGCGGATTCGACGCCGTGGCTCAGCAGAAGTACCACAACGTCGAGAAGATCCACCACGTACACCACGGCGGCAACAGCTCCGGGATCGTCGACGGCGCTGCGCTGGTTCTGATCGGCAGTGAGCAGGCTGGAGCCGATCTCGGTCTGACGCCGCGGGCGCGTGTCGTCGCCACCGCGACGTCGGGTGCGGACCCGACGATCATGCTGACCGGACCGACACCGGCAACGCAGAAGTTGTTGGCGCACACCGGGCTCACGGTCGACGACATCGATCTCTTCGAGATCAACGAGGCCTTCGCGTCGGTGGTGCTCAAGTTCCAGAAGGATCTGCAGATCCCGGACGAGAAGCTCAACGTCAACGGAGGTGCCATCGCGATGGGTCACCCGCTCGGAGCGACCGGAGCCATGATCGTAGGCACGATGGTCGACGAACTCGAGCGCCGCGACGCACGTCGGGCGGTCATCACCCTCTGCATCGGCGGCGGCATGGGCGTCGCCACCCTCATCGAACGCGTGTGACAACTTCAGGTACAGCAAAGAAAGCGAACCTATGACTGAGCAGAACATCATCCGATGGGATTCGCGGGAGGACGGCATCGTCGTCCTCACCATCGATGATCCGAATCAATCGGCGAACACAATGAACGCCGCGTACATCGCGTCGATGAAGGCCACGGTCGATCGACTGGAAGCGGAACGAGACTCCATCGCGGGCGTCGTGCTGACCTCCGCAAAGAAGACCTTCTTCGCCGGCGGGGACCTCAACGACCTGCTGGCTGTCCAGCCCGAGGACGCCGAGACCTTCTTCCGGACCGCCGAGGCCATCAAGGCCGACCTGCGCCGGCTCGAGAAGCTGGGCAAGCCGGTCGTCGCAGCGATCAATGGCGCCGCTCTCGGCGGCGGGCTGGAGATCGCGCTCGCGTGTCACCATCGCATCGCCCTTGATGTTAAGGGCATGCAGATCGGGTTGCCGGAGGTCGGGCTCGGCCTGCTCCCCGGCGGCGGCGGTGTCACCCGCTCCGTCCGTCTGCTCGGCATCACCAACGCTCTGACCAAGGTGCTGCTGCCGGGGCAGCGGTACACCGCGCAGCGCGCCCTCGAGGTCGGTCTCGTCGACGAGGTCGTCGACACCGCCGACGACCTACTTGCGAAGGCGGTGGAATGGATTGCGGCCAATCCCGAGTCCGCACAGCCGTGGGACACCAAGGGATACAAGATCCCCGGCGGCACCCCCGCCTCGCCCGCGTTCGCCGCGAACCTGCCCGCGATTCCGGCCAACCTGCGCAAGCAAACCCGAGGCGCCAACCTGCCCGCGCCCATAGCAATCCTGGCGGCGGCCGTCGAAGGATCGCAGGTCGACTTCGACACAGCGTCGACGATCGAGTCTCGCTACCTCACCGAGCTCGCCACCGGTCAGGTCACGAAGAACATGATCAAGGCGTTCTTCTTCGACCTGCAGCACATCAACTCCGGTGGTTCGCGCCCGGACGGCTACCCCATGCACGTCGTCAAGAAGGCCGTCGTTCTCGGCGCCGGAATGATGGGTGCCGGAATCGCACACGTGTGTGCCAAAGCGGGTATCGACGTCGTCTTGAAGGACGTGACGCCCGAGTCCGCCGAACGCGGCAAGAACTACTCGGCGAAGATCGTCGACAAGGCGGTGGGTCGCGGCACGATGACTCGCGAGATCGCCGACGCTCTGCTCGCGAAGATCCATCCGACCGACAAGGCCGAGGATGCTGCGGGAGCCGATCTGGTCATCGAAGCCGTCTTCGAGGATCCCGCGCTCAAGGCCAAGGTGTTCAAAGAGATCGAGCAGTTCGTGGCGCCGGATGCGGTGCTCGGATCGAACACGTCCACCCTGCCGATCAGTGGACTCGCGGGCGGTGTCAGCCGTCCCGCCGATTTCATCGGACTGCACTTCTTCTCGCCCGTCGACAAGATGAACCTGCTCGAGATCATCGTCGGCGACCAGACCAGCGACGCCACGCTGGCCAAGGCAATCGACATCGCGCAGCAGATCCGCAAGACCCCGATCGTGGTCAACGACAGCCGCGGATTCTTCACCAGCCGCGTCATCGGCAAGTTCCTCGACGAGGCCATCGCCATGGTGGGGGAGGGGATCAACCCGGCGTCGATCGAGCAGGCCGGTCTGCAGGCCGGCTACCCGGCCGCTCCGCTGCAGCTGTACGACGAGCTGACCCTGACCCTGCCGCGCAAGATCCGTGAAGAAACCAAGGCTGCGGCATTGGCCGACGGAATCGAATGGCAGGAGCACGGTTCCGAGGCAGTCGTCGACCGACTCATCGACGAGTTCGACCGCAAGGGACGCTCGACGGGCGGCGGCTTCTACGCCTATGCAGACGGCAAACGCACCGGAATCTGGCCCGGACTCGAGGAGCACTTCACCAAAGACGGGTACGAGATCCCGTTCGAGGACATGAAGGAGCGGATGCTCTTCGCTGAGGCGATTGACACCGTCAAATGCTTCGACGAGGGTGTCCTCCGGTCGGTGCCCGATGCGAACATCGGCTCGATCTTCGGCATCGGCTTCCCGGCCTGGACCGGTGGCGTGATGCAGTACATCAACGGGTACGAAGGCGGACCGGCAGGCTTCGTCGCACGAGCCAGAAAGCTGGCGCAGGCATACGGACCCCGCTTCGAGCCCCCGGCCAGCCTCGTAGAGAAGGCGCTGAGCGGCGAACGATACGAATAGATCGGTGAGGTGGTGTTGCCACCGCCGCAGGCGGAGNCAACACCACGGTCCGTTCGACCACTGATACGGCACCCGCCGAACGAAGGTGCCGGATCTGCACTCAATGATTTGCTGATACGAAAATATGGTGACCTTGCCGCTGATGTCGGCACGTGCCATCTCCCGGCGGAGCGCAGCGGAGCCGGGAAGGTCGTGGTGGTGTTGTGTGGGTCAGGCGGCGAGGTCAGGGTGACGGTGTAGCCAAGGGCTTCGAGTTGACGGATGTGATTGCGTTTCTTCGTGTCCGGGTTGAGGTGACGGGTGAAGTGGTCGGCACCGAGATCGTGGAAACGGGTATCCGGGTGTTTTGGAGCAGGTGCCAGACGATGACCAGGATGGACCGGCCGATGGCGACGATGGCCCGTTTCTTGCCGCGCCGTCTGGCGATCCGCCGGTACCGGGCACCGAGGAACGTATCGGTCCTGCCGGCCATGACGGCGACCTCACCGAGGGCCCGGCGAGGTAGCGGTTGCCGTGCCCGGTGGAGCCGTTGCCCTTGGGCTTGTCGGCCGAGGAATTGATCCAGGGGGAAAATTTCGCCCACGAACACAGGTGCCCGGCGGTCGGGAACCGGGACATGTCCACCCCGACCTCGGCGAGAATGGCGGCGGCGGCAACGGGACCGATACCGGGGATCTCATCCAGGCGCACCGCCGCCGTTCCGAAAGGGGCCAGCTGCGCCTCGATCTGCTCGTCGACCGCGGCGATGTCGGCGTCGATCGCGTCGATCCGGCCCAGCATCCGGGCCAGGAGGAACCCGTGGTGGTTGTCGAAGTGCCCGTTGAAGGCCTCCTCGAGCCGGGCGATCTTGGCCCGCATCCTCGACCGCGCCAGCTGGGCGAGCACCTTCGGGTCCCGTTCGCCGGCGATCAACGCGTCCATCATCGCGCGTCCGGAGACCCCGAAGATGTCGGAGGCCACGACGGAGAGTTTGATGCAGGCACATTCGAGGAGTTTTTCGACCCGGTTCTTCTCCGCCGTGCGCGCCCCGACCAGATCGGTGCGGTAGCGGGTCAGGTCCCGCAGCCGGCGGATCGGCCAGGGTGGCACGAAGCTGGGTCTCAGCATCTGCCGTTCGGCGACCTTGCACAATCAGACCGCGTCGAGGACATCGGTTTTGGGCCTACCGGGCAGGTGTTTGACGTCGCGGGCATTGACCAGCCACGGATCGAGCCCGTGCGCCTCCAAAAGATAGAACACCGGTTTCCAATAATCCGACGTCGCCTCCATCACCACCCGCTCGATACCCAACTCGCCCAGATGATTCGCGAGCTCGGTCAACGCCCGGGTCATCGTCGAATGCGTGGACACCTCCTGCAACCGTTTCTTGCGTCCAGGCTCTGCCGGGATCCGGACGCAGCACACCACCTCCGCCTTGCCGATATCGAGGCGGCGACCCGGGCGATGATCTGTTCCTCGTCGTGCGATTCCACCAGCATCGTCGTTCTCTCCTCACCGGCGCACACACCGATTGATCAGGGTGGTCGCCCGTGGGGGTCACCGGGGTGAAACGGAATCTAATCCTCGTGCTCGACAATCAACGGCAACAGTGAAGGGCCCACGGCGTGATCCCCAACGCCCGGCTAGATGACGACCTCGAAGAACCATAGGGGGACGGCGTCGACGGGCGCCCACCACACCATTTTCAGCCCGGAACGGGCGTCCCACCAGGGACAATATGGCTAGATGCCGCAACGCATTGACGTGTCGACGCGGAAGTGCGTCCTGCGTTCCAAGATAGGTGGTCGACCCGGTCCGAGGCGAGAGGTGAACGAACCCGAGTGAGCAGGTCGAGTTTGCACGGCTCGGCGCGCTCGGTGTCTGTCGCGCCTGGTCTTTTCGCACACGGCGACCACGGTTCACGCTCGCTTCGTCTGAAACGCAGAGCATGACTCGGCATATGATGCGCATTGTGGGCAATCCCAGACAGCGCATACGCCTGAGCGATTGGACCTTGAACGCGGGATGCGTCGCTCGGTCCGATCGGCACTAGTTCAACCCCGGTGACAACCAGCGTAATGTTGACATTCAGTCAACTGAAGACCGATGCTCGACGCAGTGTCGAGCCGAGGAGCGGCTGTGAGTGCTGAGACCATCTGTTTCACCCGCGACGGAAAGGGTGAGCCGCTGCTATTGATCCACGGGATCGGGAGCAGGCGTGAGGTATGGGATCCGGTGATACCGGCAGTGCGTAGCGAACGCAACACGTTCGCGGTTGATTTGCCCGGCTTCAATGGAACTCCGCTCGGGGATGTTGTGCCTACAATTGAGGGATACACGGACGCGTTAGTTAAGTTCTGTGCTGAGCAGGGAATCGGGCGGCCGCATGTCGCGGGCAATTCCCTCGGTGGAGCGATCGCGTTCGAGTTGGGCAAGCGAGGACTGGCCCGGTCGGTGACCGCGTTTGCACCGATCGGATTCTGGGGCACGTCCGGGTTGACGTGGTGTCAATTCTCGCTCCGATTGTTTCGACGCGTCGGCCCGTCTGTGCAACCGGCGCTTCCGGTTCTGGCGCGCGCGGCCGTGGGCAGGGCTTCTGCGGCAGGGCTCTTTTACGGCAAACCGGCCTCGTTGGACCGGGAGACGGTGATTGCCGACTCGAAGGCGTTTTTGTCGGCACCGGCCTTCGATGCCGTGTGCGATGCGTTCGGGCAGTATGTTTTCGGCGAACCTGGCGCGCTGACATCGACGCCGGTGACGTGCGTGTGGGGCGGCCGCGATCTGCTTCTGCCGTACCGCACCCAGGCCCGTCGGGCCAGGCATGCGCTACCGACGGCGCGGCACCTGCTTCTCCGCGGGTGTGGGCACGTCCCGTTCTTCGATGACCCGACCTCGTGCGGTCGTATCCTGTTGGGTCGATGGCCGGCGTGCGGGTGCGGTGTGGATGTCCGGTCGAGATCGATCTGCGCGGCGTCTGCCGTCGATGCCTGACGGTGTGAACCCGCGCGGCGTTGCACCTCTCCCGGCCCGGGTGCTCCCAACGTCTCGGGCGGTGCCAGCGCCGAACACCCGGAGGAAGCGGCGTTAGGTGTCTCAGGCGAACACCTCGTCGTTCGAGGCCCGCGCGAGCCCGGAATGCCGAGACTGAGTATGGTGTCGAGCTTTCGGGGCCTCGGCTGACGGGACAGGGATGTGGTCAGGGTGTGCATTGTTGGCACCCTATGGCAGCCGCTTGAGGTAGGGACTGAAGCGCACCACGTCCATCATGGGGAGCGTTTCCGTGCCATTCACGCCAGGGATCGCTCGGATGTCGCGCGCGACGAGTTCAAGAAGTTGATGTTGATCGTCCGCTGTCAGCGTCAAGATGAGTGCCGCCGGCCCGATCGTCGTCGCTAGGAACACTGTTTCCGGCATCGCGAGGAGCTTCTCGCGGATGGAACCGAGTGCGGTGCGGTCTACAGTCAGAGAAACATTGGCGATGACGCCCGCGTATCCCATTGATATCGGCTCGGCCATTGCTACGATTCGACACAGTCCGCCTCTGTCCAGTCTGTCGATTCGCGCTCGAATCGTCCCCTCTGCGACACCGAGGTTGCGCGCGATCGCCCGCGACGACTGGCGACTGTCGGTCACGAGAGCCTGGATAACGGCGATGTCGAGGTCGTCGACATCGAGGGCGGGGGCGGGCAGGCGGATCGGGGGCGCGTTTTGGACCATGAAGAACTGTCGGCCGCGAGTTGTTACTGCCGTTTCAGTGGCGATGTCGGTCACGATTTCGGCGACCCCGGCGATCGACGGAAGGTCGCGGTTGATCAGTTCGTGCAGTTCGGTGCTATCGCGAACCAAGAAGTATGCGACGAGGTCATACGTTCCGAGGACGACCGCGACGGCCTCGCAATTGTCGAGCTCGCCGATCGTGGTCGCGACGTCGATGGGTGCACGGTTCATAGTGCGCATGCGCACTATGACGAACCACTCGAATCCGGCCATCTCCCAGTCTATAAGTGCGGTGAAGACGAGGCTGCCGGCAGACAGCAGCTTCTTGAGCCTGATGCTCACCGCGGACTCGCTGATGCCGGTGAGCTGCGCGAGCTGGCGGTTGGTGGCGTGGCAATCGGCGAGTAAGTGGTCGATGAGTTGCTGGTCGACCGAAACCGCTGTGGTGCTGCCGTTGTTCGCCCTAAGGGTGCCGGGGGCGTCTGGATGCGTGCTGTGCCGCGGTCGACTCGGCAGCAGTGGTGGTTGGATGCGGGCAAAATCCGCACGTTGTGATCTCAGGGGATCTTCCCTGCCTTGGACTCGGTTCCGCTCGCCGCTGGACATCATCACAGTGAACATTGTTACTCGTCCGCTTGGCCAACAACGGCAAGGAGGCTACGCAATATCCCTAAAATCGAGCAATATGATGGCATATGCGAAGTTATAGCAGCCAAATTGTGTGTATGTTTGACAAACGACGTGACCTGAACCATAGTGAGACCTGGGTAGCGCGCCGGAGTATGCGTAGTCGCGAGGTGTGCAAGTTGCGCAAGATGAAGTTGGCTCCTCAAGGTTGGGTGCCAATATGCAATGCGAGAGGGCGCCGCTGCTCTCGATACCTTCCACTGAAATTCGAACGGGCTGGGTGTGATGGCATTTATGAGCAAGAGTCGTCGGAACCGATCCCCGATGCCGCAGCTGGGTGTTTCGTCCTCTGTTGCGATCGTCGGGACGGGGTTTGGTGGGCTCGCTGCAGCCATCGAACTCAAGCGGGCAGGCTTCGACAACATCACGCTCTTCGAGCGCGCATCCACCGTGGGCGGTGTGTGGCGGGACAACACGTATCCCGGCGCAGCATGTGACGTTCCGTCGGCGATCTACTCCTTCTCCTATGCGCTGAAACCGGACTGGTCGGCGGTCTTCGGGAAGCAGTCGGAGATACACACCTATCTCGAGCACGTCGCCGACGAGTTCGACGTGACCCGGCACATCCGTTTCGACACCGAGGTCACCTCGGCGGAGTTCGACGAGACGACCGGAACCTGGGCGGTCGGTGTGGAGTCGGGCGAGGTCGAGACGTTCGACGTGCTGATCATGGCGACCGGCCAGCTCAGCCGACCCAAGATGCCGGCCGTGGACGGGCTCGACAGCTTCCGCGGCGAGTCGTTCCACTCCGCCGAGTGGCGCAGTGACGTCGATCTCCGGGACAAAAGGGTCGTGGTCGTCGGCAGCGGTGCCAGTGCCGTCCAGCTCGTTCCCGCGATCGCGGACGAGGTCGCCGACCTCACCGTCGTGCAACGCTCACCCAACTGGGTCATGTGGAAGAGCCGGCGGGTACCGGGCAAACTGCAGACCGCACTCATGCGCCGCTCCGGCGTCCTGCGGACCTTGCATCACAACCTGCTGTTCCTGGCCTACGAGTCCCGCTATCCGCTGGTGCTCCGGCTGGCGAATCCGGTGCGCAAGCTGTCCGAGTGGTGGCTGATCCGGACTATCAGGAAGAACCTCTCGGATCCCGCCGAGGTCTCCGCGGCGATTCCCGACTACAAGCTCCTGTGCAACCGGCTTCTGCTGTCCAACGAGTGGTACCCGACGCTCGGCCGCGAGGACGTGCACCTCGTCGGATCCGCCGTGTCCAAGGTGGATGCCACTGGCGTCATCACCGCCGACGGTCAGCATATCGATGCCGATGTGATCGTGTGGTGCACCGGATTCAAGGCCAGCGAGTTCCTGGTCCCGATCACCATCAAGGGCATCGGCGGCCGGGACCTCCACGAGGAGTGGACGAACGCGGCCACGGCGTATCTGGGCATGACCGTGCCGAACTTCCCGAACTTCTTCATGCTGTTCGGACCCAATACCAACAGCATCACCAACACAATCGTGTTCCTGCTCGAACGGCAGGCGCGCTACATCCGTCAGGCTCTCGAACATCGCGAGGACGCCGGCCTGCAGTGGATTGCGGTCAGCGACAACACGAATGCCATCTTCCAGGACTGGCTCGACGGCAAGATGACACAAACCGTGTTCACCGACGGCTGTCCTGGTTGGTACACGAACGAGAGTGGCAAGGTCACCGCCATGTGGCCGGCCTCGCATCTGTCCTACGCGCGGGCCACGGCGGAGTTCAAACCACACGAATACGACCGCCAACCTCTCTTCGCTGTCGTGGACCAGAGCCCGTCCGGAGAGACCTCGGTTCGGCCCGACCACACCGTAGAAACCCTTCGACCCGGGAGCGGCGACGCGATGACCAATCATGACAACTCTTTCGAAACCGAGACCATCTGTAGCGTCTTCGACCGCACAGTCACCAACTATCCGGACCAGCGCGCGCTGAGCACCCCGGACGGTAGCGAGTCCTACACGTACAGCGAATATCGCACCGCGGTGCGCGACGTCGCCGCGGCCCTGCACGGTTTGGGCGTCCGCCGGGGCGACGTCGTGCTCATGATGTTCGAGAACCGACCCGAGTTCCACATCATCGACCTGGCCGCCGTCCATCTCGGTGCCGCCACCTGCTCCGTTTACAACACGGCGCCCCCCAGGGACATCGAGCACATTCTTAATGACTGCTCGCCCAAGGTCGCGGTGTGTGAGCCGAAATTCGTAGCCACGCTGCAGACCGCAACCGGAGGCCGCATTCCGCTGGTGTCCACCGGCGAGCCCGGCGATGGATACCTGGCTCTGGGCCAGCTCGATCGTTCCGAACACCTCGACTTCGACGCCGCATGGCGCGCGGTGCACCCGGACGACGTGTTGACTCTCATCTACACCTCGGGAACGACCGGCACCCCGAAGGGCGTCGAACTGACACACCGCTCGATGATCGCGGACGTCTTCCTCGCCGCCGAGCGACTCGAGATGCGCCCGGGCGATCGCGTGCCGTCGGCGATGCCGATGGCGCACGCTGCGCAGCGATGGGGCACCCACTACAACGGTGTGGCCTTCGGCCTCGACGTCGTGACCATCGCCGACGTGCAGCAGTTGGTGCCAGGACTGCAGACAATCCAGCCCGAGATCTGGGGGACGGTGCCCCGAGTGTTGGAGAAGATCGTGGCGGGCCTGTCGGCGAAGTTCGCCGCGGAGCCGGACGAGGCCAAACGCTCGGCCATCACCGGGGCGCTCGAGATCGGTGAGCAGGTGGTGCTGACCCGCCGCGAGTCGGGCGAGCTGCCCGAGGAGCTGGCAGCGAATTACGAGAAGGCCAAGCCGGTGCTGGACGGCATCCTCGCCGCACTGGGCCTGTCCCACCTGCGGTGGCTGGTGGTCGGGGCCGCACCGACTCCGCCGCACGTGCTGCTGTTCATGGAGGCAATCGGACTGCAGATCGTCGAGGTCTGGGGCATGACCGAACTCGGTGCGGTCGCCACGATCAATCCCGTCGGCCAACAGCGAGCCGGCACCGTCGGCCGCCCCCTGCGCGGCGTCGAGGTCCACATCGCCAAGGACGGCGAGGTGCTGGTCCGCGGACCGATCCAGATGCAGGGCTACCACAACGATCCCGCTCGTACCGCCGACACGATCGACTCCGATGGCTGGCTGCACACCGGAGACATCGGCGAGCTCGACGACCAGGGCTACCTCCGCATCGTCGACCGCAAAAAGGAGCTGATCGTCACCGCGTCGGGCAAAAACATTTCGCCCCAGCGCGTCGAGGCCGCCATCAAGAGCGAAAGCCCGCTGATCGGTTCGGCCGTCGCGATCGGCGACGGCCGGCCGTTCATCACCGCGCTGATCGTGCTCGACCCCGAGGTGGCCGCCGCACGGGCGAAGGCCCTGGGGCTGCCCGACGGCGACCTCGAGGCCGTCGTCGCACATTCCGACATCGTGGCCGAGATCGACGGTGCGATCGAACGCGCCAACACACAGCTTGCCCGCATCGAGCAGATCAAGCGCTTCTCGATCATCGCCGAAGTGTGGATGCCCGGCGGTAGCGAGCTCACCCCGACGATGAAGCTCCGTCGCCGACCCATCGCGGAGAAGTACGGCAACGCCATCGACGATCTGTACGCAGCCTCGAAAGTGTCGCGGTGACCGCGCAGGTGGGTCGGCGCGCATCGGGCACCCCCGAGTTTTTCGCCTCGACCGAACCGGCCGGCGGCGACCTGATCGACCGGTTCCCGAATATGGACCCGGCGGCGGTCACCGCGGTGGTGACCGATGCGCGGTCAGCGGGCGAGCAATGGTCGGCGCTCGGGTTCGCGCAGCGCCGCCGCGCGCTGCTGGCGTGGGCGGGCGAGCTGTCCCGGTCCAGCCGCGACCTGACGGATCTGATCAACCGCGAAAACGGCAAGCCGCACGACGACGCCTACATGGAACTGGTCATCGCCCTCGAGCACATCGACTGGGCGGCGCGCAACGCCAAGCGTGTGCTCACTCCCCGCCGTGTGAGCTCGGGCATCCTGATGGCGAACTACCGGGCCCGAATCCAGTACGAACCGTACGGCGTCGTCGGCGTCATCAGTCCATGGAACTACCCGCTTTTCGCGCCGATCGCGCCGATCGCCTCGGCGCTGGCGGCCGGCAATGCGGTGGTCCTCAAGCCCAGCGAGTACGCCACAGCGGTCGCCCGGGAACTCGTCGACGCGTTTCACCGCGCAAATCCGGGTCTCGATCCCGCGGTGCTGAGCCTGGTGACCGGCAGGGGTGAAACCGGAGCCGCGCTGGTTGCGTCCGGGATCGACAAACTCGAGTTCACCGGCTCGCCGCGCACCGGCCGCATCATCGGCAAGGCCTGCGCGGAAACGTTCACGCCGGTCGTCATGGAGTGCGGCGGCAAGGATGCACTCGTCGTGGCCGCCGACGCGGACGTGAGCAAGGCAGCAGACGCCGCCGCGTGGGGCGGCTTCAGCAACGGCGGGCAGACCTGTGTGGGCGTGGAACGTGTGTACGTCCACCAATCGATCGCGGCGGAATTCATCACCGCACTCACCGCACGGCTGACCGGCGCGCACGCAGGCGTCTCCGGGGACTGCACCTACGGGCCGATGACGCTCGAAGCGCAGACCGACATCGTCCGTCGGCACGTCGACGAGGCCGTGTCCGGTGGCGCGCAGGCACCGCTCGGCGCCATCGAGAGGATCAACGGACGGCTGATCGACCCGATCGTCCTCGTCAACACCGACGAGAACGGCCCGGCCGTGCAGGAGGAAACATTCGGCCCCACCGTGACTGTCAAGGTCGTCGACTCGATCGAGGAGGCCATCGCGCTGGCGAACGGCACGCAGTTCGGCCTCGGGGCATCCGTATTCTCGCGTGAGAACGGGCAGCGGATCGCCGACAAATTGCGGTGCGGGATGGTGTCGATCAACTCGGTACTCGCCTTCGTCAGCATCCCCGCCCTGCCGTTCGGCGGAGTGGGGGCGAGCGGCAACGGGCGCATCCACGGCGCCGAGGGCCTGTTGGAGTTCAGTCGAACGAAGTCGATCTCGACGAAGATCGCCGATCTGCCCGGACTGAACGGGATGCTGTTGAACCGCGCGGCGATCACCATCCCCGCGCTCAAGGCGCTCACGCGTGCACGGTTCTCCTGGCGCCGGGGAGGTATCCGATGACCAGGACGCAAGACTTCTCCCACTCGGCGTTCACAACCGCATCGCTGTCCACCGTGGCGGACACCGTCGCCGACTCCGACCACTGGGCGCGCTGGGCCCGTCCGTACCTCGCGCAGTCGCGCTGCGAGAAGTGGGGCACGGACCAGGCGTACGGGAAGGGCTCCATCCGCCGGGTGGGCCTGGCACCGGTGTGGATCCGGGAACTCGTCACCGACTGGGATCCGGCGGGGCATCAGACCTACACGATGCTGAGCCCGTACCTGTTCGACCGGTACCGGGGAATGATCCAGTTCACCGAAGCCGCAGCCGATGGCGGGACGCGTATTACCTGGTCGGTCGACTTCGAACCGCGCTGGTCCGCGACCGGAAAAGTGTTGCAAATCGGCATGTCGTCAGTCATCAAAAGACTGCTCGGTCGTCTCGTCGCGGAATGCGACAGGGCCGAGAAGGGAGAGAAATGGACGGTCCACAGGTGAGTCAATCGGTCGTGCAATTGGCCGATCCGGGTGAGTTCGAGCCACCCACAGGGGCATTGGCCGGCAGAGTCGCGCTCATCACCGGGGGCTCGCGGGGCGTGGGCGCGGGTATCGCCATCGAACTCGCCCGTCTCGGCGCGAACGTGGCGATTACCTACAACCGCCGACCCGACGACGCAGAGCAGGTCCTCGCCACAGTCCGTGAGTCCGGCGCCGAGGGACTCTCACTCCGACTCGACGTGGCGGATACCGCTGCGGCGCCCGAGGTCGTGACGCGGGTGAACGACGAGTTGGGACCGGTGGATCTGTTCGTCAGCAACGCCGGAATCGCCAGCACCGGTCGGACGATCGCCGATACCCCGCCCGAGGAGTTCGAGCGGCTCATGGCGGTCCACGCGTGGGGACCGATCGCCCTCATCCAACAATTGCTGCCGCAGATGCGCGGACAGGATCGAAGCGACATCGTGGTCGTGTCGAGCGCGGTCACCGACAACCACCCACCCTCGACCGGACCGTACGTGATGGCCAAGCGCGCCATCGAATCAGCCTGCCGGGTGCTGGCACTGGAGGAGCGGGAGCACGGCGTACGTGTGAACGTAGTGGCACCGGGTCTGGTTGCGACCGACATGGGCCGCCGACTGGTGGGCGCCAGCTCGTCCGAAGGGTCGAGTTTCGATTCGACGGCCGCAGCGAGTCCTTTCGGGCGCGTCTGCACCCCGGCCGACATCGGTTCGATCGTCGGCTTCCTCGCCAGCCCAGCAGCGTCCTACCTGACCGGGACGAGGCTGACGGTCGACGGCGGCGGTGTGGCACCGACGATCTACTGAGGTCCGCTGAACGAGAAATGCGAGACTGTCGACAGCTCATAACGATTGGAGCATCATGACCAGCACAGCTGAGGAAAAGGTGGCACGTCCGGCCCTCGCGACGAAGCCACACGAGAAAGATCCGGTCGACTGGGCGCTCGGCCCCGGGTCCGTGACCTGGACGGTGATGGAAGACCCGGCGGTGTTTCTCGTTGGTCTGCTGCGGGAGGCGATGCTTCTCACCCTGCATCCGGACTTCGCAGCCGCCGCCGTCGATCACGACAGCTTCGGTGACGACCCGATCAGCCGATTCCGCCATGTCGCGATGTACACCTACGGCGCGACGTACGGAACTCGGGACGACGCGATACGGTTCAGCGCGATGGTGCGTCGCACACACACCCGGATTGTCGGGACCGAGCCGATGACGGGTCAAAACTACCGCGCGCATGCGGACTACGAGCTCGCGCTGACGCAGGTGATGTTGGTCGATTCGTTCCGCGAAGCGTACGAGGCGCTCTACGGTGAGCTGCCGGCCGTCAAACGGGACCAGTTCGTCAGGGAGCAGCAGGTTCCGGCTGCCCTGTTGGGTGTCGATCCCGATCACATGCCGAACACGTTCGGTGAATCCGTTGACTTCCTCGCTCACGCGAGGGTCAAGTTCGCGCCCGGTCTGCAGGCGCGAGAGATCCTCGAACCATTCGGACACGGCAAGTACCCGCGCGGTACCGTGATCGGCGATCTTCCGGTGTACTACCGGATCCCGGCGATGTTCGGTCTGCGGGCGATGTCGGACATGGCGATGTCGATCATGTCTCCCGAGGAGCGGCGATTGATCTCGATCGATCGGAAACCGAAGCTGCGGTCCACGCTCGCGGTCCGGCTGTCGTTCAAGGCGCTGTCGGCATTCATGCGCAGCGAACGCGGAAGCCAGGTCTGGAACTCGTTCGTCAAGGCCAACGTTGCCGAGATCATCGAGGCGGCGCAGAAGGCGCAGCGCGCACCTGGCGGTCGCACGCGTGCGTCGACCTTCGTCATCCCCGACGCCCGCGAGGCTCTGGTCGTGCCGCCGGACCTCGCCGAGAACTGGCCGGGGTCGACCGAGGCGTACAAACTCGGTAGCGATCCGGGGGCTGAAGCTGCGCTCAACGGGCGGTCGCGGAACAAGTCCGCCTCCTGACACACGCGGCGGCCGACGTGTCCGTGGCGCTGTCGGGCAGCTCGCCCTGCCCTGGATGTTCGGCGCGCGTCTGACCGTGAAGCGAGCTGGATGCGATGCCACCGATTTGACGGTCGCCGCTGTGGTCGGTGTCGGTCCGAGCTCGAGGGCGCGTTCGAGCTCGGAGTGACTATCGAGTTGACTTTTCCCGGGCCGGTCGTGCCGGATGTTGCCTCGGTGGCGTTCGAATACGGACACACCGCGTGAGAGGTAGGCGGGCGCGACATCGCGTCGAATAGCTGTCGCCCGAACCTAGAGATCATGGCCCTCCCGACCCCTGGACGAGTGCCACCGTCATGTTGCGAGGGGCGATCGATGTAACGAACGGCTGGGCCGATCGCTAAGCAAACCGCTACTACTACGAGGCTAATTCAGTCTCTTCATGTAGGGCGCGAAACGGACGACGTCGATCATCTGCAAAGTCTCCGTCGAACGCACACCTTGAAGTGTTCGCAATTGGCTGAGCACCGTCTCGAGCATGTCATCCTGGTCTTTGGCGGCGATCGCCACCGAAATATCGACGCTTCCCACCGTGACAGCCAGAAATATGGTTTGTGGAAGCTTGCGTACTGCTGAAGCCACTGTCGCGACCGCGTCGCGATCGACTCGGAGGCCGATGCTGGCAATGACGCCGATCATGCCTAAGGCCAACGGCTCGACCATAGCGACGATGCGCATCAACCCCGACCCGGTCAGGCGTTGAATCCGTGCGCGCACGGTTCCTTCCGACACATCCAGTTGACGGGCGATACTGCGACTCGACTGCCGCCCGTCACACAAAAGCTCCTGCATGATTGACGCATCGAGTTCGTCAAGATCGATGACGGGATCGGGAAGCCGGATTGAGGGGGCGTTGCGGGCTAGGAAGAACTGCCTGCCCAGTGACGTCACAGTGGACTCGGTCGACAGATCCATCTTCATCGAGCTGATCCCAGGAATTGATGCAAGTTCCTCCGCGATCAACTGATGGAGCTCTGCCCGGTCCCGCATGACGAAGTACGCGAGTACATCGACGTCGCCGAAGACAATTGCCACCGCCTCACATCCGGGAAGCTTGGCCAAGTCGTCGGCCACCTCACGCGGGGGCCGGCCCTCGACGTTGATCTTGGCGATGACGAACCATTCGTAACCGGCGGCTTCCCAGTCGAAGAGGGCGGTAAAGATGAGCACTCTGTCGTTGACAAGTCGTTTGATTCGAGCTCCGGCCGTTACGTTCGTCGTGCCGGCCGCCGAGGCGAGTTCTCGATTTGACATCCGTCCGTCTTCGAGCAGGAGGGCGATAAGTGTTCTGTCCAGCTCGTCGAGGCCTGGCTTGGAACGAGAGTTCGGCCCCAGCAAGGACTGGCCAGCGGACGCTCCCTCGATCGAGGGAGGTCTGAGTTCCACGATGCCTTCATTCTGCATCCGATGCCTCATAGTTGCCTTCCTCCCGACTGCTATGTGCAAGGCAGCCTCGCACTTGTGCCCGCTCGACTTCGAGACGGCAACCGAGACATCCGTTACTCAAACGAACGACAGCCGCCGGCCCCCGGTTGCTGAAGTGGCAACTGCGTAATAAGTACACTATAGTCTGGCCACTTATTGCTACTCTCTTCTGCTTTGGTGCTCACTATGCGTATACTAGCCGCTAGCTTAGTCTGCAATCTCGCATCGAGGGACCTATTGTGACTTAATTGGCGTGACGGCTGCGCAGGCGCCCGACACGGGCTCGCCGTTGCGGTCGCGACTTCCTCGTCCTATCCTCGCCCCCTCGCGCCAACGAGGATTGTGGTCACATCACAGGACAACGCATCGTCGTGGGCGACGGCGGTGCAGCCCCCCGTTCTGAACGCAGAAACCAATAACTGCACAACTTCGATCGCCTACGTATGTGCCGTGAAGGTTTGCGGGACGGACCGCGCAATCGAGAAGCGAGCAAGGAGTAGTAGTGACAGAATCTCTGTCGTTACCGTTGAGAAGCCTGGGGCCACGCCCAGAAGATTTGAGTGCGTCTAGCGCAGCGTGGTTCTTCACCCTTGTCGTGGGGGTCGGGTTCGTGATCATCGCACTGTGGTGTCTGGCCTTCGCGGTGCGCCGAAAAGACACTCTGCCACTGCTCATGCTGGGAAGCGGTCTGCTCTCAGTAGGCCTCGAGCCGATTGTCGACACAATGGGTAAGGTCTGGTATGCCAAAGACAATCCGTGGGTGGTGTACACGGCGGTGGGAGTTCCGCAGCCCGCCTTCCTGTTGCTGGGCTACGCACTGTTCTGGGGAGGGACGGTCTATGTCGGTTCTCGATTCGTCCTGCGGGGCACCAGCCTGTGGAAAGTCTTCGCAACAGTCTTTGCAATGGATCTGTTCGTGGAATACCTCGGCGCACCGATACTCGATGTCGGCGTCTACTTCGACTTCTCGCCGTATACATTGTTCGGGTTCCCAGTGTGGTGGGCCTTCGTCAACGGCGCCGTCGCCGCAGTCGGAGTGTGGCTGCTCCTCGCCCTCGAACACCGGCTGAGCGGATGGCGCAGGCTGGCCTTGCTGACCGTCTCCCCAACGGCATTCGCCGCAACCCACGCTACCTGTGCATGGCCGGTGTGGGTGACACTGCACTCTGACGTACCGCAATGGGCTGGCTGGATCGCCGGAACATACGCAATCGCTATGGCCTTCGGGATGGTCACCTTCGCTTCAACAATGATTCGAGACAGCCTCGAATTGAAAAACATTCGGGACGACATCAGTGCGCGCCGGAGAAACCACGAATCTCATGGAGTAGCCCACAAGGTGCAGGTGCACCGCAATGAGTGACGCCGTCGTGATCGGCGTCGGCCCAACGGTCTACAGCCGTGCTCTGATCGAAGGATTTTCGCCGGGGCCATGGAGCGTCTCTGGCTAGGAGCCTGGGTCAGTATTGCCAATCGGGGTTGTCGCGATGGTGCGACTGGAGTGGATTGCGCGGCGGTGGGTGGGTTCGGTATGGACGTAAGTTGCGCGGATGGCCGGCTTAGGATCTGCGGTAGCGGCTGACCAGCCGGTCAGATCGCCGTGAGGGCCGCGAGGCCGTGGACACCGACTGCGCTGTGGAGCTTGCGGAGGTTGTGACAGGCGGCGAGCAGCAGCCATTCGCCGCGGGTCTGGTCGAGTCCGCGGAGTAGCAGGTGTTTGGCGTTCTGCAGGGTGCTCATCTGGCCGAAGACCGGTTCGACGATGGCTTTGCGGCGGGCGTATGCGGCCCTTCCGGGTGGCCAGCTTGCGGGCCACTCGTTGCTTGCCGTTCGCGGACTTGGGGATTCGCCCGGGTGAGGACACCGGTGGTGGGTCGTCACGGCGCCAACGCCCGGTCGCGACATAGAACTCGGTGCCGCGTTCGTCGGCGAACTCGGCGGCGCGGTCGAGGCTGTCGGCCGAGCGTCGGCGCCGACGAGGACCTGGTCCGGGACCTGCCCGGTGTAGTCACGGCCTGTTCGGTCATCGGCATCAGATTGCCGACATCGGCGGCGTTGGTGTTCACGTCGGTGGCCACGATCACCTGATGTTTCTCGTCGACCACGGCCTGCGCGTTGTAACACTGTTGGAAGGCCGCGTCGCCGGTCAGTGTGATCTTCGAGTCCGGGTCGGTGAAGCCCGCGTTGCGCCTTCGGTTTCGGCGTCGCCTTACCGGCCGCGCTTGCCCCCACACCCGCAGCGGTGTCATCGTCGTCGCGACGGTCTGTGGTCCGCCGTCGGTCCGCTCCCGTGCCGCCTGCCGGGCCTCGGCCGAGGCGGCGGCCTTCGCCCTCCCGAATCTTCGCCAACCGGGTCTGCCGCCGCCGCCTGGCCACGAAGGGCGTGTACTGGCGGGGGCTACTGGTCACCGCCATCGACGCCCGCCATGATGTGCTGCCCGGACACCGCGGCGAATCTGCAGGTCTACCACCGGGGCGGCGGGTATCACGGCGGCACCGGGTATCCGATGGTGCGCCTGCTCGCCGTGGTGGCGTGCGGCACCCGCACCGTGATCGACGCGACGTTCGGTGCCAGCAGCGTCGGGGAAACCACCTACACCCTCGACCTACTCCGGGGGAGGCACCGCGGGATGATCGTGCTGGCCGACCGCAACTTCGCCTCACAGGCGTTGCTCGCGCGGTCCGCGACACCGGTGCGCACCTGCTGGTCCGGGTCAAGAACAGCCGCAACCTCCCGGTCTGCGCCCGGCTGCCCGACGGCTCCTACCTGTCCGGATGGGCCTGGTCGAGGTCCGTGTCCTGTGCTGCGAGATCACCATCACAACCAGTGCGGGACACGCAGCGAGACCTACAAGCTGGTGACCACCCTCCTCGATCCCGACTGTCCCGCAAACGAAATCGTCCGTTTGTACCACGATCGGTGGGAGATCGAGACCGCGTTCCTGGAGCTGAAATCGACGATCCTCGGTGGCCGGGTGCTGCGCGCCCGCACCCAGCTTCACCATCGCCCTCAACGCGGCCCGCGACCAGCTCATTCACGCCGCGGGTGTCATCGAAACCACCGTCGTCGACCTCGTCGGCATCATCGGCGAACGCGTCTTCGACCACCTCATGCCCGCCCGACGATTACGAACCAACCCCCGCGTGGTCAAACGAGCGATCTCCAAGTTCGTCGCCAGCACTGCCCGCGGCCGCACCCGGGGGCCAAGCCTCAAGGCCACCATCGCCATCAACATCCTCACCGGCATCGACCCTTGACAACACAACCCACGACACAACTACACGGCTTTGGGACTAGCCCCACCGGTCCCGCTTAATCTCGTCGGAGATTTTGTCGGCGGCGCCCTCCACGTCACCCTCGAGTTCTAATAGGATTACGTTGAGCAGAGCTGACCGGACAAGGACGGTTCGTTGATGCGTCGATTGTCGATGGCACCGCGCACCTCTCGACGACGATCTACGCCATGGTCGGTGCGGGACTTGCGGCCCGACCGTGGCCCCAACCTACACAGGAACACTGTTCTACGCGTCTACGAAACCGCGGATGGTCTCTCTGGCAGTCGGTCCGCTCGAGCGAGTTTCTACGCGGAATTCGTCCGCCTCCTCGGACCACGTCCCGGCCCAACTCGCATGCCGTCCTGGGCCGGAGTTCCGGTTGCGGTTACGCCCACCGAAATTGAATGTCCCGGCGGCGGCAGGTGAACTGGCCCGGGCAGCGCCGGCAGATTGGGGACTCGACGGTGCCGGCGACCTACTTGCCGGCGCGGTCGGTGTGCAGAGCTGAGTGAATCTTCTCTTCCAGAGCGTGAGGGTTGCTCCGAGAGACTTGCCAGTACCGTCACCCTGCGACTGACACTGGCATGGTGCAGGACTCTGTATGAGGTACTTGCGCGTGCCCATTTGGGCGGGATCACTTCTTCCTCAGCTGTCCACCGCTAGAGGAACTTCGGTGCCACCTCCTCGACGATGCTGCGCAACGTCTGAGTAAGCAATGCGTGCACCTCTTCGCGGGAGAGTGTTTGATCAACGAGCCATAGGCGACTGGCGACCTTTGCCATACCGCCGTACGCGCGCACCATCGCATGCAGGCGCAGTTGGTCGGGGCCTGTTCCGGTGAGGTCCAGCGCTTCGAGTATGCGGTCTGCGGCGATCTCATCCGCTTGTTGCAGGATCTGACTTATTGCGTGATCGCGTCCGGACCCCTCCATGGTGATTGTCGACAACCACATGTTTCGGTGTCGCTTCGCAACCGTCAGCCACCGCTCGATGCTGGCGTCGATCCGTTCCTCGAGGGTTCCCTCCGGAATGCTACTGATCGCCGCGGCAGGGACGTAGGACAGGCGTCGGACGACTTCGAGGTACAACTCGTGCTTCGTGCCGAAGTAGTGGTGAATCAGCGGCCGGGCGATCCCGGCCTCCGTTGCGATGTCGGAGGTCGATACCTCGCTGTAGGGGTGCTTCTCGAACAAACGCATTGCGCAGGTGAGGATCTGTTCGCGCCGTTCGGTCGCATCCATGCGCTGCGGTTGCAGTCCGCTCGGGGTAGCCAATTGCCGCTCCTGTCGTAATCCTCGCCCCGCTTGTTGACTTTTAGACGGGGTGCTCACCACTTCAAAGTCCCAGCATAGGGCATGGAAGGACTGATAGTCAGTCGTCCCCGGTCGGTTCATTTTCCCCATCCTATTGACAACCTGTCAACTCGATGGGGATGCTAGCCACATCGATAACGTCGAAGGAGTGTCCGGTGGGTTGCGCAGCGGTCTCATTTTCCCGCACGGAACGGGGGAGCTGATGGGGTCGCGGCCGCAGAGACCGGATTCGGGGACGTCATCGGCGGCGCGGATTATGCGGAAGCTTTCGATTTCGCTTGCCGTTTATTCGGGGCTATATGCCTTTCGGTCCGGGGCAACTGTGCACAATCTTCAGTCACGAGAGCGTGGGGCACATGGGATGCGCTGTTCCAGGCCCACGCACACTCCCACCAGCCGAGCCCTTCCCGGCGCGCAGCACGTCCACCTCCGCGGTTGCGGTTACGTCCCCATCCTCGACAGTCTCCTGCAGCCTTCTCTCGCCCGGAAGTGGCGGCAGCACGGCGCTGGGTGGGGTGAAATTCATTGACAACAAACAAATATCAGCCGGATCTGATCGTAGATATTCGCCTCGATCGGTTCAGTCCGCACGTCCTGAGGGGTTCTGATGTCGCCCAGTGACATGTTCGAAGCGCCGGTCATCACATCGGCAGCAAGCCCGGCGGTGTTGCTCGTCTTCTTCGGATCCGCCGCGGCCGCCGCCTTTGCTTATGCTGTCGCGATTGCCATACGCCGACGCGACGCACTCCCGATCGCGCTGTGCATCGGCGCCCTGATCTGTGCCCTCAACGAGCCGATCTTCGACGTTCTGGGCAAGATCTCCTATGCGGAGAACCATCCCACGGCTTTCACCGCCTTCGGGCGGGACATCCCGTGGTTTCTGGTCATCGGCTACGTACCGTGGGTCGGGTTGCTGCCCTATTTGATCGCGCAAGCGATGAGGTCCGGAATCTCGCGCCGCACACTGCATCTGATTGCCTTGGTGGGTGTGCTGTCCGTAGTCTGCGTCGAGCTGGTCAACCTCCGGATGGGCGCATGGGTGTACTACGGCGAAGCCCCGCTGAAATTTTTCGGCGGTGTCGCGGCGATGGCCGGCGTTCCACTGGTGGGTGGTCTCGTGATCTACATCGTTACTGATCGCCTCACCGGCTGGCGGCGACTGTTCGCGGGCTTGATTATCCCGACATTGGTCCTACCGATGATCTTCGCTGCGACTGGATGGCCTCTCTACCTCGCGCTCTACTCGAACCTGCCCCCCGCTCTCGACTACGTCGCACTCGCGGTGATGACCACGCTCATCATTGCGACAGTGGTGACAACGACCTGGATAGCGCAGCGGTGGACCCAGGCAGTACTTGGTGTGCGCAACGGCAACCTGCTCGACGCGCATCTTGCGCAGTCTCGCAGCTGACAACCGCCCGTCTTAACTGCCAGCGGTTACGCCGGAGCGGTGCGCGCTGTATGACCCAGGGTTCCGTTGAGTGTAAGACGCACAACTGCGCAGTTTAGGTAGTCGACTTGCGTGCACATATCGCTTCAATACCGAGTCGAGGCAACTGTATGCGTACTGCAGAACAGCAATAGTTGCGGAGTTTGTTGCATAGTGATGCTCGGTATGTCAGAGTTGGTGATGTCCACCACAGCAGTGATCGGCGTAGGCCTGACTCACAAGTGGCCCGGGGATGCGATCCAGGGCACCAACCAGAACCGATGGAAGGCGTTTGTAGGTCGATGAGCGACTCACCACCAGGCTCGTGTATTGCCGTTGTCACCTGTCGGCCCCTCGTGGGCGCCAGCGGCGGAGCAACGGCCGCGGAACCGGGTAGCCGCGTCGTCAGGGGGCTTCCCACGTTGCAGGCAAACCATCTCGTGAACGGAGGTAGGTCAGATGACTACCTTGCAGACCGCTGAGCCGCAGAGCTCTGCTAGTGGCCAGGAGCGGGCGCAACGCCGCCGACATTCGAGCAAGGTGGTCACTTACCTCACTGTTGCCCCGAAGCGCTCCCTTGCAACGCTGGGCCGGTCCGCGCAACTGAGTGCTGAAGTCGTCCGGTACGCAGTGGTGGACATCGTACGGTTGCGCCTTCCCCTCGAGGAGGTTCTTACCCAGATGTGGTCGCTGTTGAAAGTGACCGCGCTTCCCGCGGTTCTCATGGCGGTTCCCCTCGGGGCGGAGGTGTCCGTGCAAGTGGGTGGACTGATGAATCAGGTCGGTGCGAATTCCCTCGCGGGTGCTGCGAGCGGACTCGGTGTCGTGGGGCAAGGTGCACCGATGGCGGCGGGGCTCTTGATGAGTGGTGCCGCCGCATCGGCGGTCGCCTCGGACCTCGGAGCTCGCTCGATCCGCGAAGAAATTGATGCGATGCGCGTGATGGGAATCGATCCGGTCGAGCGCTTGGTCATGCCTCGTTTCCTGGCAATGATCGTGATAGCCCCGATGCTGTGCGTGATCATCATCGCGGCTGGTGTCTTCGCTGGACTGACAATCGCGACCTACGTCAATGGCGTGGTGCCGGGGAGCTTCTGGCAATCCTTCGGCGCATTTGCTACGCCGGTGGACGTGTGGTTCGCCATTTTGAAGACTCTGCTCTTCGCCGGCATCGTTGTTCTGATCGCCAGTCTTCGCGGACTGGAAGCCAAGGGTGGACCGAGAGGCGTCGCTGATGCGGTGAATTCCTCCGTGGTCTTAAGCGTGGTTTCGATCTTTATCGTGAATCTCTTGGTCAGCCAGTTGCAGTCGATGTTCTTTCAAGGTCAGCTGGCGTAGTCATGAGCAGACCATCGAGCTACAGCGCCTTCCCGCGCGTGACTTCCCTGTTGCGGCCGATTCGTTCGGGTGTACATCGCCTTCTCGGCGAGGTCGGACGGGTGACGATCTTTGTCGGGAAGACGTTTTACTTGTTGCCGACGACACTGCGTTTGTACCGGCATCAGACCTTCAAAACGATGAACAGTATGGCGTGGGGTCGCGGTTCCCTGATTGTGGACGGCGGCGTTATCAGTCTGCTGTTGATCTTGGGTGTCGCGGTCGGGGCCGTCATTGCCATCGAGGCGTACGATGCGTTGAACCTTTTGGGGTTTGGTGCACTGAGCGGCATCATTGGGTCATTCGCCAACATCCGAGAGATGGCACCGATCGTCACCGGCATCGGTTTCGCCGCGCAAGCGGGATGCCGGATGACGGCCGAGATCGGTGCGATGCGTATCTCCGAGGAGATTGACGCAACCGAGGCTCTGGGGCTTCGAGCAATTCCGTTCGTGGTCGGGACACGATTGGTCGGCGGGATGCTGTGTGTCGTGCCCGGGTATCTGCTCGCGCTGGTCGTCAGTTTCCTCACGGGCGCAACGATCATCAAGACTTTCCACGGTGAAGCACCCGGCACCTACGATCACTACTTCAGCCAGTTCATCAGTGCCACAGATGTGGGTTACTCACTGTTGAAGGCGGTGACATTCTGCGCCGTCGTGACTCTCATCCATTGCTATTACGGTTACTTCGCGAGCGGGGGACCGGCCGGCGTCGGACTAGCTTCCGGGCGCGCCATCCGCGCGAGTCTGGTCGCAATCGTCGTCATGAATTTCGTGTTGTCCATTCTGCTGTGGGGTTTCAGCCCCTCGATGGTTTTCAAGGGGTAGCGCGGTGGAACAGGATTTTCTTCGAGGCACGGGTCGGCGGCAACAACGGGCCCTACATATTGTCGCCATCGCCGTGATCGTGACCGTCGCCGTCGTGGCGCTCGCAATCACCGCAATTTACCGGCACAGTCAAGGGCACGGCTCCCTCCCGCTCAGCATGGACCTCCCGTATGTCGCGCCGGGAGTCGCCACAGGTACCAAGGTGATATTGCGTGGGGCAGAGGTCGGTGAGGTCGTTGGACTGGAGAAGATCTCCGATGGATCGGTGCGGATGGGTCTGTCCCTCAACACGAGCGACATCGACGGACTAACTGACGCCTTCGATGTCGATTTTCGTCCGGCGAACTACTTCGGCGTGACCGGTGTCAATGTCATCGGCCAGCCGGGGGGAAGCCAGCTCGTCGCAGGGCAAACTTTGAACCGGATCCCGTTGGGAGACTTCACCATGTCGACCATGATCGAAAAGGGATCGCTCGTCATCAACGGGACACTCACGAACGACATGATCGCAACACTCGACAAAGTCATCCGGTACACCAACGGATTGAACCCGATGATCCAATCCGGCATCGTCTTTGCCGATACGATTGCGAAGACCCAGCGAGCATTGCCCAGCACTCTGTTCAATGATGCGAACGCTGTCCTGGACGTTCTCCCGGCGTTCGACCGCGAGACAGTAGATGCGCTGTACGGAATCTTCGATACCAAATTCAACCGTCTGCCGGATGGCTCCCGGGGAGTCGACGACCAATTCCTCGACGATACCGGCGCAGGGCTGGAACTGGGAAGCGGTTCGCTGTTCTCAGCGGCCGGCCACCTCTTGGCGTCGCACCCGGCCGAGCTCGCACCGGCTACGGAAGCCGTGAAGACCCTGTCCGATGTCGTTCCGGACCTGCTCGATCAGGGCGCGCTGACCGGAAAGCTGGGTACCGTTGTCGAGCGCTACGACCGTGCCATGACCGGCCCCGACGGTGCCAAGACACTCAATCTCCGGATCGAGTTGGAGAACCTACCCATGCTTGCAACACCACTCGCCCTCAGCGGCCTGGGACCGGAACCTCGTCAGGAGGGGCCGCGATGAAGTTCAGAACTGCTTATGCGATCCCGCTATTGAAATTGGGCGCTGCCGCCGTCGTCTCGGTGATGCTGTTCATTCTGATCATGAATGCGGTCAAAAGCCCGGTATCTGGACCGACCGACTCCTATACGGCGGATTTTACGGATGTGTCGGGGCTCAACGAAAACGCTGATGTGCGAATCGGGGGAGTCAAGGTCGGGAAGGTGCAGTCGATCAGGCTGACTGAGGACCAGGGCGAAAGCCGTGCGGAAGTGACCTTCTCGTTGGAACGAGACTATCAACTCACCACGAACACCCGACTTGCCGTCAAATATCAGAACCTGACCGGGATACGGTACGTCGACATGACCGTCCCGTCCGAGGCCGGCGACCTCACCGATCACCTCTCGACCGAGATGACGCAGCCGTCGTTCGACATCACTGAGCTTTTCAACGGACTACAACCGGTGCTGAGCACCCTCAGCACCGACGAAGTCAACCGGTTCACCGAGAACGCAATCGCGATTCTGCAGGGCGACGGGGGCGGACTGGCCCCCATGCTCGACAGCATCAATACCCTGGGAAACTATGCCCAAAATCGGGAGCAGCTGATCTCCACACTGGTCGCAAACCTGTCACGAGTATCAGAAACGCTCGGTGGCAAGTCCCCGCAAATAATCGAGTTTCTTCGTGACTTCAGCGTTCCCGTAGAGCAAGCGATGACCGTCCTCGACGAATTCCGCAAGACGTCGATCTACGGACCGGCATTCATGGCACCGGTCGACCAACTGCTGATCGAGATCGGGCTGTCACCCGATCTCGATGTCGACGCGCTCATCTCATCAGCCTTCTCGTCAGTCAACGATGCCTCCGAAGCGCTTCGTCTGCTGCCTGCTGTCTTCGACGGACTGCAACAGCCCGAGCTCAGAACGGCAGGATCGGGAAATATGAACTGCATTAACGGCGCAGCGGATATTCCTGCTGCGGTCAAGGTGCTACTCAACGGCAGTCAGGTCGTGGTATGCAACCAACGATGAAGCCCCGAAACTCGCGTATCGCACGTCTCACCGCTGGGATGCGACGATTCGGGAGGAATGAATTCCTGCTGGGTTCTCTGGTCCTGATCGTCGTCGTCGCCGCGCTGGCAGCGACAACGATCGTCTACATCCACCCGATGGGGAAAAAGACGATCTCGTTCGAAACGACCGACGCGTCCTCGGTACGCGAAGGACAAGACGTGCGTGTCGCCGGAGTGGCCGTCGGCAAAGTGACGAAGGTGTCCATGGAGCCGACAACCGTGCATGTGGACATGGAAGTCCAAGACCGCACCTTCATCGGCGCCGATACGAGGATCGAAGTCAGGATGCTGACTCCGGTCGGAGGGTACTATGTCGCGGTCATACCGGTCGGAGACACTCCACTCCAGGACAGCGTCATCCCGCCGGAGCGCGTCAAGATGCCCTACTCGATCGCCGACGTCCTCCAAGCGGTGCCACGGGTCACGGACAACGTCGACGGGACAGTCGTCAAGGCGGATATCGAGCAGCTGGCGGCAGGCCTCGAGCACAACTCGGCGTCGGTGGGCTCGCTGATCAAAGGACTGGACAGCATTGCGACGGTGATGGCCCACCAGCGAGACCAAGTAAGAACGACACTGGACCTCACCGCCGAATACCTACAAACCTTCAACGGAAGCCGCGATTTCGTATTCCAGCTCGTCGAGAAGGTGAACATCGTACTCGCCACCTACTACACCTACCGGGACGGATTCAACGAGACATACGAACTCCTGGGCGACGCGTTGATCCGACTGATACCCGTTGAAGAGTATTACCTGAACCACAAGCAGGAACTGCTGGACGCCGTGAATCAAGCCAGAGATGCCTTCAAGAATATGCAGGACGCCATCAACCCCGTGGTCGACCAACTGACCGGGATGCGCGCACAACTGGAATCACTACTGACCCCGGAAGGCCTCGCGACGCTTGGTGGGGGGAAGTTGCTCGCTTCCGAGATCTGCATCCCGATACCCGGACGGATGTGCTGACATGTTCGGCAACAAGAAGCTAGCAATCGGCGCCATCGCCTGTGTAATCGTCGCCGCTGTGAGCGTTGCAGGCTTCGCAGTCACGGGAAAAACCGATGCCGCGACGGCGGAATCCGGCTACTGCGCACTGATGTCTGACGCCGTCGGATTGTACGAAGGAAACCCGGTCACCCAAATGGGATACAAGGTCGGTCAGGTCGAACGAATTCAGCCGAAGGGCGACCACGTCGAGGTCACGTTCTCCCTCGACGCGGGGCGGCAGTATCCAGCCGACGTCAAAGCCGTGACGCGCTCGAAATCGCTACTGGCAGACCGCAGCCTGGAATTGGTCGGCAACTACGACGGGGGTGCCGAGCTTTCATCCGGCAACTGTATCGCAATGGCCCACACCGCAACACCGAAGAGCATTTCAGAGATCACCGGTTCACTCGCCGACTTCCTCGAGTCGGTCGAACCATCCGCCGGCAAGGACTCGGTTGCCGACGCCATCGCTGGCCTGGACGAAGCGTTGCGAGGCAACGGCGACGGTGCACAGTCCCTGCTGCGGCACTCCTCCGACGCACTGTCGACTCCGGACGCCACAATTGCGGACATTCGATCGATCATCGTCAATCTGGCACCGTTGACAACCGACGCATTGGCGAAGTGGTCGACAGTCCGCGAGGTGTTCGACACCCTGCCGACTGTCCTCACCTCCGCCTCCGATCGACTGTGGCCGGGAGGAACGAACCTCATCAAAGGCATCGGCCCGCTGGTCGCCACGATCTACGACATACAGGCAAACTACAGCGGGGACATCTGGCCGGCCGCGGACGGGTTGGCGGATGTACTCCGCGTGGCGGCAACACGGTCGGATGACATCCAAAGCTTGCTGTCGACGCTGCCATCGATGTCCGGTGCGGTACGGCAAGTCTCGGCAGGCGACGGCGGGTTTTCCGTGCAGTACCGGCCACCGACTGTGCAAGTGAGCACTCCGGACGGTCCGCAGTGGTGCGAATTGCTCAATCAAGCCCTCGCACATAGTTGTTCGATTGTCGACAACAACGTTCGAATGGTCGACGTGCGTCTTCTGGACCTGGTTCTTGCGAAAGGAAAGTAGATGAATCTCTGTACCAGGTCAAAATCGGTTCTCTGTGCGGCCGTATTGATGACCACGGTCGTGGCGAGCACGTCGTGCTCGATGCAACCATCGGACCTTCCGTCGGCCAAGTCGGGTATCGGAAGCGGATATACCGTTATGCTCGAGTTCGCGAGCGCGTTGAACCTCCCTGATCAGGCCGATGTCATGATGGATGGTCTGCGCATCGGTGAAGTCGGCCCGATAACGGTCACCGGTCAAGCGGTGGAGGTTGCCGTCCGGATCGAAGAGGGCACACAGCTTCCTGCAGACCTCAGAGCGGTGATCCGTCAGAACACACTCCTCGGCGACACTTACATAGCCCTCGAGAAGAACCCCGACCATTCCACTGCCGGAATACTCGGCGAGGGGGACACCGTGCCGCTGAGCCAGACGACTTCACCGCCCCAACTCGAGGACACCATGGCGGTCCTCGCGACTTTCATCAACGGCGGCAGCGTGCAGAAGGTCGAGGACGCCATCACTCGTATCAATGACGTGATGCCCCGCGTCCCCGAGGTCGAGAAGCTTGCATCGACCGTAGCCGTGGACCTGCGCGATCTTTCACAAAACACCGGCGAACTCGACCGCACGCTGGAGGGTCTCGACTCCACCGCTGTGTCGATCAACGACAAGTCGGCTGAGATCTCCGAGATGTTGACGCCCACGGCCATGCACTACTGGCAGCGCATCAACGTCGATGTCCTGTCCTACGTCGGCACGTTGCTGCCCTCCATCGGCTCTATCTTCGAGGGCGGAATGTGGTTGGTGCCCATGTTGAACTCCCTGGCGTCGACCGCAGCGGTAATCCGAACAACCGGCGAAGACGTCCCAGCGGACGCCGAGATACTGTCCGCGTTCCTCCGGGAGACGATTCTGCCGTTCCTTCGCAACCCATCGGTGAACGTCGTCTCGGTGAGTTCACCGCAGGGAGAGGAACTCCTTGGCGACGTCGAGAACGTCCTCCGTATGCTGGGTGCGGTCAAATGAACGTCCGTACCGGCATCTCGATGGCCGGGATGCTCGCAATCGCCATCGCGTCCTTCATCTACATGAACGCGCTGGGCTTGCAGGTCAAGCTCTTCGAGAATCTGCGAACGGCCACTATGGGTGTTCCGGATACGAACGGTCTCGTGGTTGGGTCGCGAGTCCTCCTGCGCGGCGTACCGATCGGTGCCGTGACCGCGGTCGTGCCGTCCGCCGGCGGTGTGAAGGTCGATTGGGAATACGACCGCAGCTACGACATTCCCGTCGATGCCACATTTCGGCTCGACAACCTCTCTGCACTCGGCGAGGCGTACGTAGCAGTGCTTCCGCATTCCGACACCGGCCCGTACTTGGAAGACGACGCCGAGATCGCGGCGGATCGGGTAACCGTGCCCACCACGGTCAAAGAGCTCTCTGCAAGGCTGACTCGGCTGCTGGAACAAGTGGAACCCGAGAAGCTTCAGCAAATCTTCCATGAACTCGACACCGCGCTGCCGCAAGGAACCCAGGTCTTGCAAGACCTCTCCCGCGCCGGCGCGCTGCTCGCCACAATGTTGATCGACAACACGGACGATATGACCGGCCTGCTGAACAACGCACAGTCGCTGCTGTTGGACAGCTCATGGCTCGCTCCCGGCCTGTCCGACACCACAACGGATATCGCGAGATTCGGCACCGGACTCGGTGGCTTCTTGAACGCAGCAGCAGATACGTCCGTCATCGCGCCGTTGCCTGATGGCATTGCGCTCGGGACGGGACCCTTTCTCGCGGAGCTTCAACGATTCCTCGACAAGGCCGCACCCGACATACACATCCTTGCGGTCGACACACTGCCAGCGGTGCGCGCGGGTGCCGCATCAATTCGGACAATCGATATCGGGCACCTACTCGACACTGCCCTGGCGTCCACCGCTACCGGAGACAGCGTCACCCTTCGGGTCGATTTGCAAGGTAAATAAGTAAACACAGACGTCGCCGTGGGCGGCCGAAAATGGTGACAATAACGTTCTCAGGAAAGGCTAGAAATATGAACCAAGAAACCGGCAAGGATGACAACACCGTTGATACTCCGTCGAACTCACGGGGTGCACCGGACCGTCTCGCCCGGATTATTGGAAGTAGCCGCGGTGCGGGAAACTCCACTATTTCCGTCAAGACACTCGTGGTCTCGGCGCTCATCCTCGCAATCGTTGCCGCCTTAGGGGTGTCGAGCTGGTTGCTGCACAACAAGTCTAATGAACTCGATCAGATGAATCTTCGCGCAGAAAACGGCACACACGCGGAACAAGTCGCTCTCGACTACGCCGTCGGTGCAGCCGACATGTCCTTTCAGGACATCCAGGCATGGCGATCGCGTCTCACGAACGGCACCGGCCCAGAACTATCCAACAAGCTGACGCAAGCCGCTTCATCGATGGAACAGATCATCACCCCCTTGCAATGGGTCTCGACGTCCACCCCGATCGCTGCGAAAGTCCGGTCCGAGTCCAACGGAATCTATGTTGTCGACTGTTTTGTCAGCGTCCTGACAAAAAACAGTCAAGCCCCTGAAGGAATACAATCCACTGCCACATACAGCCTGAACATCGACAGTCGAAACGATTGGGTTATTACCGACGTCGGCGGGATCGAATCTGCCCTCTCGGAGAAATAGATTCTCGGTGCGCCGACATCAGTCGCAGTATTGCGTGACTCGCTCCACTTCGTCGGTATCGGATGGCTTGCCCGGATCGATAGTGCGGGAGACGGTCCGGTATCTGTAGAGGCGATTCGAGCGTTGTGCGAGAAACCATGTGGTCACGCGGAGACGGCAGCGCAGCTGCAGTCGGTGGCGGCGGTCTGACTGAGGACATGCTCAGTGAATTCATCTCGACAAAGATCGGATAGAGGTAAGCGCAAAATGGGTGTTGAAGTTTCAGTCCGCGACCTAACCAAGTCGTTTGGCTCGCAGAGGATCTGGCAGGACGTCACGTTGACCCTCCCTTCTGGTGAGGTCAGTGCGTTGCTCGGGCCGTCGGGTACGGGTAAGTCGGTGTTTCTGAAGTCGCTGATCGGTCTGCTCCGCCCGGAGCAGGGCTCGATCGTGATCGACGGCACCAACATTCTCGAGTGCTCGTCCAAGGAGCTCTACGAGATCCGCAAGCTGTTCGGTGTGCTGTTCCAGGACGGCGCCCTGTTCGGCTCGATGAACCTGTTCGACAACGTGGCGTTCC
>NZ_JBLWIT010000099.1:0-36873 GCF_048381435.1 Rhodococcus mengyinensis | reverse complement strand
TTCCACGCCGGTGCCCTTCCACGGCACGACCTCGACGGCTCCCGACACGGAGTTGCGACGGAACAGCAGGTTGGACTGGCCGTTGAGTTCCTTGGCCTTCACGACGGTGCCGTCCGGCCCGGTGACCTTGGTGCCCGCGGTCACGTACAGGCCGGCCTCGAGGACGCAGTCGTCGCCGAGCGAGATGCCCAGACCGGCGTTGGCGCCGAGCAGGCAGCGCTTGCCGACGGAGACGGTCTCCTTGCCGCCACCGGACAGGGTGCCCATGATCGAGGCGCCGCCGCCCACGTCGGATCCGTCATCGACGATCACGCCCGCGGAGATACGGCCTTCGACCATGGAGTTGCCGAGCGTGCCGGCGTTGAAGTTGACGAAGCCCTCGTGCATCACGGTGGTGCCGCTGGCCAGGTGGGCGCCGAGGCGCACGCGGTCGGCGTCGGCGATGCGGACGCCGGACGGGACGACGTAGTCGACCATGCGCGGGAACTTGTCGACACCGAACACGGTGACCACACCGCGGATGCGCAGACGCGACCGCACCTTCTCGAAGCCCTCGACCGCGCAGGGGCCGAAGTTGGTCCACACCACGTTGGACAGCAAGCCGAACAGACAGTCGAGGTTGACGCCGTGCGGGGTCACGAGGCGATGCGAGAGGAGGTGAAGGCGCAGGTAGGCGTCGTGCGCGTCGGCCGGCGGCGCGGACAGGTCGGCGATGGTGGTGCGCACCACGACCTGGTCGATCTCACGCGCCTCGTCAGGTCCGGCGAGAAGTGCCAGATCGGAGGGGATGTCGCCACCCTCGATCCGCACGGTGCCCGCGCTGTCGAAGTTTCCCAGCTCGGGCGCCGGGAACCAGGTGTCGAGGACCGTGCCGCCGACGGTCACGTTGGCGATGCCTACTGCTGATGCTCCCTGTGTGCTCACGGCAGTAGAGGTTACTGCCTCATTACTCGGGCATTCCCAGCGGTCGTTATCGGGGCGTGATCGAATCGAAACCGAGCGGGTTCCGGGCGGGTGGGGGAGTATGCACGGGGCACGTGGGACACACCGGGAAAGGTCGTGGCAATGCGCATTTCGAGGTTGGGTCGATTCGTCGGAGGCGGCCTGCGGGCGGCGGCAGCGGGCGCACTGCTCGCGGGCATCGTGTCGGTGGTGGCGCCGCAGACCGCGTCCGCCGCCCCGGTGTGCCCGGGCGCCGGTCAGGCACCGGTTCTCGTGGGGCGGGTGCCGGGTGCGGCGCTCGAGGGAGTCGCCGTGGACGGCGGGGGTCGCCTCTACACGACGGACCTCATGAGCGGGCGCGTGTTCCGCCTCGACGCCCCGGGAGCCCCCGCGGTCCCGGTCGCGACGGTGCCGGACGGCGGGGCCGGGGCGCTGGCCTGGGCGTCGGACGGCTCGCTGCTGGTGGGATACGGCGCGGACGCCCGCGTGTTCCTCGGCGACATCCTGCGTCCGGGCGCGATCGCGAAGCTGAACACCGCGACCAACGTGCTCACCCCGTTCGTATCGGGACTGAGCGCGGCCAACGGACTCGATGTCGCCGCCGACGGAACGGCATACGCCACCAACGACTTCGGAACCCAGATCGGGCGGGTGTTCCCCGACGGGCGGGTGGAACCCAACTGGGCGACGCTGCCCAGCGCCAACGGGGCGGTGCTCGGCGCGGACGATCGGTACCTCTACGTGTCGCGGACGTTCGTGAATCCGGGTGTGAGCCGGATCCCGCTGGCGAACCCGCGAGCACCCGAGAGCATCCTCGACCTGTCCGGTCTCGACACGTTCGCCGCGCCCGATGGCCTGGCCCTGGACTCGCGAGGCCGTCCGGTGGTCCCGGCCAACGTGCGCGGCGAGATCTGGCGCCTCGACTCGCCAGGGCAGTACTGCGTGCTGGCGTCCGGTCTGCCGACGTCGAGCATGGTCGTCTACGGGCAGGGGTCCGGCGGCTTCTCGGCGGGACGGCTGTTCCGCATCGGTTTCGACGGTGCGATCTACGAGATCCCGGGCGGCGTCGACGGGTAGCAACGCCCGAGCGGGCGGACGGGTCGGCTTAGGGTGGACGGGTGAGCCCACTCGACCTCCACGCCGATCCCATCGACCTCACCGCCGCCCTGGTGGACATCCCGAGCGTCTCGCACGACGAGTCGGCGATCGCCGCCGCCGTCGAGTCGGCGCTGCGGGAGCAGACCACCGGCTTCGAGATCATCCGCAACGGCAACGCCGTGCTCGCCCGGACCGATCGGGGACTGCCGAGCCGGGTGATGCTCGCCGGTCACCTGGACACGGTGCCGATCGCGGACAACGTGCCCTCGCGGCGTGAGGGCGATCTCCTGCACGGATGCGGAACGGTCGACATGAAGTCGGGCGACGCGGTGTTCCTGCACCTCGCTGCCACGATCGAGAATCTCGCGCACGATCTGACCCTGGTGTTCTACGACTGCGAAGAGATCGCAGCTGTGCACAACGGGCTCGGACGGATCGAACGCGAGATCCCCGACTGGCTGCGCGCGGACGTCGCGATCCTCGGCGAGCCGACCGGAGGTCTCATCGAGGCGGGGTGCCAGGGCACGTTGCGGGTGACGCTGACCACCCGCGGCACCCGCGCGCACTCCGCGAGATCGTGGCTGGGCGACAACGCGATCCACCGCTTCGCCCCGGTCCTGCAGCGGCTGTGGGACTACACGGCGCGGTCGGTGGACATCGACGGCTGCGTGTACCGGGAGGGGTTGTCCGCCGTGCGGATCGCAGGCGGCGTCGCAGGCAACGTGGTTCCCGACGCGGCGGAGATGGACGTGAACTTCCGCTTCGCCCCCGACCGCAGCGCCGAGCAGGCGATCGACCACGTGCGGGAGGTCTTCGACGGGATCGAGCTGGGTTTCGAGGTCACGGACCTGTCGCCGGGAGCCCTGCCCGGGTTGAGCGACCCGGCGGCTGCGGCCCTGATCGAGGCGGCGGGTGGCGAGTTCCGCGCCAAGTACGGGTGGACCGACGTCTCGCGGTTCTCCGCGCTCGGCATCCCGGCCGTGAACTACGGTCCCGGCGACCCGAACTTCGCCCACAAGCGGGACGAGCACGTGCCCGTCCAGCAGATCACCGACGTGACGACGGTGCTGCGCGCCTATCTGAGCGCCCCGTGACTGCCCGGTGCCCCGAACGGGCCACCCGCTAGCCTGGGGCGCATGGCACCCGAGAAGAACACTCACGGCCGGAAGTCCTCGTCCGTGAAGCACCGGGGTCCGGTGCAGTTGAGGCGCGCCCGCAAGGACGACACCACCACCACCGACGAGCGGTTGCTCGACGAGCGGGGATCGACCGACTGGGTGCACACCGACCCCTGGCGGGTACTGCGGATCCAGAGCGAGTTCATCGAGGGGTTCGGTGCCCTTGCCGAGGTGCCGCGCGCGGTCACCGTCTTCGGTTCCGCACGCACACCGGACGGCCACCCGGAGTACGAAGCGGCTCGGGCGCTGGGTGCGCGCCTGGCCGAGGCGGGTTACGCCGTCATGACCGGCGGCGGCCCCGGCGTCATGGAGGCGGCCAACCGCGGTGCCAGCGAATCGGGTGGTTACTCCATCGGCCTCGGTATCGAGCTACCGTTCGAGGAGGGCCTCAACGAGTGGGTCGACCTCGGCATCAACTTCCGCTACTTCTTCGCGCGCAAGACGATGTTCGTGAAGTACTCGCAGGCGTTCATCTGCCTGCCCGGCGGGTTCGGGACGCTCGACGAGCTGTTCGAGGCGCTGACTCTGGTGCAGACGCGCAAGGTCACGAGGTTCCCGATCGTCCTCTTCGGCACCGAGTACTGGTCCGGGCTCGTGGACTGGTTACGGGGAACTCTCCAGCGCAGCGGCAAGATCTCGGAAGGTGACGTCAATCTCTTGCACGTCACGGACAGTGTGGAGGAAGCGGTGCAGATCGTCATACGGTCGCAGCAGGGTGTCGACGAAGCCGCCCTGCTCGGAACGGAGGATCAGTGGTGATGCCGAAAACTGTTCCGACGCAACCGTTCTCGGTGTGCGTCTACTGCGCGTCCGGACCCGTCGACGACCATTTCCTGGAACTCGCGGCCCGGGTCGGCACCGAAATCGGCAAGCGCGGTTGGCAACTCGTGTCCGGCGGCGGCAACGTCTCGATGATGGGCGCGGTGGCCGAGGCCGCCCGCGCCGCCGGGGCCACGACCGTCGGTGTCATCCCGAAAGCTCTGGTGCACAGGGAGGTCGCCGACGTCGACGCCGACGAGCTGGTGGTCACCGACACCATGCGTCAGCGCAAGCAGATCATGGAGGATCGGGCCGACGCGTTCGTGACTCTGCCCGGCGGTATCGGCACGCTCGAGGAGCTGTTCGAAACGTGGACCGCGGGCTATCTCGGCATGCACGAGAAGCCGGTGGTCCTGCTCGATCCGCACGGTCACTACACGGGGCTGCTCGACTGGCTCGACGGGCTGCGGGGCGGCGGTTTCGTGGCGCAGCGCGCCCTCGACAGGCTGCTCGTCCGGGCCGATGTCGGGGAGGCGCTGGACGCCTGCGTGTCCTGAGGCGGCGTCCGGTCCGCGTCGTGGCGCACGTTGTTACCGTGCAGTAAGGTGACCTGACTCATACTGCAGGCCTGAGGGGATGTCATGCGTTCTGAAGCTCGTTCGACGATCGGGGTGGTCGACCTCGCGAAGCGGTTGCCGGCCATGATTCCGGAGCTGCCGATCATGGCGAAGGGGGTCCTCGGCCTGATCCGGACCCCCGACGCGAGGGAATCGATCGGCCTCGTCTTCCAGCGCGTCGCCGCGGCGCACCCGCGGCGCACGTTCCTGCGGTTCGAGGGCGAATCGCTGAGCTACCGGAACGCCAACATCCGCGTGAACCGCTACGCCCACGTGCTGGCCGACCTCGGAGTGGCACGCGGGGACGTCGTCGGGATCCTGGGCAAGAACTCGCCCGAGACGCTGCTCATCGCACTCGCCGCGGTCAAGCTCGGCGCCGCCGCCGGGATGCTGAACCACAACCAGCGCGGAGATGTACTTGCCCACAGCATCTCGCTGCTCGACAGCCAGGTCCTGGTGGTGTCCGAGGCGTGCGGCGAGGCCATGGACTCGCTCGACGAACCGCCCGCCGTGCCCTCGGTGCTCTACTTCGACGACCTCGACCGGCTCGCCGAGAAGGCCGAAGACGACAACCCCGAGGTGTGCGAGCAGATCCAGGCCCGGGAGAAGGCCTTCTACATCTTCACCTCCGGCACCACGGGACTGCCGAAGGCCAGCCTGATGAGCCACTTCCGCTGGCTCAAGAGCATGTCCGGGCTCGGCAACATGGGCGTCCGGCTGCGCGGCAGCGACGTCCTGTACTGCTGCCTGCCGCTCTATCACAACAACGCGCTGACGGTGTCGCTGTCCTCGGTGCTCGGGTCGGGTGCGACGCTCGCACTGGGCAAGCAGTTCTCGGCGTCCAAGTTCTGGGCCGACGTCGAACTGAACCGGGCCACCGCGTTCACCTACATCGGTGAGCTGTGCCGGTACCTGCTGAACCAGCCCGAGAAGCCCGGCGACCGCGACAACTCCATCCGGCTGATGGTCGGGAACGGTCTCCGCCCGGAGATCTGGTCCGAGTTCACCACCCGGTTCGGGATCTCCCGGGTGGCCGAGTTCTACGGCGCCAGCGAGTGCAACATCGCGTTCGTCAACGCCCTCAACGTCGACCGGACGGCGGGCATCTGCCCCTTGCCGCACGCGGTGGTCGAGTACGACGAGGACAGCGGATCGCCGCGGCGGCACTCCGACGGCAGGCTGCGGAAGGTGCGCACCGGCGACGTCGGACTGCTGCTGTCGAAGGTGACGGACCGGGCGCCGTTCGACGGATACACCGATGAGGAGGCCACCGACAAGAAGCTCGTCCGCGACGGCTTCGAGGACGGCGACTGCTGGTTCGACACCGGCGACCTGGTGCGCCGCCAAGGGTGGTCGCACGTGGCGTTCGTGGACCGGCTCGGCGACACGTTCCGCTGGAAGGGGGAGAACGTCGCGACCACCGAGGTCGAAGGCGCACTCCTCGCGCATCCCGCGGTCGAGCACGCCGTCGTCTACGGCGTCGAGATCCCCGGGACCGACGGTCGCGCCGGGATGGCCGCGGTGACGTTGCACGAGAACGAGAAGTTCGACGGTTCCGACGTCGCGGAGTTGCTGTTCCAGCGGCTGCCGTCGTACGCGGTGCCGCTGTTCGTCCGCGTCGTCGACTCGTTGGAACAGACGTCGACGTTCAAGAGCCGCAAGGTGGAACTCCGCAAGGAGGGCTACGACGTCGAGGACACCGACACGTTGCACGTGCTGTCCGGGCGCAGCGACGGGTACAAGCCCTCGTACGACGGGTACGTCGACGAAGTGGCGAAGGGTTCGCTCCCCAAGGGGTAATGCGGCTACGCCGCCCGTGAGTACTTGTTAACCGCCCGCCGTTAACAAGTACTCACGGGTGGTGTCGATTTCGCTGCGTGCAATATTGGTGACATGGCCGAGACAGACGTACCGCCCGCGCCCGACCACCCGTCGCCCACGCTGTGCGGGCGCCCCGTGGCGGTCGATCGTGCGCTCGTGATGGCCATCGTGAACCGGACACCCGATTCGTTTTACGACCGCGGTGCCACGTTCACCGATTCCGCCGCCATGTCGGCGGTCGACCGGGCTGTCGACGAGGGTGCCGACCTCGTCGACATCGGTGGTGTGAAGGCCGGACCGGGTGACGTCGTCGACGCGGCGGAGGAGACCCGGCGGGTGGTGCCGTTCGTGGCCGCGATCCGTGAGCGCTACCCAGAGTTGCTCATCAGCGTCGACACCTGGCGCAGCGACGTGGCCCGGCTGGCCGTCGCGGAGGGCGCCGATCTCATCAACGACACGTGGGCAGGCGCCGACCCTGTGCTCGTCGAGGTGGCCGCGGAGACGGGCGCGGGCATCGTCTGTTCGCACACCGGGGGAGCGGTTCCGCGGACCCGCCCGTTCCGCGTCCGCTACGCCGACGTCGTCGCCGACGTCCTCCGGGAAGTGGTGTCGGCCGCCGAGAACGCGGCCCGGCTGGGTGTGCCCGCCGACTCGATCCTCATCGATCCGACCCACGATTTCGGGAAAAACACCTATCACGGGCTCGAGTTGTTGCGGCGAGTGGAAGATCTTGTAAATACGGGATGGCCAGTGCTCATGGCGCTGAGCAACAAGGACTTCGTCGGGGAGACTCTAGGGGTAGATCTCGTCGAGCGGTTGGAGGGAACATTGGCAGCGACAGCGATGGCCGCCGCAGGAGGCGCCCGTGTCTTCCGTGTCCACGAAGTTGCCCCCACGCGTCGAGTGGTGGACATGGTGGCCGCGATTCAAGGCCGGCGCGCACCGTCCCGCACCGTGCGGGGGCTGGCATGAGTGCCGTGGGGGCCCGGGCGGCCCGCACGATGGTGGCGGAGGAGCGAACCCCTCGCAGCTGGGCCGAGGCGAACAGCTGGGACCAGCCGTCGTGGAGCATCGCCGAACTCGAACGGGCCAAGGCTGGGCGCACCGTCTCGGTGGTCCTGCCGGCGCTCAACGAGGAGGAGACCGTCGCCGCGGTGGTGGACACGATCCACCCGCTGCTCGGTGGTCTGGTGGACGAGTTGATCGTGCTCGATTCCGGATCGACGGACCTCACGGCGGAACGCGCACGCGCGGCGGGCGCCACCGTCATCAGCCGGGAGGAGGCGGTGCCCGCGTTCCCGCCCGTGGCGGGCAAGGGCGAGGTGCTGTGGCGTTCCGTCGCCGCGAGCACCGGTGACCTCATCGCCTTCGTCGACTCGGATCTCATCAACCCGGATCCGGCCTTCGTCCCGAAGCTGCTGGGACCGCTGCTGACGGCCGACGGCATCCATCTCGTGAAGGGCTACTACCGCCGGCCGCTCCGCCTGAGCGGCACGGAGGACGCCAACGGAGGGGGCCGGGTGACCGAGCTCGTGGCGCGCCCCATGCTGGCCTCGCTCCGGCCGGAGCTGACGTGCGTGCTGCAGCCACTGGGCGGCGAGTACGCGGGCACCCGGGAGTTGCTGTCGGCGGTCCCGTTCGCCCCCGGCTACGGCGTCGAGATCGGCCTGCTGCTCGACACGTACGACCGTCTCGGACTCGGGGCGATCGGCCAGGTCAATCTGGGGGTGCGCAAGCACCGTAACCGCCCGCTGTCCGAACTCGGGGTTATGAGCAGGCAGATCATCGGCACGATGATGCGGCGCTGCGGGGTGCCCGACTCCGGGGCGGGTCTGACCCAGTTCCTGGTGGACGGCGACTCCTTCGTCCCGACGACGACGGACGTCGCGCTGGCCGATCGCCCGCCGATGAACACGGTGTGCCCCTGACCGCGCGCACCTGAGGAAGGTTGCTGTCGGACGTCCGTGACAGGATCGGGGCATGGTGACAGCCCTGCTCTATCTGCTCGTCATGGCGTTCGTCGGCGCGATGCTGTTCCTCGCCGCCAGTGCGGTGTTCGGCCGTTCCGAGGAACTCGCGCCCCTGCCGCCCGGCACCACACTCACGGCCCTGCCCGCCGAGGGTGTGACGGGTGCCGACGTGGAGGCGTTGCGTTTCCAGCAGACGGTGCGGGGGTACAAGGCCAGCGAGGTCGACTGGGCGCTGTCCCGGCTGGGCCGTGAAATCGATTCGCTGCGTGAGCAGTTGGCGGCGGTCGAAGCCGCGTCCGAACGGCCGGGTGATGCCTCGTGACAGCCCCCGACGACCGGGTGCGGTGCGCGTGGGCGGTCGACACGGACGGGTCCCGGCTGTACCGCGACTACCACGACCTCGAGTGGGGTCGTCCGCTGCACGGCCGCGACGAGTTGTACGAGAGGCTGTGCCTCGAAGCGTTCCAGTCGGGATTGTCGTGGATCACGATTCTCCGTAAACGCGAGGCCTTCCGGGCCGCGTTCGCCGGGTTCGATCCGGAGGCCGTGGCCCGCTACACCGAACGGGACGTGGCACGCCTGCTCGAGGACGCGTCGATCGTCCGGAACCGGGCCAAGATCGAGGCGTCGGTGAGCAATGCGCGGGCCCTCCTGGAGTTGTCGGACACCGACCTCGACACCCTGCTGTGGTCGTTCGCCCCGCCGCCGCGCCCGAGCCGCCTCGCCACCGTGAACGACGTCCCGGCCGTCACTCCGGAGTCCACCGCGATGGCGAAGGAATTGAAGCGCCGCGGGTTCAAATTTGTGGGCCCTACCACTGCTTATGCACTCATGCAGGCCACCGGGATGGTGGACGACCACGTGGCCGCCTGCTGGGTCCCGATCACCGCCTGAACTGCCGGTGGACCTGCCTATTCGTGACTCAGGTTCCCGGTACTCGTGTCCATAGGGAAGAATGGATGTCACAAGCCTCGCCGAGTGTTGGCGGGGTGCCAAAATTTGTCGAGGCGCAAGCAGGCAGCGCAGATCTGGAGGGAGCAGAGGATGGCGGCCATGAAGCCCCGGACCGGGGACGGTCCCCTCGAAGCAACCAAAGAGGGACGAGGAATCGTCATGCGGGTTCCGCTCGAGGGTGGTGGACGTCTGGTTGTCGAGCTCACCCCGGAGGAAGCTGCCGCACTCGGTGAAGAGCTCAAGGGCGTCACCAGTTAGTCGAGTGCGGAGAGAACCTCACAGGGCAGGCCCCGTCGCCGTTCTCGGTGCGGGGCCTGTTCCGTGTCCGGAACCGGGAGGCGAACGTTCGTGCTGGCCGATGTGACCGACCTGCTGGCGTGCCCGCAGTGCCGGTCCCCCGTGGAACTCGACGAAGGCACGATCCTGTGCGACCAGGGGCACGCCTTCGATGTGGCGCGGCAGGGCTACGTGAGCCTGATGACCGGGGCCGGCGGCAAGTTCGACGGCGACAGCCCCGAAATGATCGCCGCACGTGCCGACTTCCTCGGCGGCGGCAGCTTCGACCCGCTGATGGATGCCGTCGCCGACGCCGTGGTGGCGGGCACCGGACCCGGCGACGATCCCCGGATTCTCGAGATCGGCGCGGGCACAGGCCACTACCTGGCGCGCGTCCTCGACGCCGTCCCGACCGGCCGGGGAATCGGCCTCGACGTATCCAAGTACGCGGCCCGGCGCATCGCCAAGGCGCACCCACGCGCCGGAGCAGTGGTTGCCGACGTGTGGCAACACCTTCCGGTGCGGGACCACGTGCTCAGCCACGTCCTGTGCGTATTCGCGCCGCGCAACGCCGACGAGGCGCACCGGGTGCTCGCCGAGCGCGGGTCCCTGGTGGTCCTCACCCCCACGGAGCGGCACCTGGGGGAGCTCGTGGACCTGCTCGGCATGGTCCGGGTGGACGACCGGAAGGTCGAACGTCTCGGGGCAGCGATGTCCGGGCGATTCGAGCGCACCGACCACGTGGCCGTGGAGTACCCGATGTCTCTGTCGCACCTCGACGTGGCCCGGCTCGTCGGGATGGGGCCGTCGGCACGGCACCTCACCGCCGACCGGCTGGCGTCCTCGATCGCGGCGCTGCCGCAGGACTATCCGGTGACGGCGTCGGTGACGGTGTCCACCTACACCCGGCTCTGAGCTCGTCGCTCAGCGCCGGGACAGCGCGTCCTGGTAGACGTCGAGGGTCTGCTGCGCGATGGCAGCCCAGGAGAACTCGGCGATCGCCCGCGCCCGTCCCGCCTTGCCCATCGCCTGGGCGGTGCCGACGTCGGCCGCGATTGTGTTGACCGCCTCGGCCAGCGCCTGTTCGAACGCCTCGGGCTCGTACGAGTTGTAGTGCACCAGACGGCCGGTGACCCCGTCCTCCACCACCTCGGGGATACCGCCGACATCGGACGCGACGACCGCGGTCTCGCAGGCCATGGCCTCGAGGTTCACGATCCCCAGCGGCTCGTACACGGACGGGCACACGAAGACGGTTGCGGCCGACAGGATCTCCCGCACCTGGTCGGTGGGGAGCATTTCCCGCACCCAGAACACGTTGCCCCGATGTGCCGCGAGCGCGGCGACGGCCTGCTCGGTCTCGGCGGCGATCTCCGGGGTGTCGGGGGCTCCCGCGCACAGCACCAACTGGATTTCGGGCGCGAAGTGGTGTGCCGCGGCGATCAGGTGACCGACGCCCTTCTGCCGGGTGATGCGGCCGACGAACGCCACCATCGGCTGGTCCGGGTCGACGCCGATCTTCGCGAGGGCGGAGTCTCTCGGACCTGCGGGCCCCGCGTGCCAGACGGACGTGTCGATCCCGTTGCGCACCACGTGGACCCGGTGCGGGTCGACGAACGGATACGCGTCGAGGACGTCGAGTCGCATCCCGGCGCTCACGGCGATCACCGCGTCGGCGTGCTCCACGGCGTTGCGCTCGGACCACGAGGAGATGCGGTAGCCGCCGCCCAGCTGCTCCGCCTTCCACGGCCTCCGCGGCTCGAGGGAATGGGCGGTGAGGATGTGGGGCACGTCGTACAACGCGGACGCCAGATGGCCCGCCAGGCCGGTGTACCAGGTGTGGGAATGCACGACGTCGGCACCGGTCGCGGCGTCCGCCATACGCAGTTCGGCGGATAGCGTCGCGAGTGCCGGATTGGCCCCGGCCAGGGCGGGATCGGGGGTATGTACGACCGCTCCGATGCGCGGAGCGCCCATACAGTGCACGTCCACCTCACACAGCTGCTTCAACTGAGCAACCAGTTCGGTGACGTGTACACCCGCACCGCCATAGATCTCCGGTGGGTATTCCTTGGTCATCATCGCCACCCGCACCGGCCTAACGTAACCGTCCGGGCCGCTTCGGGCCACCGCTCTCGGACACATTCAGGTATCGGAGAAACCGTGACTCGGCGCTTCGCTGGCGGGGGGAGTGGCCGCCCGATAGGTTGACAGGGTGAGGAGCCAGCCACATGTGCTTGGAATCGTGCTCGCCGGCGGCGAGGGCAAACGTCTCTATCCGCTCACCGCGGATCGGGCGAAGCCTGCTGTGCCTTTCGGAGGCGCCTACCGGTTGATCGATTTCGTGCTCAGCAATTTGGTCAATGCGGGATACCTCCGCCTGTGTGTTCTGACGCAGTACAAGTCGCACTCGTTGGACCGCCACATCTCTCAGACGTGGCGACTGTCCGGGTTCGCGGGTGAATACATCACTCCCGTTCCCGCGCAGCAACGTCTGGGCCCGCGCTGGTACACCGGTAGTGCGGACGCGATCCTGCAGTCGCTGAACCTCGTCTACGACGAGGATCCCGAGTACATCGTGGTGTTCGGTGCCGACCACGTGTACCGGATGGACCCGGAGCAGATGGTGCAGCACCACATCGAGTCGGGTGCGGGAGTGACGGTGGCCGGAATCCGGGTGCCGCGCAGCGAGGCGTTCGCGTTCGGCTGTATCGACAGCGACGAGTCGGGCCGCATCGTCCAGTTCCTCGAGAAGCCGGCGCATCCGCCGGGAACCCCGGACGACCCCAACATGACGTTCGCGTCGATGGGTAACTACGTGTTCACCACCAAGGTGCTCGTCGACGCCATCCGGGCCGACTCCGAGAACTCCGACTCCGACCACGACATGGGCGGCGACATCATCCCCGCGTTGGTCGAGGCGGGCGAGGCGTCCGTGTACGACTTCAAGGACAACATCGTTCCCGGCGCCACCGACCGCGACCGGGGTTACTGGCGCGACGTGGGAACGCTCGACGCGTTCTACGACGCCCACATGGATCTCGTGTCGGTCCACCCGATCTTCAACCTCTACAACCGTCGGTGGCCGATCCGCGGTGAGACGGAGAACCTGGCGCCGGCCAAGTTCGTGCAGGGCGGCCTCGCGCAGGAGTCCGTCGTCGGGGCCGGGTGCATCCTGTCCGCGGCCACCGTGCGCAACTCCGTGCTCAGCTCCAACGTGATGGTCGACAGCGGCGCGACGGTCGAGGGCAGCGTCCTCATGCCCGGTGTGCGCATCGGCAAGGGGGCCGTCGTGCGCCGCGCGATCCTCGACAAGAACGTGGTCGTCGGCGACGGCGAGATCATCGGCGTCGACCTCGAGCGCGACAAGCAACGCTTCGCCGTCAGCAACGGCGGCGTCGTCGCCATCGGCAAGGGCGTCTGGATCTAGCGGGAGGGCCCCGGAACGAACCGGGCTCTCAGAGCTTGGACGCGCAGAGCAGACCGTCGCCGATCGGCAGGAACACGCGGATCAGCTGGTCGTCCTCCGCGAGCGCCTTCGCGGCCTCGCGGACGGCGACGGTCGCCGCGTCACGCTGGCTCGGGTCGACGACCCGCCCGCCGTGCAGGGCGTTGTGCAGCACGATCGCGCCGCCCGGACGCAGCAGGCGAACCCCTTCACGGACGTAATGCGGGTGATCGACCGGTGCGCTGTCGACGAACACCAGGTCATACGCCCCGTCGGCGAGCCGCGGCAGAACGTCCAGCGCCCGGCCGTTGATGAGCCGCGTCCGGGCGGGTGCGATGTCGTTGGTCCGGAACGACAGCTTGGCGGCCCGCTGGTGCTCGGGTTCACTGTCGATCGTGGTGAGGACGCCGTCCTCGCGCATGCCCCGGAGCAGCCACAAACTGCTCACACCCGCGCCGGTTCCGACCTCGACGACCGTCTTGGCGTCCAGCATGCGGGCAAACAGGGCTAGAGCAGCACCGACCGCGGGAGGTACCGGACCGGCACCGAGGTCGTCCGCCCGCTCCCTGGCCGCACCGAGGGCCTCGTCTTCACGGACAGCCCCTTCTGCGTGGGTGAGTATCCGTTCGGCGTTTGTCTGCACGCACATGAGGCTATCGGGGTCTCGTCATCGCCGCTGCGAGGCGCGCTCGACAACAATGCCGCGACCTGCCCGGCCGCGATTCTCAGGAATACCTCAGCTTGCTCACACCGCACACATATCGCGGTGGGAAAGAGTATGTCCAACGCCAGATCCGAAGACCGCCCGGCGGGGAGATCACGACGACGGAGGAAAGTCCGAGAACCGGGGAACAAATCCCGGCCCTCGGGAGTTGACGCCTATACCACGTCCAGTGATCTGCGGTCCTGAGTAGGAGGATCCACTTAACTCGATGAGCAACCACACGATGGCTCCAGACGAGAGAAACACCGACGAGCAGCTGTCGGACGCCGAGCTGACGGGCACTGCTGTGTTCGATGCCACAGGCGAGAAGTCCGCCATGCCGTCCTGGGACGAACTCGTCCGCGAGCACGGCGACCGAGTCTACCGACTGGCCTACCGGCTGTCGGGCGACGCACAGGACGCCGAGGACCTTACTCAGGACACGTTCATCCGCGTGTTCCGTTCCCTGTCCGACTACCAGCCCGGCACGTTCGAGGGCTGGCTGCACCGCATCACCACCAACCTCTTCCTCGACATGGTCCGTCGTCGTAACCGCATCCGCATGGAAGCGCTCCCGGAGGACTACGATCGTGTCCCGGCCGACGGGCCGAACCCCGAGGAGATCTACCACGACGCCCGCCTGGACGCGGATCTGCAGGCAGCGCTCGATTCGTTGGCCCCGGAGTTTCGCGCCGCGGTCGTGCTGTGTGACATCGAAGGACTGTCCTACGAGGAGATCGGTGCCACACTGGGTGTCAAGCTCGGAACCGTGCGTAGCCGCATCCACCGCGGCAGGCAGGCTCTGCGCGAGCATCTGGCTGTGAACGGAAAGGTTGACTCCGATCAGATCGGCGTCGGGTAGTTACCAGGAGGGACGAATGACGCAGGGGCGTGTACCTCGCCAGTTTGGCTCCACCGAACACCTGGCGAGTGAGGCGATCGCCGCCTTCGTCGACGGTGAACTCCGCATGTCCGCCTATCTGCGCGCCGCCCACCACCTGTCGATCTGCGCCGAGTGTGCGTTCGAGGTGGACTCCCAGCAACAGGCCAGGCGTGCCCTGCGCCGCAGCGGCGATGTCGCCATGCCGTCCGGCCTCCTCGGTCTGCTGAGCCAGATCCCCAGTTGCAACCAGGGCGATCCCGCCGACAAAACCCCGTTCGACTCCCACACCCCGGATTCGCCGCTCACGAGCGCGTACTCGATCACGAGCCGGATCTGGTCCCGGCGCCGGCGCCGTTGAGCGCATCCGGACCGACGACGGCGGTGTCCGCGCTCAGCGAGGCATCGGTGATACTGGGGCGCGTGACTGACGCACACGAGGGGGACACGACAGCGTGACGGCGGATTACAAGACTCCGGGTTCCGATACGACGGCACCCGACGGTCCCGTGGCGGACGAGTCGGGCACGCTCCGCCCGGCGGACGCCCCACGGCTCGATCCGAGGCCCGTCTACCGGCCGCAGATCGACGCAGCGTCCAGCCGCGCATTCGGCCGGCCCGGTGGCGTCACCGGTTCCTTCGCCCCGTCGGACGCCCGGGGTGAGAGCGAACCCTCGGTGAAGGTCGGTGCCCCCGACCCCGTACTGGCGGAGGCGTTCGGCCGGCCGGACGGCGAGGTCGACACCATTCAGCGTGATCCCAACGAGAAGCCCGCGACCCCGGCAGCCGAGGCGCCGCCCGCCGACCCCTGGCGTGATCCCGACGCGGGCGTCGAGCTGGGCTCCCCGGCGTTGCACGCCGAAGAACGTTCCCGCCCGCCCGCCCCCGCGCTCAGCGCCCGCGAAGTCCTGTTCGGCGGCAAGGTGGCGCCGAAGGCGCTCGTCGCGCTCGGCGGAATCGCACTCGCAATCGGTCTGGTCGGCGGCCTCCTGGCCGCCGTGATCACCGCCGATCGCAGCTCGCTCACCAGCCAGAGCGTCACCCTCGTCCAGGGCGGCGGCGAGGACGACCTCGGCCAGTCGCCCGTCGCGCAGGTCGCGGACGCCGTGCTGCCCGCCGTCGTGTCCATCCAGGTGGCGGTCGGCGACCAGGGCAGTACCGGTTCGGGTGTCGTCATCGACGGCGCCGGCTACATCGTCACCAACAATCACGTCATCTCCGCCGCGGCCACCGCCCCCGACGGCGGCAAGATCCAGGTGATCTTCTCGGACGGAACCAAGGCCGACGCCCAGATCGTCGGTCGCGACATCAAGACCGACCTGGCCGTGCTCAAGGTGTCCGCCGACAACCTGACGGTCGCGGAACTCGGCAAGTCCGGCGACGTGCAGGTCGGTGAGGACGTCGTCGCCGTCGGATCGCCCCTCGGGCTCAGCAAGACCGTCACCCGCGGAATCGTCAGCGCCCTGCACCGTCCGATGCGACTGTCCGGCGAGGGCTCCGACACGAACGCCGTCATCGACGCCGTCCAGACCGACGCCGCCATCAACCACGGCAACTCGGGTGGCGCGCTCGTCGACGACACCGGCCGGGTCATCGGCATCAACACCGCCATGCTCAGCGAGTCCGGCGGTTCGGTGGGTCTCGGCTTCGCAATTCCCATCGACGACGTCACGACGGTCGCTCAGACCCTCATCCGGGACGGCAAGATGCACCACCCGGACATCGGCGTCAATGCCCGCACCGTCGTCAACGACAACACCAGCGGCGCCCAGGTGGCCAATGTCCGTTCGGACAGCCCGGCCGCGCGCGCAGGGGTCGTCGAGAACGATGTGATCGTCAAGGTCGGTGACCGCACGGTCACCAGCGCCGACGAACTGGTCGTGGCCGTCAACCTGCAGAAGATCGGCGAACCCGTCCGGGTTCAGCTGATTCGCGAGGGCCGGCTCGTCGATGTCGACGTGACCCCGGCCTCCGACTGACTCGAGAGGTTGCTGTGAGATCGCTCCGTCACCTGGGCACACACCCTCACCGCACAGTAGGCTGACCACGTGTTCGGCAACATTGGTTGGGGCGAGTTCATGGTCCTCCTCGTCGCAGCTCTGGTCATCTTGGGACCCGAGCGGCTTCCGGGTGCGGTCAGCTGGGTAACGAAATCACTGAGGCAGGTCCGTGAGTATGCGAGCGGCGCCAGCCAGCAGCTCAAGGACGAGCTGGGTCCGGAATTCGAGGATCTGCGCAAGCCGCTGTCGGACCTCAATCAGCTGCGCGGCATGACACCGCGCGCGGTCATCACCAAGCATCTGCTCGACGGTGACGATTCGATTCTCACCGGCAACTTCGACAAGCCGAGTTCGGTGTCGTTCGACAAGTCCGGGACGAAGGCCGTGAGCGTCGATCCGTCGACGCCCACTCCGCCGCAGAACAAGCCCCTCGCGGCAGGCGAGCGCCCCCCGATCGACCTCGACGCAACATAGGCCCTCCGGGCTCGTGCGCCTTTCCGGTTGCTCCGGCAACCAGAAAGGCGCACAGGCGCGTAGCGCCTAGAGGTGGCGGGTGGTGTCGATCCCCAGCGACATTCCGGCGAGTCCCCGCTTGCGGACGGCCAGCTTGTCCGCGATGTCGCGGAGTGCCGTCGCGGCCGGCGAATCCGGGTGGCCGAGGACGATGGGAACGCCGCCGTCGCCGCCTTCACGGACCGCCTGCTCGAGCGGGATCTGTCCCAGCAGCGGCACCTTCGCGCCCACAGCCTTCGTGAGACGGTCGGCGACGGCCTGTCCGCCGCCGGACCCGAAGATGTCCATCCGGCTGCCGTCGGGCATGTCCATCCAGGACATGTTCTCGACGACTCCGACGATGCGCTGACGGGTCTGCAATGCGATGGCGCCCGCGCGCTCGGCCACCTCGGCGGCAGCCTGCTGCGGAGTGGTGACGACGAGGATCTCCGCACCGGGGATCAGCTGCGCGACGGAGATGGCGACGTCGCCGGTGCCGGGCGGCAGATCGAGCAGCAGTACGTCCAGGTCGCCCCAGAAGACGTCGGCGAGGAACTGCTGCAGCGCGCGGTGCAGCATCGGTCCACGCCAGACGACCGGGGTGTTGCCCTGGGTGAACTGGGCGATGGAGATCATCTTCACGTCGTGCGCGACGGGCGGCATGATCATGCGCTCCACCTGCGTGGGCTTGGCGTCGTTGCCGAGCATGCGGGGAACGGAGTGTCCGTAGATGTCGGCGTCGAGAACGCCCACCGACAGTCCGCGGGCGGCGAGTGCGGCGGCCAGGTTGACGGTGACACTGGACTTGCCGACGCCGCCCTTACCGGACGCGACCGCGTAGACGCGGGTCAGGGAACCCGGCTGGGCGAACGGGATGACGGGCTCGGCCGAGTCTCCGCGCAGTGACTTGCGGAGTTCGGTGCGCTGCTCGTCGCTCATCACGTCGAGTTCGACGCGGATCGCACCGACACCGGGGACGTCCGCCACGGCCTTGGTGACACGGTCGCTGATCTCGGTCCGCATCGGGCAGCCCGCGGTGGTCAGGTAGATCGCGATGTCGACGCTGTCGTCGGACGCGATGTCGATGCTCTTGACCATCCCGAGTTCGGTGATCGGTTTCCGGATCTCGGGATCCTGGACGCGCGCCAGGGCGCTACGTACAGCGGACTCGCTCAGGACTGGCATGACTCAATGGTAAGGATGCGCGCTCAGTGGATGCGCGGCAGGTCCGCGGCTGCCGGGATGATTCCGCTGGAGTAGCCGGCGGACCAGGCGAGCACGTTGGCTACGTAGGCGGCGGAGTTGTTGTAACGGTGCACGGCCTTGGCGGCCTGAATCGGATCCTTGACGTTCAATCCGCCGTCGCACAGGTACTTTCCGGTGGTCAGCGCTGAGTCGAAGAGGTTCTGCGGATCGGCGACGCCGTCGCCGTTGCCGTCGCCCGCGTAGCGGTTCCACGTCTCGGGGAGGAACTGGGTGGGGCCGACTGCGCGGTCGTAGTTGGCGTCGCCGTCCAGCTTGCCGCCGTCGGTGTCGCGGATCACCGCGTTGCCGCCGAGGGTGCCGTCGAGGACGGGGCCGAGGACGGGCTTGAGCATGTTGCCCTTGTCATCCGCCTTGCCGTCGTAGGCGTGGGTGGACTCGACGCGGCCGATTCCGGCGATGAGCGTCCAGTACATGCCGCACCCCGGCTGTTCGACGGCGAGCATGCGCTCGGCGTTCTGGTACGCCGTGACGCTGATGGCCGGGATGCCGAGCGCGCCCTGGGCGATGCTCGCCGGGAGGGGCGGGGTGGCCTGGACGGGTGCGAGTGCCGGCGCAGCGGGCGCCGCTTCGGCTGCCGGTGCGGCCTCGGCGGCGGTCTCGGCCACGGGGGTGACGGCTTCCGCGGCCTCGGGTGCGGTGTCGGTCGCCTCCTGGGCGACGTCGGCGACCTCCGACGAGGAGCTAGTGGAGAGGAAAGGGACCTTGGGTGCGGCGCCGGCCGTGTTGGCTGCGGTGATCAGTCCGATGGGGACGAGTCCGGTAAGCGCGATGACCGAATTGCGGCGGATATGGGAGTCCGTCTTCTTGTTGTGCCGACCCACTCGATTGCCTCCTGCGACCCCCGTCTTGGGGTGTTCCGTTCAACTGACCGGATCGAGGCTACCTGATTCGATACGTTTCCGTTATCCAACCGTGATCAAACGGACTTGTGTCGCACGGTTCCGTTATTCCGAAGGCATGTGAGCGAGGGTAACGAACACGGCAAGGTCACGCCAGGACGTGGAGGTGCCGGGGGTCCCGCACGGATCGGGCCGGTCGGTGCGTCACGATCCGGACCCCGGAACACTCCGCCGCGCGCCCTGCAAGCAGAGCGCGCGGCGGAGGCGGAGGTGACTACCGGGGAACGACGTCGGCCGGAGGGGCGCCCGGGGCGGGCTCGACCGGGCCGGGCGTGACGGATGCCGGGACGCCGGGGTCGGCGGGCGGGCAGAAGATCAGACAGGGCAGTTGCGGCAGCGGCGGGAGTCCGGGAATCGGCGGGGCCGGAGCGGGCGTCGCGGGAGTGGCCGCGCCGTCCGTGGAGGGCTGCGGGGTGGTCGCGAGATCGCGTGGAAGGTCCGATTCGGCCGCGGCGGCGTCGGCGAGACGTCCGGGCGACGGCGACGCCGACTCCGACAACTGGCTCGGCGTCGGAGTTCCCCCGTTCCGGTAGGCGTTCGACCAGGTGATGACGTTGGCGGCGTACGCGGCAGAGTTGTTGTACCGCAGGACCGCGCGGGTCTCCTGGAGCGGATCGCGGAGGTCGAGACCACCCGAGCAGAGGTACCGGGCGGCCGCCAGCGTCGCGTCGAACACGTTGTTCGGATCGGCCACACCGTCCGCGTTGCCGTCGGAGGCGTACTTGGCCCACGTGGACGGAATGAACTGCATCGGTCCGACGGCGCGATCGTGCCCGGGGTCGCCGTCGGTGGCGCCGCGGTCGGTGTCTCGGATGACCTCGTTGCCGGCCAGCCTGCCGTCGAGAACGGGACCCAGGATCGGGGTGATCGTGGTGCCGACCGAGTCGGTCCGGCCGCCGCCGGCGTGACCCGATTCGATGCGGCCGATACCGGCCAGCAGATGCCACGGCAGACCGCACTTCGGGGACTCCGCCATCATCTCGAGTTCCGCGGATCGGTACGCGTTGAGCACGATCTCCGGGATGCCCAGAGCGCTCAGGATCACCGGTGCGGCGATGAGCCCGGTGCCGGACGGCGACGTCGGGGATGTGGGATTTGTCACGGCGGGCAGCGGTGCGGGCGCGGGCGGCGGGGGAGCGGCCCGCTGCGACCGGGCGACCCGCGGTGTCGGCGCCACGATTCCCGACGGCGGGAAGTACGCGGCCTGGGGCGTGGTTCCCGGCGTGATCGACGCTGCCGTGAGTGTCGTCGCTCCCGTCGTGGAACCGAACGCGAAAGTGCCCACGGACGCTCCACTCACAGCAGAACCGCCGGTCGAGGAACCGAGGGTGGCAACTGCGCCCACTGTCAGGGCAGTCACCGTCAACAGTCCACGTATCCGCACTCGATCACCCCCTGCGGTGCTCTTCGCTTTCGCACACCGCATACATCCGAGAAGATGTGACTGACGTTACATATACGTGATCGACCCTGCCGGAGTTTGCGGGGATTTGCCGACCCTCATTTGCGCCGGGTGCGGGTGTCTTCGTCGTCGCCCAGCAGCGACTTGATCTCGTCGAGCTCGCGCCGCAGGTAGTCGCGGGTGGCGACCTCGCCGATCGCGATGCGCAGCGCGGCCAGTTCCCGGGCGAGGAACTCGGTGTCCGCCTTCGTCTGCTCGGCGCGCGAGCGGTCCTCCTCGAGAGAGACGCGGTCGCGGTTCTCCTGGCGGTTCTGCGCCAGCAGGATCAGCGGCGCCGCGTACGCGGCCTGGGTGGAGAACGCCAGGTTGAGCAGGATGAACGGGTACGGGTCCCACTGCAAACGGACCGCGAAGACGTTGATGATGATCCAGACGATCACCACCACTGTCTGGATCATCAGGTAGCGGCCCGTGCCGAGGAACCGGGCGAAGTTCTCGCTGGCCCGGCCGACGGCCTCCACGTCGTACGTGACCCGGAAGCGGCGGGTACCCCGCGGGGTGTCGAGGCGCTGCCGGTCGGACAGGCTCCGGGCGGCCGCGCTGGCTGACTTCTCGCTCATCCGTCGATCTCCTCTTCACGCCAGTCCTCGGGGAGGAGGTGGTCCAGGACATCGTCGACGGTGACCGCCCCGATCAGGTGGTCCTCGGCGTCGACCACCGGCCCGCACACCAGGTTGTAAGTGGCGAAGTAGCGGGTCACCGACGTCAGGGAATCCTCGGGTGCCAGCCGCGGCATGTCGGTGTCGAGCAGTCCGCCGACCAGGCTCGCGGGCGGTTCCCGCAGCAGTTTCTGCAGGTGCACGCAACCGAGGTAGCGGCCCGTCGGCGTCGCGGTCGGTGGGCGGACGACGAACACCATGCTCGCGAGAGCGGGGGTGACGTCCGAGATCCGGGCACGGGCCAGCGCCTCGGCGACCGTCGTCGAGGCGGTGAGGACCACCGGCTCCGGAGTCATCAGACCACCCGCGGTGTCGGGGGAGTGCTCGAGCAGCCGGCGGACCGGCTCGGAGTCCTGCGGGTCCATCAGCTGCAGCAGCGATTCGGCCTCGGTCTCGGGAAGTTCACCGAGGAGGTCGGCGGCGTCGTCGGGGTCCATGGCCTCGAGGACGTCCGCGGCGCGCTCGACCTCGAGGTGCATGAGCAGGTCCGTCTGGTCGTCGGAGGGCAGTTCCTGGACGACGTCGGCGAGACGTTCGTCGTCGAGTGCGAGGGCGAGTTCGTGGCGGCGTTTCTCCGGCAGGAGCCGCATCGCGTTCGCGACGTCGGCCGCGCGCATGCCCTCGAACTGCGTGAGCAGCGCCGAGACGCCCTGGCCGGGCATCGCCAGGTCGGTCTGCGTGAGGCCCTGGACGTGCTGCCACTCGACGACGTGCATGGCGGCGCGGCGACCGAGTCGGCCGCGGTGCCCGCGCACCGCGACCTTCGACACCACCCAGTCCCGGGTGCGGGTCTGCTCGATGCCCAGATCGACGACGATGATGTCGGCGTCCCGCAACTCCTCGAGTTCCGGGTCGTCCACGCGCACGTGGGAATCCGCCACCTGGGCGAGGGCGAGCACCTCGCCGGGCCGCTGCTGGAATCGGCGCAGACTGACGTTGCCGGTGGTGAGTGTCACCGAGCTCGGTTCGATGGCGGTGACGCGGAGCATCGGGACGAAGATGCGTTTGCGCGTGAACAATTCGATGACCAGTCCGAGGACGCGCGGCTGCTGCCGGCCGACGCGCGCGGTGATCACCACGTCCCGGACGCGGCCGATCGACTCCCCATCGGGGCCGAGCACCACCAGGCCGGCCAGCCTGGCTGCAAAAACCTTGTTCGCAGCTGCCATGATTGCCAGGCTAGATCCTTGTACAGAAATACAGGGAATCGAACACCTGCGAAAGTGGAGGATCGTCCGTCATGAGTTCCGTCTACAGGCCACGGCGATCGGTGCTCGCCGTTCCGGGCAGCAGCCGCAAGATGATCGACAAGGCGAAGGGGCTGCCCGCGGACGAGATCTTCCTCGACCTCGAGGACGCGGTGGCGCCGCTCGCCAAGCAGGAAGCGCGCGGCACCATCGCCGAGGCGCTCGCCGAGGACGGGTGGGGCGACCAGATCAAGGTGGTGCGGGTCAACGACTGGACCACCGAGTGGACGTACGCCGACGTCGTCGAGGTCGTGGGACGCGCGGGCGCCCACCTCGACGCGATCCTGCTGCCGAAAGTGCCGGACGCCAGTCATGTTCAGGCCCTCGACCTGCTGCTGACCCAGATAGAGAAGGCCAACGGGCTCGAGGTGGGCCGGATCGGTATCGAGCCGCAGATCGAGAATGCGATCGGGCTCACCAACATCGACGCCATCGCGACGGCCAGCCCCCGCGTGCAGACCCTGGTGTTCGGTCCCGCCGACTTCATGGCGAGCATCAACATGCGCACGCTGGTCGTCGGGGAGCAACCGGACGGCTACGACCGTGGCGACGCCTACCACCACATCCTGATGACCATCCTGATGGCCGCCCGCGCGCACGGGGTGCAGGCCATCGACGGTCCCTATCTCCAGATCCGCGACGTGGAGGCGTTCCGCCGGTCGGCGCAGCGCACGGCCGCACTCGGCTTCGACGGCAAGTGGGTGCTGCATCCCACCCAGATCGAGGCGGCGAACGATGTGTTCAGCCCCCGTCAGGACGATTACGACCGCGCCGAACTGATCCTGGACGCCTACGAGTTCCACACCTCCGCGGCCGGCGGCGGTCGCGGTGCCGTCATGCTCGGCGACGAGATGATCGACGAGGCGAGTCGCAAGATGGCGCTCGTGATCTCCGCCAAGGGTCGCGCCGCGGGTATGAAACGGACCACCGAGTTCGTGCGACCCGACGAGAAATAGCCTCAGCAGGCAGAATGGTTCTCACACGACCGATCCTGAGAGAACCACACGAGGAGACCAGCTGACGATGACGAATCCACTCGGACAGTCCAATGGGGCGCGGCGTGGGGCTCTGCCGGAACCCCCCACGGGCTGGCCCATCGGTTCGTATCCCACGTACGCGGAGGCGCAGCGCGCCGTCGACTACCTCTCCGATCAGGAATTCTCGGTGGAGGACGTCACCATCGTGGGTGTCAACCTCATGCAGGTCGAGCGGGTGCTGGGCCGCCTCACCTGGGCGAAAGTGATTGGCGGGGGCATTGTTTCGGGGGCCTGGCTCGGCGTGTTCTTCGGGTTGCTGCTGGGCATCGTCACGGGCGGTTTCCTGGCGCCGCTCGTCGTCGGCATCGTCGGCGGCATCATCTTCGGGCTGATCTCCACGACGATCCCGTACGCGGCGACGCGGGGAACCCGGGACTTCGCGTCGACCATGCAGCTGGTCGCCGGGCGGTACGACGTGCTGTGCGAGCCGAAGTCGGCGGAGAAGGCCCGGGACATGCTGGCCAAACTGGCGCTCTGATCGGCGCTCCCGACTCGACCTGCGGGTTGCGGTCGGGTCACGGATTGCGTCCCATTCGCGACGTTCGCGGCGATTTCACCCAGTTCGCCGACGATGTCGGATAGGTTTACGGCGCAATGCGTGGGCCTAGGCCCGCGCCGAAACCGTGACCTGTCGGTGGAGTGCGCGTTCCGGCAGGAACAAATGTGCGGGCCCGCGTGCCCAGCCGTACCGCGACTGGATCCGTGAGGGGCCGCTCGAGGAGGCGGCTGTGCTGTATCGCACCAAGCCCGGACGCTCGTTGAAGTGGGGACTGATCGGTGCCGCCGCCGTCCTCACCGTTCCCCTGCTGGCTGCGTGCGGGTCGTCCGAAGAGGGCATCGTCCTCAGCTTCTACACGGCTGCCGACGGCGCCGAACAGTATGCGGAGGCCGCGGCCAACTGCACGGCGGCGGCCGGCGGCCGGTACACCGTGGAGCAGCGCACGCTGCCGAAGGGCGCGGACGATCAGCGGCTCCAGTTGGCCCGCCGGCTCACCGGAAACGACACGTCACTCGACATCATGACACTCGACGTGGTGTGGACCGCCGAGTTCGCCGAGGCCGGCTGGGCGGTACCTCTCCCGCCCGGCATCGCGGCGGAGGTCAGCGAGGGCACGCTCGAAGGCCCCCTCGAATCCGCGAAGTGGCAGGACCAGCTGTACGCCGCGCCGCTGAACACCAACACCCAGTTGCTGTGGTACCGCAAGGACCTCATGCCGGACGGGCAGCCGCCGCAGACGTGGGATCAGATGATCGACATCGCGGAGGGCCTCGCCGCGGAGGGCCGGCCCAGTTGGATCGGGGTGCAGGGCAAGCAGTACGAGGGCCTGATGGTGTGGTTCAACACCCTGCTCGCGAGCGCGGGCGGGTCCGTCGTCGCCGAGGACGGGACCACCGTGACGGTCGCGGACGGTGACGCCGCGCTGATGGCGCTCGAGGTCATGAAGCGGGTGGCCACCGCAGAGGGTGCCGACCCGTCGGTGTCCCAGGGCGACGAGGCGTCGTCCCGGCTGGGGATGGAGAGCGGAAAGGCTGCGTTCGAGGTCAATTGGCCGTTCGTGCTGCCGGGCATGATCGAGAACGCGGAGAAGGGGGACCTGCCGTTCATCGACGAGAAGGGCAACCCGACGTCCGTGGACACAGGTAACACGGTGCTCACCGTCGACGGTCAGCAGAACTTCCTCCCGGCGCCGTACCCGTCGGTGATCCCCGGGCGTCCGGCCGAGGTGACGATCGGCGGATTCAACATCGCGGTCGCGAAGACCAGCCAGCATCCGGACCTGGCGTTCGAGGCGGTGTCGTGCCTGCGGAACGAGGAGAACCAGCGCAACAACGCCGTCAACGGTGGTGTGCCGCCGACGTTGGCGAGCCTGTACGACGACCCGGCGTTCCAGGAGGCGTACCCGGCGTGGCGGGAGGTGCGGGAGAGCCTCGAGACGGCATCCGTCCGCCCGGTGTCACCGGCGTACCAGAGCATTTCGACCCTGATCACCGACACGCTGAATCCGGTCGGTGACATCGACCCGCCGCGCACCGTCGACGAACTCGCCGAACAGGTACGCAAGGCGGTCAACTCGGAAGGGCTGATCCCGTGACGACCGAAACCGTGCAGGCGGACCGGGCCGAAGAGCCGAAAGTCGCGTCGAAGAAGCAGATCTCGGAAGGGAAGAAGGCCGAACGCAGACTGGGGTTGTGGTTGGTGGCTCCCGCCGCGATCCTCATGGTCGCGGTGACGGCCTACCCCGTCGTCTACGCGGTGTGGCTGAGCCTGCAGCGCTACGACCTCCGCTTCCCTGACGACCGCAAATTCGTGGGCCTCGCGAACTACGTGTCGGTGCTGTCGGACGCGTACTGGTGGCAGGCCTTCGCGGTGACGGTGGGCATCACGGTCGTGTCGGTGGTGATCGAGTTCGTCCTGGGCCTGATCCTGGCGCTCGTGATGCACCGGACGCTGGTCGGGAAGGGCATCGTGCGGACGGTGGTGCTGATCCCGTACGGCATCGTCACCGTGGCCGCCGCGTACAGCTGGTACTACGCGTGGACGCCGGGCACCGGGTATCTCGCCAACCTGCTGCCCGACGGCAGCGCCCCGCTGACGCAGCAGATTCCGTCGCTGGCGATCATCGTGCTCGCCGAGGTGTGGAAGACGACGCCGTTCATGGCGCTGCTGCTGCTCGCCGGACTGGCCCTCGTCCCCGACGACCTCCTCAAGGCCGCTCAGGTCGACGGCGCCGGGGCGTGGACGCGGCTGGTGCGGATCATCCTGCCGCTGATGAAACCGGCAATCCTGGTGGCGCTGCTGTTCCGCACGCTCGACGCGTTCCGGATCTTCGACAACATCTACGTCCTCACCAAGGGCGCCAACGACACCGGATCACTGTCGATCCTCGGCTACGACAACCTGTTCAAGGCATTCAACCTCGGAATCGGCTCCGCGATCAGCGTCCTCATCTTCCTCTGCGTCGCGCTGCTCGCGTTCGTGTTCATCAAGCTGTTCGGCGCCTCGGCTCCCGGGTCCGACACGGAAGGAAACCGATAGCCATGGCCGTCGTCGACACACCTCGCCGCAAGATCAGCTGGTCCGTGGTCAACCTGCTCGTCCTGCTCTACGCACTGGTCCCGGTGCTGTGGATCGCCAGCCTGTCGTTCAAGCCCGCGGGAACGATCAAGGACGGCAAGTTCATTCCGCAGAAGTGGACACTCGACAACTACCGCGGGATCTTCCAGACCAACGCCTTCACCAGTGCGCTGATCAACTCCATCGGCATCGGGCTCATCTCCACGGTGATCGCCGTCGTCATCGGCACCATGGCCGCCTACGCCATTGCCCGGCTGGATTTCCCAGGCAAGAAGCTGCTGGTCGGCGTGGCCCTGCTGATCGCGATGTTCCCGCAGATCTCCCTCGTGAGCCCGCTGTTCGACATCGAGCGCAGGCTCGGGCTGTTCGACACCTGGGCGGGTCTGATCCTCCCGTACATCACGTTCGCGCTGCCGCTGGCCATCTACACGTTGTCCGCCTTCTTCAAGGAGATCCCCTGGGAGCTCGAGAAGGCGGCCAAGATGGACGGCGCCACACCGGCTCAGGCGTTCCGGAAGGTCGTGGCCCCGCTGGCGGCGCCGGGCATCGTCACCGCCGCGATCCTGGTCTTCATCTTCTGCTGGAACGACCTGCTGTTCGCGATCTCGCTGACCTCGACGGAACGGTCCATCACCGCCCCGGCCGCGATCGCGAACTTCACCGGCGCCTCCCAGTTCGAGGAGCCGACGGGCTCGATCGCCGCAGCCGCGATGGTGATCACGATCCCGATCATCATCTTCGTGCTGTTCTTCCAACGACGCATCGTGGCCGGTCTGACCTCCGGCGCGGTGAAGGGCTGAGACCTGCTTGCAGGGTCGAAACTATGAAGGAGTTTCTGTGGCCGAAATCGTGCTCGACAAGGTGACGAAGCTGTACCCGGACGGCGCCAAGGCGGTGAGCGACGTCGACATCACGATCGCCGACGGCGAATTCATCATTCTGGTCGGACCGTCCGGGTGCGGAAAGTCGACCACTCTCAACATGATCGCCGGCCTGGAGGACATCTCGTCCGGTGAACTGCGCATTGCGGGGGAGCGGGTCAACGAGAAGGCGCCGAAGGACCGCGACATCGCGATGGTGTTCCAGTCGTACGCGCTGTACCCGCACATGACGGTGCGGCAGAACATCGCGTTCCCGCTGACCCTGGCGAAGATGTCGAAGTCGGACATCGCGGCGAAGGTGGACAACGCCGCCAAGATCCTCGACCTCACCCAGCACCTCGATCGCAAACCGGCCAATCTGTCGGGCGGACAGCGGCAGCGGGTCGCGATGGGCCGGGCGATCGTCCGCAGCCCCAAGGCGTTCCTGATGGACGAGCCGCTGTCGAACCTCGACGCCAAACTCCGCGTCCAGATGCGCACCGAGATCGCCCGGCTGCAACAGCGACTCGGCACCACCACGGTGTACGTCACGCACGACCAGACCGAGGCGATGACCCTCGGCGATCGGGTGGTGGTGCTGCGGGGCGGTGTGGTTCAGCAGATCGGGGCGCCGCAGGATCTGTACGACCACCCGAACAACCTGTTCGTCGCCGGGTTCATCGGCTCGCCGTCGATGAACTTCTTCCCGGGGCAGCTCACCGCCGACGGGGTGTCGACGCCGCTCGGCGAGTTCACGCTGCCCCCGGAGACACGCGACAAGATCGGGTCGTCGAACACGGCGAAGGACGTCGTCGTCGGGATCCGTCCCGAGCACTTCGAGGACGTGGGGCTCGTCGACGAGGGGCAGAGAGCGGCCGGTGGCACCTTCACGGCCAACATCGAGGTGCTCGAGTCGATGGGTTCGGACAAGTACGCCTATTTCACGGCGGAGGGGCCGCAGGTGACCTCCCGGGAACTCGAGGAGCTCGCCGCAGACTCGGGTACCGCGGTCGCGGGCGGCGGGCAGCTGGTCGCCCGGTTGTCGACCGAATCGTCCGCGGCGCACGGCAGGCCGGTGGAACTGTGGTTCGACCGGGCGAAGATCGCCCTGTTCGATCAAGATTCGGGAGCGAACCTCACCCGTTGAGCGGGGCGCTCACCCGAACCGCGGGTGTTCGCTCCGCCGAGGCCACCGACGGTGCCCCACTCGGCCGCGAGGGCGGTCGCGTGGACCTCGTCCTCCTCCTCGTCGGACGGGGTGCGGGTGGTGCGCGTGATCCCGAAGAACGGCAGCAGCCCGGCGAGGGCGGCGGCGGTCGCGCCGACGACGAACGCGATCACGTACGCCGATTCGGTCGGGACGTCCGTTCCGTCGATGGTGATGCCGGCGAGCAGGGTCGCGAGCAGCGCGCTGGCGACGGAACTGCCCACGGACCGGGCGATGGAATTGATGCTGTTCGCGACGCCGGTCTCGTCCTGCCGGACCTCGGCCACGAGCAGTGACGGCAGCGACGCGTACGCGAGGCTGATGTACGTGTTGACCAGCAGGATGGCCGCGATGACTTCCCACGTGCGGTCGTGGGCGAAGACGAACACGACGAAACCGCTGACGCCGACGACGCTCGCGGCGATGAGGACGGCGCGGGATCCGAAGCGGTGGATCAGTTTTCCGCTGAGGATCGAGGCGAGGACGCCGCTGATCGCGCCCGGCAGCAGGTATACGGTGCTGGCCTCGAGGACGGTGGCCCCGAAGCCGTATCCGGCCACCGCGCGCGGGGTCTGGACGAAGTACGAGCTGCCCAGGAACATCACGAACATCGACATGCCGACCACGAGCGCGGACAGGTGGGTGACGAGGACGGGCGGGTTGGTCAGCAGCCGGGGCGCGACGAGTGGGTCGGTGATCCTGCGTTCGAAGAGGAACCAGCCGATCAGGACCAGGATTCCGGCGATTCCGCTGACGATGGTGACGGGGGACGTCCAGCCCCAGGTACCGCCCTCGGCGAGCGGCAGCAGGACGAGGACCAGGCCGGCGGCCAGAGCGGCCGCGCCGATCCAGTCGATGGATCCGGTTCCGGTGCGCGGGCGGCGGGGGATGGCGATCCAGGCGAGGACGAGTCCGGCGGCGGTGATGGCCGAGGACAGCCAGAAGATGCGGTGGAAGTCGGCGCCGTCGGAGACCAGCACACCGGTGAGGACGATGCCGAAGCATCCGCCGAATCCGAGGGTGCCGGAGAAGATCCCCATCGCCCCGGTCAGCTTCTCGGCGGGAAGTTCGTCACGCAGGACCGCGATGCCGATCGGGAACAGCGCGAACGACACGCCCTGGAGCACGCGGGCGAAGATCAGCACTCCTACCGACGTCGACAACGCACCGATGAGGGAACCGAGCAGCACGACCACGAGCACCCCGAGCAGGACGGGCCGTTTGCCGCGGAGATCGGCCAGGCGGCCGAGGACGGGCGTCGCGGTGGCGGCCGCGAGGAGGTTCGCGGTGAGGAGCCAGCCGACGGCGGTGGGGCCGACGTCGAGTTGCGAGCCGATGGTCCCGACGATCGGCACCACCAACGTTTGCAGAACGGCGACAATCATCACGACGAAGCACATGACGGGCAGGAGAGCCCTGGCTGCGGTTGTCGATCCGGCGGCCATGGGGTCCTCCTGTAGGGGTCGGTGAACGGCGTAATCAAATACGGTACTGGGGCTAACTAACGAAGGGGTTCACGGTGGGGTCTCAACGCATGTCGAATCGAGCGTTGGGCCGGGCCACACTGGCCCGGCAATCGCTGCTGAGCCGTTCGGACGCGTCCGCCCTCGACATGATCGAGCACCTCTGCGGACTGCAAGCCCAGGCTCCGGCCCCGCCGTATTTCGCACTGTGGACGCGGTTGACACGATTCCGCGCCGAGTCGCTGTCGGACCTCATCGAGAACCGCGCGGTGGTGCGGATTGTCGCGATGCGCGGCACGGTCTTCGCCCTGTCGGCCACGGACGCGCTCTCGTTCCGTCCGCTCACGCAACCGCTGCTCGACCGCGACCTACACACCAACACACAGCACCGGTCCGGTCTCGACGGGATCGACCTCGGCGCCCTCGCCGCCGCGGGACGTGAATTGGTGCGCGACGAACCCCGCACGCAGTCGCAGATGCGGCCCCTGCTCGAGGAGCGGTTCCCCGGCCGTGACGGGGCCGCGCTCGCCCACGGGGTGCGGGGACTGGTCCCGATGGTCCAGGTTCCACCGCGCGGGCTCTGGGGCAGGTCCGGGCAACCGGCGCTGTCGACGCTGGAGTCGTGGGTGGGTCGTCCACTGTCCGCCGCACCGTCCATCGACACGATGCTGTTGCGCTACCTCGCCGCGTTCGGCCCGGCGAGCGCGCGGGACGCCCAGGCCTGGTCGGGGCTGACGCGGCTCGGGGAGGTCTTCGACCGGCTGCGGCCGGAACTCCGGGTGTTCCAGGGCGAAGCGGGTCCGGAACTCTTCGACCTTCCCGACGCACCCCGGCCGGACCCGGGCACCCCCGCCCCCGTCCGCATCCTCGCGCCGTTCGACAACGTGCTGCTCTCGCACGCGGACCGCGGGCGCCTCCTCGACGACGACGTGCGGAAGAAGGTCTTCACCCAGAACGGCATCATCAAACCTGCCGTCCTGGTGAACGGCAGGGTCGCGGCGTTCACCACGACGGTGGTCGAGAAGTCCCGTGCGGTACTCGACGTGGAGCCGTTGGCGACCATCGCGAAGACGCATCGCACCGCGATCGAGGCGGAGGGCAGGCGACTGTTGAAGTTCGCGCACCCCGAGGCGCCCGAGCGTGTCGTGCGGTTCACGGGCTAGCCGGTTTGTGCCTGCGCGGTGCGAGGTGGCTGAGCTCGGCGATGATCTCGTCGTTCCAGACATGCTGGCGCACAAGGCGGTACCGCTCCCGCGCCACCCACAGGTAGGCCTCGGCGTCGGTGTGGTCGGGCAGCATCTCCGCGGCCCGCAGCATCCGGACCACCGGCAGGAACTCCTCACCGAACCAGCGCCGGGCCACGGTTTCACGGCTGAGGAATTCGCCCACCTCCTGCATGAGCCGGAAACCCCAGGCCTCGACGCTCTGGCTGATCTCGGCGTACTCCCAGGGATCGGTGACGACCACGGCCGCCCGCTGGGGTCCGCTGAGCGGCACCCGGGTGAGGAACAGGCGGCGGTGGTCCTTGATGACCAGGTCGCCGCGCTGCGCGATCCCGTCGGGGGAGATCTTGGTCTGGATCTCGGTGACGTAGGCGTCGATCGTGCTCCAGTGCATCGCGTACGCGATGGAGACGCGGTGGTGGCCGTCGCTGACGAAGTGCATGGACCCGATCCGATACACCTGGATCGGCGGCACCGACTCCCCCCGGCGCTGCGCGGCCGCCAGCCGTTGCCAGCGCTCGCGCACCCGGGTGGACGTGGGCCGGAAGAACCGGTCGAAGTCGCGGGTCCGGTCGACGCTCCCGACGATGGAGTTGACCGGGATCACCTGCAGGCCGAGCGACCGTTCCCCGACCCGGCCGACGGCAGCGACCACCTCGTCGAACGGCAGGATCTCGTTGACGTCGTCCGGTTCGCGGCGCAGCCAGCTGACCAGCCGCGACAACTCGGCGCGGCGGCGCTGGCGGGTGAAGTCGTTTTCCGCGTCGGCGGCGGGGAATCCGGTGTCACGTGCCATGCCGGCGCCTGACGATGGTGGGGTCGGCGCCCGGGGCCAACTCCATCAGGGTGAATCCCACGGTGTTGATCACCGTCGTCGCGCCGAGTGTGCGGTCCTCAGCCGCCCGGCCGTACGGGTGGACGTGCCCGTGGATCATGACGCGGGCCTGCAACCTGCCCGCCAGGGTCTCGAAGCACTCGAAACCCCGGTGCGGTGGATCCTCCTGGTCGCCCACTCCGCGCGGCGGGCTGTGCGTGAGCAGCACGTCGACGCCGGACACACCCGAGCGGCGCGCGTGCCACGCACTCGTCAGCGCCAGGTTGCGCGCCCGCCGCCGCTGCTGCCGCTCGGTCCACTGGTTGGGGCCGTCGTTGTAGCGGATCGATCCACCCAGACCGGCGATGCGCAGGCCCGCGATCCGCACGATCCGGCCGTCCGCGTTGACCGCGCCGCAGGGCCCCGGCCACGCCGAGGGCAGACCCGCCCGCATCCATCCGACACGTCCCGCGGAGTAGCCGGACAGGTCGGCGTCGTGGTTGCCCGGCACGAAGACGCACGGCGCGTCGAGCGCATCGATCAGATATTCCAGGTAGTCGAACGGGAGATCGCCCGCACCGAGGATCAGGTCGACGTCCATGGCACGCACCTGCGAACTCCACAGCGACTCGATCGTCTCGTCGGACACTGCGAGTACCGAGACCATGCTCCGACGCTACCGGCTCGCGAGGCCGGAGGACGGGTGAGCGGCTTCGGTGGTTTGATTGCGGGGTGACTGACAGCGTTGTGGCCTCCGTTCGCGCGCACCTGCTGGGGCAGATCGGGGGACCGGAGCCGACTGCGGCATCGGTGACGTTCCTGGGCGTCGAGCCGCTGGACGTGCTGCGGTTCGCACCCGACGACGAGGGGCTGGTGCGCTACGTGACCCTGGGGTGCTCCCGGCACCCGATGGGCGACCCCGGCGAACTGGTGGCCGACCCGCTCCGTGGCCCCCGCGCCGAACTGATCCTCACCCTGCGCGGTGGGGCCGGGGTGGCATCGGGAGTTGCGCGCACCCTCGCGGTCCTGGCGGCGGCGCCGTCGGTGGAAGGGGTGGTTCTCGTCGAGGACGCGCTGCTCGACCTGGGGGAGCCGCTGTGGAAGGACGCACCGTTCACCGCCGTGCTGCTCGGTGAATCGACCGTCCCGGACCTCCCGCTGCCCGAACCCGCGGAGGCCGTGCGGTTCCTCGCTGTCGTGCCGCTCACCGGCACCGAAGCGGCGTGGGTCCGGCTGCGCGGCGCCGGGGCACTGCGCGACGCCTGGACGGAGGCGGGCATCGACGTCCGCGATCCGTACCGCGGTGCCGCGTCCCTCTAGAGCCAGTGGTTCCGGCGGAACGTGACGAACAGGGCCACCGTCACCGATGCGATCAGAAATACCACGCCGTGATAGCCGTACTGCCAATGCAATTCGGGCATGTTGTCGAAGTTCATGCCGTAGATGCCCGCGATCATCGTCGGCACGGCCGCGATGGCCACCCACGCCGAGATCTTGCGCATGTCGGTGTTCTGCTGCACGGCGATCTTGGCGAGGGCGGCGTCGACGAGTGAGCTGAGGACCTCGTCGTATTCGGCGATCCGCTCGGCGACGGTGGTGTGGTGGTCGAGGACGTCGCGGAAGTAGCGGCGGATCTCCTTCGGCACCGGATTGCCCGGTGCCCGCGTCAGCCGCAGCAGCGGGTTGGACAGCGGGTTCACCGATTTGCGGAGTTCGACGATCTCGCGCTTGAGGAGGTAGATGTGTTCGACCGCGACGCTGCTGCGCGGGCTGAACACCGCCTCCTCCATGCCGTCGACGTCCTCTTCGATGGCCTGGGTGACTTCGAGGTAGGTGTCCACCACGTGGTCCGCGACCGCGTGCAGCACCGCGTACGGGCCCAGGGCGAGCCGCTCCTGGTTCGCCTCCAGCGCTTGGCGGACGTTCGCGAGCGGGGAATGGTCGCCGTGCCGGACGGTGATGACGAAGTCGGCGCCCACGAACACCATGATCTCGCCGGTCTCCACGATCTCGCTGGCCGTCGCCACCGACTCGTGAGGCACGTAGTTGACCGTCCGCAACACCAGGAACAGCACGTCGTCGTAGCGTTCCAGCTTCGGCCGCTGGTGGGCGTGAACGGCGTCCTCGACCATCAATTCGTGCAGCCCGAACGTCTCGGCCACGCTTTCCATCTGCCCCTCGTCGGGGGCGAGCAACCCGACCCACACGAACCCTCGGCCCCGCTTGCGGACCTCGGCCATCGCGGCCTGGTGCGTGTATTTTCCGGGGAGCCTCGTGCCGTCGACGTACACGCCGCAGTCCACGATGGCGCGCGCGGTCGGGATGCGGATCCTGGGGCCCGGGTCCTTGTCTCCGCTGCGCTGATCCTTGTCGCTGCCACGCTTGGGGAGCGAGGGCACAGACGGCACGGGGCCCTCCCTTTCACCGGCGAGTCGGAAACGCTGCTGGTGAATCGTACGTCAGCACCCGCTCCGGGCCGGCGGCGTCGCACGACACGCCAGGCTTCCGGGCCGCACGCTCGGACCCCGTGCCGCGACACCTGACAGACTGGTCTGGTGCTCATCGATCTCCACACTCATTCGACGGCCTCCGACGGAACCGACAGCCCGGCGGACCTGGTGCGCGCCGCGGGGGCAGCAGGACTCGACATCGTGGCGATCACCGATCACGACACGACCGCGGGGTGGGCCGAGGCGGTCGCGGCGTTGCCTGCGGGGCTCGCGCTGGTGCGGGGCATGGAGATGTCCTGCGAGGGCCGCGGTGAGGACGGACGCCCGGTTGCGGTGCATCTCCTCGCCTACCTGTTCGATCCCGCGCACGCGGCGTTCGCAAGCGAGCGGGAACGGTTGCGGAACGAGCGGATCGTGCGAATCCGCGCGATGGCGGAGTTGATGATGGAGGACGGTCTGCCCATCGACGCCGACGAGGTGCTCGCGGAAGCGGGACCCGCGGCGGGACGCCCACACCTGGCCAGGGCTCTGATGCGCGCCGGCGTGGTCGGCAGCGTCGGTGAGGCGTTCGTGGATCTGCTGGCCCCGCGCGGCCGGTACTTCGTCGACAAGTCCGATACCCCCCTCGACGACGCTGTGCAACTGGTGGCGGAGGCCGGGGGAGTGAGCGTCCTCGCCCACGGACGGGCCCGCACGAGGGGACGGCTGCTGTCGCTCGATCACGTCCGCGACCTGGCGGGAGCCGGTTTGCACGGGCTCGAGGTGCACCACCCCGACCACTCGTCGGACGACACTCGGGTTCTGCAGGAACTGGCCGACGAGCTCGGTCTGGTCGTCACCGGCTCCTCCGACTATCACGGCACGAACAAGGCCATCCGGCTCGGCGAGTTCACGACGGACGCCGACGAATTCGACACCCTCGTCTCGAAAGCATCCGGCGTACAGGTGGTCTCGGCATGAACACGCACGAGTTCGAGCGGTACGACCCCTACGGTCCCACCCTCCCGAGGACGGTGACGGCCACCGAACCGCGACGCAGCCCTCTCGTGGTCCGCGCGCTGCGCGCCCTCAGCGGGGCCGTCGCCGCCGGCGTGGTGATCCTCTGCCTCGTCGTGATCGGCTCCGCCTACGTGGGCGGCGGCCGGGGCTTCCCCGGCCCGGGGACGATCTCCATCACCGCGCACGTGGTCGCGTCCGTGTTCGTGATCGTGGCGCAGCGGATTGCGGACCGCCGCGACGGTCTCGTCGCCGTGGTCGCATCCGTCGCCGTCCTCGCGGCGGCGGCGCTTCTGCTGGCTACCCAGTGGTGGGGTTGACGGACGCTCGGCGCGTTATGTGAAACCGGCTCTCACAGTGACCCATCGGTAACTTGTTCTCACAGGTAGAGGCCAGAAAACGTGAGACATCTGACTGTCGTGGCAATTTGATTGTGCATCGATATTCGTGCCAGACTTAGCACCACTCCGACGTCGGCGCCACCGCCCTTCGGCGGGGGTTTATGGCAGTGTTGCCAGGGCTCACCCGCCCGTGCCATGACGCTTCGGACGTTCTGCGGCCATCGTGATCGCGCACCCCGGAAGCTTCACCCTCAGTTGTCGTTCGTGGAGCAACTGTGAGGATCAGCGCCGATCCTCACGGTTACTTCTCAGTAACCCGGCCCCGAGTGAGCCTGGACTTAGCAGGAGTGTCATCGTGTCCATCGTGTCCGAACCCACCACACCGCAGAAGGTCGAGCTGACCGACGAGGAGATCTTCGCCGGCCACATCGGGGGGAAGCTCTCGGTTGAGACCACGACCGCCCTCGATACGCAGCGCGCCCTGTCCATCGCCTACACGCCCGGCGTCGCGCAGGTCTCCCGCGCCATCGCCGCCGACGAAACGCTCGCCGACCGGTACACCTGGACCAGCCGCCTGGTGGTCGTCGTCTCCGACGGTTCCGCGGTACTCGGCCTCGGGGACATCGGCCCGCGGGCCTCCCTTCCCGTGATGGAGGGCAAGTCCGCCCTGTTCAAGAACTTCGCGGGCCTGAACTCGATCCCGCTGGTCCTCGACACCAAGGACCCCGACGAGAT
>NZ_JBLWIT010000098.1:0-42709 GCF_048381435.1 Rhodococcus mengyinensis | reverse complement strand
CAGACACGTCCGTTGCGCGTTGCGATCGTGGGTGCCGGCCCCGCCGGTATCTACGCAGCCGACGCTCTCATGAAATCCGATGCCGCGTCTGACGGCGGGATCAGCATCGACCTCTTCGAGCGGATGCCTGCCCCCTTCGGTCTGATCCGGTACGGCGTCGCACCCGACCACCCGCGCATCAAGGGCATCATCACCGCCCTGCACAAGGTGCTCGACAAGCCGTCGGTGCGCCTGCTGGGCAACATCGACTACGGCAGCGACATCACCCTCGAAGACCTGCACAATTTCTACGACGCGGTGATCTTCTCCACCGGTGCCAACGCCGACCGCGCCCTGGGCATCCCGGGCATCGAACTGGACGGCAGCTACGGCGCCGCCGACTTCGTCTCCTGGTACGACGGCCACCCTGACGTCCCGCGCACCTGGCCCCTCGAGGCCGAGAAGGTCGCCGTCCTCGGTGTCGGCAACGTCGCCCTCGACATCGCCCGCGTCCTCGCCAAGACCGGCGACGAACTGCTGCCGACGGAGATCCCGGCCAACGTTTACGAGGGACTCAAGGCCAACAAGGCCGTCGAGGTCCACGTGTTCGGTCGCCGCGGACCGGCGCAGGCCAAGTTCACCCCCCTCGAGCTGCGTGAACTCGACCACTCGCCGACGATCGAGGTCATCGTCGATCCCGAGGACATCGACTACGACGAGGGCTCCGAGCAGGCGCGCCGCAACTCCAAGCAGGTCGACATGGTCGCCAACACCCTGCAGGACTGGGCCATCCGCGACGTGGGCAACCGTCCGCACAAGCTGTTCCTGCACTTCTTCGAATCGCCCACCGAGGTGCTCGGCGAGGACGGCAAGGTCGTCGGTCTGCGCACCGAGCGCACCCAGCTCGACGGCACCGGCAACGTCAAGGGCACCGGCAAGTTCAACGACTGGGACGTGCAGGCCGTGTACCGGGCGGTGGGCTACCTGTCGCAGAACATCGCCAAGCTCCCGTTCGACGAGCAGGCCGGTACCGTCCCGAACGAGGCCGGACGCGTCATCGCCGACGACACCGCCGAGGGCAACGACCGGTTCATGCCCGCCACGTACGTCACCGGGTGGATCAAGCGCGGCCCGGTCGGCCTGATCGGCCACACCAAGGGCGACGCGAACGAGACCGTCGCGAACCTGCTCGAGGACCGGTCCGGTTTCGCCGAGCCCGCCAACCCGTCCGAGGACGCGATCATCGAGTTCCTCGAGGGCAAGCAGGTCCCGTACACCACCTGGCAGGGCTGGTACCGCCTCGATGCGCACGAGCGCAGCCTGGGCGAGCCCGAGGGCCGTGAGCGGATCAAGGTCGTCGAGCGCGAGGACATGCTCAAGGCCAGCGAGCCCGACAAGGCCTGATCTTTCGAATCGGTGTGAAGGGAACCTCCTGCGGGAGGTTCCCTTCCGTCGTCTCAGGCCAGGTGTGACGACAGCGCCCGCAACGCCGTGAGCAGTTCCTCGGCCGACATCGCATGGTCGGGGTCCACCAGCCACTGCTCCGCGACGCCGAGCAGCAGTGCCTGGTAGAGAGCGCCCAATGTGTGTGCCCGGCCGGGCTCGATGCCCGCGTCACCGAACAGTTCGACCAGCCCTTCGCGGGCGTCGGCCGTCGACGCCACCAGGTTCTTTCTCAATTCCGGCAGGGAGTCCAGGTGCCCGAGCAGTTCGAACTGCAGCATCCACAACCGACGATGGGCGGTGAACGACTCGATGACCCCGGTCCAGATGGCTTCGAACCGTTCCGTCGAACTCATGCCGGGTTCGATCTTCTTCGCGGCGGCCGTCGCGAGGTCGTCACCCCAGCGCTCCATCTCCCGGTACAGGGCGGCGTGGAGCAGCGCCTCCTTGGTGCCGAAGTGGTAGCCGATCGCCGCGAGGCTCACCCCGGAGGCCGACGCGATGTCCCGGGCCGTCGTCCGCGAGTATCCCTTGTCGTACAGGCTGCGCGCGGCGCCGTCGATCAGGTCTTCGCGATTTCCCATGACCTCACCCTAAAGAGTCTCAGACGTATGTGTAGGACGCTTGTACCAGCACTCGCGCACCGCTCCGCCACGCAACGTGTCCCCCGCACAAGGCAGGATATAGGTCGTGTTTGACGCCCATGTTCACATCATCGACCCCCGGTTCCCGGTGGTCGAGAACCACGGCTACCTGCCGGAGCCGTTCACCATCGCCGACTACCGGGCGCGCACGGAAGGCTTCGGCGTGGACGGCGGCGCGGTCGTCACGGCCTCGTACCAGGGGACCGATCAGAACTACCTGAAGGCGGCGCTCGCGGAGCTCGGCCCCAGCTGGGTGGGCGTCACCCAGATGGAACCCGACGCCACCGATGAGAGCATCCTCGAACTCGACCGCGCCGGCGTGCGGGCCCTCCGATTCAACCTCCGGCGCAGCGCGACCGACGTGAAGCTCCTCACCAAGCAGGCCCTGCGCGCGTACGAGCTGGCCGGCTGGCACGCCGAGTTCTACGTGGACGCCACGCTGCTGCTGTCGCTCGAGCCGGTGTTCGCAAAACTCCCCGCCGTGTGCATCGACCACCTGGGGATGTCGACACGGGGCCTGCCGTACCTGCTCGACCTCGTCGACCGCGGAGTTCGGGTGAAGGCAACCGGGTTCGGGCGGACCACCATCGAGAACGTCGGCGACGTGCTGCGCAAGATCCACGCCGTCAACCCCGAGGCGCTGATGTTCGGCACCGACCTTCCGGGTAGTCGTTCCCGAAGAGTGTTCCAGGACAGCGACATCGACATCGTCGCGGACGCGGTGGGTGACGACTTCGACGCCGTCATGGGCGGCAACGCGCGCGCCTGGTACCGCTGCGACGCTCCCGGAGGGGCCTGCTAGCACGCAGGACCCGTGTCAACACCCTTCCATCTGCACACTGTTCATCGACACCATCTCGGCCACCGGCGGCGTCTGTGGCTGCGCCACCAGCCACATGTTGTAGTTGTTCATCTCGTCGCAGTCCAGCTGTTCGCGGCGTTCCTGCCGCCGCTCACGCTGCCGATCGTCCATGTCGTCGTCGTTCCGGTCGACCGCGATGGCACCGGTGCTCGATCCGTTGGCCTGCCGTTCGAGCCCCCGGACGCCGTCGGCGGTCATGATCCAGCCGAGGGTGTAATCGGCGCCGTCGTGGTTGGTGGTTGCCCGGAACATGCCTTCCTCCGCAGCAGCCGGATGGGCCACGAATGCCTTGTCGGGCATGCCCGGCGCGCTGACCTGCCCCGTCACGGTGCCGTCACTCATCGACGCGGTGAGTGTCGCTCCGTCCGGCGACGACAGCGACGCCTTGTCGCCGTCCATGGTGCCGGTCATCCACGTCCACATCTGGTCTCCGTCGCACAGGAAGGCGATCATGTCGTCCCCGGACCGGGCCAGCGCGATATACGCGTCGGATCCGTCGACCGCACCGACGTAGGTCGGCTCCATCTGTGGGGTCATCACGAAAGGTGACGGAACCTTCTCCATCATGTTCGACGCGGGCGCCGCTTCGCCGCTGCTCGTGGCGGCGGCGCTGGTCGTGCTCGGCGCCGCCGAGTCGGACGAGTCGTCGCCGCAGCCGCTCAGGGAGAGGGCCACGGCAGCGAGGGGCGCCAGGATCCAGGTCGTCTTCTTGTTCACGGCGTATTCCTCCGCTGGCCGGGAAGATCAACATCCGCATTTCATCATCGCAGGTGGAGGACCCTTCTGGATACCCCTCGGCGACGATTGCGAGCGACCTACGTCGCGGCCACCGCGGCCAGCCACACACCGGAAGCGATCAGGGCGCCGAGCAGTTCGATCAGCATCGACAGCCCGACGGCCTTGCAGGCGTGCCACGTCGACGCCCACGCCCGGTTGTGCGCACGCAGCCGGTAGAGCTCGGCCACATACGTTCCCGCGATGAAACCGAGGAACAACCCCACCACGGGAACGACGAAGAACCCCACGATCCCGGCCAGTCCGCCGACGATCAGCGACCGGCTGGGAACCCCGGCCGTGCGCATCCGTTTACCGGGCCAGGTGTATTTGACGACGCCACTGATCACGAGGAACACCGTTGCGACCGCGAACACCGTCCACGCCGTCGCGCCACCGGTCATGATGGCCCACACCAGGATTGCCGCGAAGATGAGGATCGTTCCGGGCAGGATCGGGATGACGATTCCGACGAGCCCGATGACGATGGCCAGGCCGACGAGGAGTTCGGCGCCCGGACTCACGCGACGGGCTCGACGCGGGAAGCCGCCTCCCGCGCGCGGCTGCGCGCGGTCTCGACGTCCGGCCCCGTGGACACGGCGACGCCCATCCGCCTGCGGACGAAGCTCTCGGGCTTGCCGAACAGGCGGAGGTCCGTCTCGGGGACCGCCATCGCGTCGGCGACGCCCTCGAAGCCGATACCGGTGGCGTCGACGCCGCCGTAGATCACCGCGGACGCACCGGGTGCCGTGAGGGTGGTGTCGACGGGCAGGCCGAGAATGGCGCGGGCATGCAGTTCGAATTCCGAGAGTCGTTGTGTCCGAAGGGTGACCAAGCCCGTGTCGTGCGGTCGCGGACTGACCTCCGAGAAGTAGACGTCGTCGCCCTTCACGAACAGTTCCACACCGAAGATCCCGCGCCCACCCAGCGCTGCGGTCACCTTCTCGGCCACCTCCCGCGACCGGGCGAGTGCCGCGTCGCTCATCGGTTGCGGCTGCCACGACTCCACGTAATCGCCCGAGTCCTGCAGATGCCCGATGGGCTCGCAGAAGAAGGTGCCCACCTCGCCGTCGGCGCCGATCGCCCGGACAGTGAGCTGAGTGATCTCGTAGTCGAAGTCGACGAACCCCTCCACGATGACGCGGCCGTAATTGATGCGGCCGCCCGCGAGCGCGTACTCCCAGGCCGTCTCGACTTCGCCGGCGCCGCGCACCGTGGACTGCCCCTTTCCGGACGACGACATCACCGGCTTGATCACGCAGGGAAAGCCGATGCGCTCGGTGGCCGCGCGGACCTCCTCGAGCGATTCGGCGAACTCGTAGGGCGACGTCGGCAGCCCCAGCTCCTCCGCCGCGAGGCGCCGGATCCCCTCACGGTTCATCGTCAGCTGCGTCGCCCGCGCGGTGGGGATGACCACCGCGGCGCCGCGCTCCTCGATCGTGGCCAGCGCATCGGTGGCGATCGCCTCGATCTCGGGGACCACGAAGTGGGGGCGTTCCTCCTCGACGAGACGCAACAGCGCCTCCGGGTCGCTCATGTCGATCGTGTGCGCGCGGTGCGCCACCTGGTGGCCCGGCGCGTTGTCGTAGCGGTCGACGGCGATCACCTCGACCCCCAGCCGCTGGAGGGCGATGATCACTTCCTTGCCCAGCTCACCCGACCCGAGCAGCATCACGCGCGTCGCGCCTGCCGTCAGAGGTGTACCGAACCGTACGGGTGCCTGTTCACGCATGGTCACAACTATATGCGGGCACCGTTTCGCGCCGACGCCTACTTCAGCAGCCGCGACATCCGGCGGTCGGCGAGCACCTTGCCTCCGGTCTGGCATGTCGCGCAGTACTGAAAAGACTTCTCCGCGAACGACACTTCCCGAACAGTGTCGCCGCAGACGGGACAGGGGAGGCCGGTCCGGGCGTGCACCCGCATCCCGGATCGCTTCTCCCCCTTCAGCCGCGCCGCATCCTGGCCGAGCGACCTCTGGACGGCGTCGCTGAGCACCGACCGCATCGCGTCGTACAGCACGTGCACCTGGTCTTCCGGCAGAGTGCGCGACGTGGCGAACGGGGAAATCTTTGCGGTGTGCAGGATTTCGTCGGAGTACGCGTTGCCGACGCCGGCGAGCAGCGACTGGTCGACGAGCGCATTCTTGATCCGCGCCGACGTGGTGGACAGCAGCGCCGCGAACTCGGGTTCGGTGACGGCGAGGGCGTCGGGTCCGAGCCGGGCTATCCCCTCCACCTCCTGCGGGTCGTGCACCACCCACACCGCGAGCCGTTTCTTGGTGCCCGCCTCGGTGAGGTCGAACGCCGGCGTCGCGCCCTCCGGGGTGAAGAAGTGCACCCGCAGCGCCAGCGGACCCTTCCCCGGTTTCGGCGGCGCCGCCGACGGGTTGTCGGTCCAGCGCAACCAGCCCCCACGCGAGAGGTGGGTGACGAGCCACAACCCGGAACAATCGAGTGCGAGGTGCTTGCCGAACCGGGTCGCGCCCGTCACGTCGCGACCCTGCAGGTCGGTGATCGGGGGGTCGAACGTCTTGAGCACGCTCAGGGCCGCCACGTCCACTCGGCCGACGACCGCTCCCACGGCATGTTCACGCAGGAACTCGGCTAACGCCTCCACCTCGGGCAGCTCGGGCATGGTCCCAGGCTAACGGTAGGTGAGCGCCGAAGTGTGCTCCTCCACGCTTTCTCACTCACCTGCGGAGGAGATAGGTGTCCATGATCCAGCCCTTGCGGTCGCGCAATGCGGCGCGCACCCGCTGGATCTCGTCCTCGACGTCGCGCAGGCGACCGGAGATCAGCACCTCGTCGGGTGTGCCGAGGTAGGCACCCCACCAGATCTGGACGTCGTCGCCGGGGACCTGGGTGAACGTGCAGTGGGCGTCGAGCATGACCACGGCGTTGTCGACACCGTCGGGCAGACCCTCGGCCAGTCGCCTGCCGGTCGTGATGTGCACGGGTTCGCCGATCCGGTTGAGCACGATCCGGTGCTGCGCGGCCAGCGACTGCACGCTGGTGACGCCCGGGATCACCGAGTAGTCGAACGACACGTTGCCGCGGGCGAGCACCCGCTCGACGATCCGCAGCGTGCTGTCGTAGAGAGACGGGTCACCCCACACGAGGATCGCCCCGACCCCCGGCTCGGACGCGAACTCGGCCTCGAACAGCGCCGCCCGGCGCTCGTGCCAGTCGTCGACCACGCCCTCGTAGTCGGACGGCGTGCGGTCGCGGGGCGGATCGACGATGTCCACGACGCGGTACGGGCCGGCGACGTGCTCCTCGAGGATCGTGGTGCGGAGATCGACGAGGTCCTGCTTCTCGTCACCCTTGCCGATGACGAAGAACACATCGGCCTTGTTCATCGCCTTGATCGCCTGGACCGTCACCTGGTCGGGGTCGCCGGCACCGATGCCGATCACGAAGAGTTCACGCATGGGCGAAGGCTAGCGCTCGTGCGCCTTTCCGGTTGTTCCAGCTACCGAAAAGGCGCACGGGCGCGGAGCGCCTAAACTGGACGCCGTGACTGTGCCGACCCCGTATGAAGACCTGCTCCGACTCGTCATGGACACGGGCACCCCGAAGGCAGACCGCACCGGGACCGGCACGAAGAGCGTCTTCGGTCATCAGATGCGCTGGAACCTCGCGGACGGGTTTCCGCTGATCACCACGAAGAAGGTGCACCTCAAGTCGATCGTCTACGAACTGTTGTGGTTCCTGCGCGGCGATTCCAACGTGAAGTGGCTCCAGGACAACGGCGTCACGATCTGGGACGAGTGGGCGGACGCGGACGGCGAACTGGGCCCGGTGTACGGCGTGCAGTGGCGCAGCTGGCCGACCCCGTCCGGCGAGCACATCGATCAGATCACCCAGACCATCGAGACGCTGAAGTCGAACCCGGACTCGCGTCGCATCATCGTGTCGGCGTGGAACGTCGGCGACATCCCGCAGATGGCGCTGGCGCCGTGCCACGCGTTCTTCCAGTTCTACGTCGCGGACGGCAAGCTGTCGTGCCAGCTGTACCAGCGCAGCGCCGACCTGTTCCTGGGTGTGCCGTTCAACATCGCGAGCTACGCGCTCCTCACCCACATGGTGGCGCAGCAGGCCGGGCTCGAACCGGGCGACTTCATCTGGACGGGCGGCGACTGCCACATCTACGACAATCACGTCGACCAGGTCACCGAGCAGTTGAGCCGGGAACCGTTGCCGTACCCGAAGCTGAAGTTGAACAAGCGGGATTCGATCTTCGACTACACCTTCGAGGACGTGGAGATCGTCGACTACCGGCACCACCCCGCCATCAAGGCGCCGGTGGCCGTCTAGTGGCGGCGCGGCAGGTCAAGCTGGTCTGGGCCCAGGGCGTCGGCGGCGTCATCGGCCGCGACAACACGATCCCGTGGCACGTCCCCGAGGACATGGCGTATTTCAAGAAGGTGACGCAGGGTCACCCGGTGATCATGGGCCGCCGGACGTGGGACTCGCTGCCCCCGAGGTTCCGGCCCCTGCCCGGGCGGCGCAACATCGTGATCAGCCGTCAGCCCGACTGGACTGCGGAGGGTGCCGAGTCCGCCGACGGGCTCGGCTCCGCGCTCGCGCTCACCGACGAGGACGTCTGCGTCATCGGCGGCGCCCAGATCTACACGGCGGCAATGCCGTTCGCCACTCAACTGCTGGTCTCCGAGATCGACGTCACGATCGACGGCGACGCCTGGGCACCTCCGATCGACGACTCCTGGCACGCGCAGGACACCGGTGAGTGGCTCACGTCGGCGAAGAACGGCACCCGCTACCGGTGGATCACCTACACGCGAGCATTACCTGCGAGGTAATTGAGAGCATTCGGCTTCGGCGCGAGTCTGAGTGACGTACCCGTTCACCCGTCTCACGTGAGGACCGCCGACATGATCGCCGCACTCGAAACCCGCACCGCTCTCTCCCCACTGCGCCTCGCCCTCCGCGTCGACGCCGTCGTCACCGGCGCCAACGGCGTCGCCTACCTCGCCGCCGCCACCGTGCTCGACGACGTCCTCGGCCCGACAGCCGGCTTCCTGCGTGCCATCGGCGTCTTCCTGATCGTCTTCACCGCTGGGGTGTGGGCGGTGAGCCTGCCGGCCCGCCCTTCGCCGGCCGCGGTGGACGCCGTCGTCCTCGCGAACGTCTTCTGGGTGGGCGCGAGCGTGGCCCTGGTGCTCACGGAGTGGCAGCACCTCACCACCGTCGGCGTCGTCTGGGTGCTGCTGCAGGCCGTGGTGGTCGGCGCGTTCGCGGCGGCCCAGGGCTGGGCCCTCATCCGGCGCTGAACGACCCCTTTGCCGCCGCACCGTTACCCCATTCGACGGGTGACGGTGCGCGCAGTGGTTCATACTCACCTCATGGACAAGAAGTCACTGACCGCCCTTGCCCGTCAGCAACTGAAGTTGGCAGGCGGGACGTCCAGCGGCCGCAGTTCGCAGACCGTGTACGGCGGGCATCGGCGCAGCCTCCGACAGACCGTCATCGCCTTGGCCGCGGGTCAGAAGATGGCGGAACACGAGAGCCCGGGCGAGGCCACCCTGTTCATTCTCAGCGGCAAACTGAACCTCGTGGCCGGCGAGGACTCGTGGAAGGGTTCCACCGGCGATCTGCTGGTTCTTCCGACTGATCGGCACAGCGTCGAGGCGATCGAGGACGTCGCGTTCCTGCTCACCGTCGCCATGTGACGGTCGTACTCGATCGTGTCGAGGAGTCCGTTCGAAGCCTGAACCCGGGCTATTTCAAGATCGTGATGGCCAGCGGCATCATCTCGGTGGCATGAACCTGGGCGGGTTCGACCTGATCTCGACCGATCGTGGCGTCACGTCGCGAACAAGGTGCCGCTGCGCTACGACACCACCGTGTGGAGCATCGTCTTCCCACTCGGCATGTACGGGGCCGCCGGCATCTACCTGGGGCGTGCGGACCATCTTCCACTCGTCGGTATCGTCGGTAGTGCCGAACTGTGGTGTGCATTCACCGTGTGGTGCGTGGCGTTCGTCGTCATGGTGGTGCATCTCTGGCGGTCGGTGGTGCATGTCGGACCGGCAACAGTGACGACGCAGGAGAACGCGTGACCGAACCCCAGCCCGTGATCGAGGTGTCCGTCGCTGCGGCGCCGTCGGTGGTGTGGCCTGCCCTGCGCGACCCGGAGTTGATCCGGCGCTGGCACGGCTGGGACTACGCCGGCCTGGCCGACGAGATCAGGGAAATTTACTTCGACGACGTGAAAGAGGACGCCGCCGCCTTCACTCTGGCCCTGAACGGCGCCGACAAGTTCAGCCTCCACGAGCACGAGGGCACCACGCTGGTGCGGATCACCCGCCCGCCCCGCAGCGGCGACCCCGCCGCCGACGACTGGTACGACGACGTCACCGAGGGCTGGACCACGTTCCTGCAGTTCCTCAAGTTCGGCATCGAGCGGCACGGACTCGACGAGCGTCGCACGCTGTTCCTCGAAGGCCCGGTCGCGGAGGGTGATTCGGCGCGGCATCTGCTCGGCCTCGACAAACTCGAGGGAATGACGGTCGGCGATCATTTCACCGTGGTCGCCGAGACGGGCGATCTGCTGCACGGGGTCGTGTGTTTCGTGGGCGAACACCAGACCGCGGTGAGTGTCGACGACCTCGGCCCGGGACTGTTGCAGTTCGGCGAGCAGCCCGTCAACGCGGCACGCCCCAACGGCGGTGCGCAGATCCTGCTGGCGGCCTACGACCTGGACGACGAGGAGTGGGCCGAACTCGAAGAGCGCTGGAGAGAGTGGTGGCAGGCCCGGCCGGGAGCCGAACCTGCCTCCTGAGTTCTCGAACGGTCAGGCGAGCACGGTGCCGAGGGTGGGCCACCAGATCGTGCTCTTGACGACGTTCGGCCCCACCTGGTGGTTCAGCGAGCCGTACACCGCCGCCACGACCAGACCGCTGCCGAGCCCGGCGACCGGCGGAGAGGAGACGACCGTGGGAACCGCGACGTTGTTCTGGTCCAGCTTCACGATGCCGCTGGCACCGGTGGCGAAGCTGTAGTAGACGACATCGAGTTCGGCACCGGTCTGGTCGTTCGCGATGACGCCCGGTCCGCCGAAGAATCCGAAGCGGAACTGGTTGCTCATGTTGGTCGCCACGCCCGCGCCGTACAGCTGTCCGAGGACCGGACCGCCCTGCCCGGTGTCGGAGTACGCGGGGATCTGGAAGATCTGGCCCGGGAGGGCGATGTTCGTTGCCGCGGTGTCGGTCGGCGACGCGGCGAGTCGCTCGAGGGCGGCTTCGGCCTCGGGGTTACCGGCGGCGACGGTGCGCAGCTTCGCGATCGCGGTGGCCGGGTCGACGACGGGGGCGGAATCTGCGGGCTGCGCCGATACGACACCGGTGAACATCATCGTCGCTGCCACTGCAGCGGTCAGACCTGCCGCGACCAGTCGTCCGAAGTGCCGTCGATTCATTCTTCTTCTCCCTCGTCACGTCAATGGGTAAGCATTAGTTCGAATGAGTAAACACTCGAGCCCTTATCGACGCCGCGGTTCGCGGCGTTACGCCGCCTCCGGACCTATGCTGCAGACATGGGAGCGGACGGCGGGCACGAGGCGAGGATCAGTGAGTTTCGGGAGGGGCTCGCCGACGTGGTCCCCACCCGCCGAAGTCTGCAGCGACTGTTCGAGGCGGTCCTCGTGGTCGGTTCGGGACTCGAGCTGGATTCCACCCTGCAGCGCATCGTCACTTCGGCCACGTCCCTGCTCGACGCCCGGTACGGTGCGCTCGGTGTCCACGCCCCCGACGGGGGGCTGTCGGAGTTCGTCTACGAGGGCATCACGCCGGAAGAGCGTGCGCACATGGGCCATCTGCCCGAAGGCCTCGGTCTGCTGGGACTGCTGATCCACGACCCCCGCCCGGTGCGCCTCGCCAACCTGGCCGATCACCCGGGGTCGATCGGCTTCCCGCCCGATCATCCACCGATGAGGAGCTTTCTGGGCATGCCGATCATGATGCGGGGCAAGGTTTTCGGGAGCATCTATCTCACCGAGAAACTCAGCGGACCCGAGTTCACCGACGAGGACGAGGTGATCCTGCGCGCGCTCGCGACCTCGGCAGGTGTGGCGGTGGAGAATTCGCGGCTGTTCGAGGAATCGCGGACGCGGGAGCGGTGGTTGACGGCCGTCGCGGCGATCACGTCCCGGCTGATGGTCGGCGGATCACTCGACGAAACACTCCACACACTCGCCGCCGAGGTACGCGAACTGTCCAGCGGCGACGAGGTCTTCATCGTCGTCACGCTCGGCGAGGGCGCGGTGGTCGGCGCGGACAGCACGGTGCGGCCGCTGCGCAACAGCTTCCGAATCGCCACCCAGGCCGAGCCGTTCGCCGAAGTGCTGCTCTCCCGCACTCCCGCACTGCTGACGGGTCTCGACGGTCTCGCACCGTTCTCCGCCGAGGCGGGCCGGGCCGCGGTGCTGCCGTTGTCGACGGCGTCGGGGGTCGGCGGGATCCTGGTGGTCACGGCGCGCGGCAACACCGCGTGGGATCCGGACGAGGTCGCCCGACTCGAATCGGTGGCCGACCTGGCTGCCGTCGCGGTGGAATTCTCCGATCAGCAGAGCAAGCAACGCCTGCTGTCGGTGCTCGCCGACCGCGACCGGATAGCGCGTGACCTGCACGACAACGTCATTCAGCGATTGTTCGCCACCGGCATGAGCCTGCAGAGCACGCACGCGGTCGGGGACGTTCCAGAGGGCGTGCGCTCCATCGTGGCCACCGCGGTCGAGCAACTCGATCGCACGGTGCGCGAGATCCGCACCACCATCTTCGATCTGCAGGCCACCGGGATCGCGTCCGCGACCAGTCTGCGCCGTCGTCTCCTCGACGTGATCGGCGACCTCACCTCCCAGTCACCGATCGCGCCGAACGTCCAGTTCTCGGGCGCCATCGACACTCTCGTGCCCAGCCGCATCCACCAGCACGCGGAGGCGGTGCTGCGGGAAGCCCTGAGCAATGCGCTGCGGCACGCGCGGGCCACCACCATCGACATCTCGGTGGCCGCCGGGGACGACCTCACCGTCACGGTCGCGGACGACGGCATCGGGATCGCCGACGGCGTCCGGCGCAGCGGACTGGACAACCTCGATCGGCGTGCCGAGCACTGCGGCGGCACCTGCACCGTCGACGCCGAGGGCGGCGGAACCGTCGTCACGTGGCGGGTTCCGTTGACGTGAGTAAGAAGTCAGCGCTGGTTGCGTAGTTCGGTGGCCAGCACGGCGGCCTGCGTGCGTCGTTGCATCCCGAGTTTCGACAACAGCCGTGACACATAGTTCTTGATCGTCTTCTCGGCGAGGAAGAGCCGCTCGGCGATCTCCCGGTTGGTGAGCCCCTCGCCGATCAATTCGAACACGGCGCGTTCCTGCTCGGACAGTTCCGCCAGGGGGTCTTCCCGGCGCGCGGACCTGATCCGGTTCATCAGCGCCGACGTCGCCCTGCTGTCGAGCAGCGAACCGCCCTCCCCCACCGTCCGCACGGCGGCGACCAGGTCGGTGCCGAGGATCTGTTTGAGGACGAATCCGGACGCGCCTGCCATGATGGCGTCGAACAGCGCCTCGTCGTCGGAGTACGACGTGAGCATCAGGCACCGCAGTTCGGGCAGGGACGTGCGGAGGTCCCGGCACAGTTCGACGCCGTTGCCGTCGGGCAACCGGACGTCGAGCACGGCGACGTCGGCGCCGCTGCCCGGGATCCGTGCCATCGCCTCGCCGACGGACGCAGCCTCCCCGACGACCGCGAGGTCGGGCACGCTGCCGAGTAGATCGACCAGGCCTCGTCGCACGATCTCGTGGTCGTCGACCAGGAACACCCGCGTGGTCATGTCTGCACCTCCACCGTCTTCTCCTCGAACCGTACCGCGCCGGCGACCGGTGCCCACCCCTCCGGGACCTCCCTCTCGCGCATTCGGGACCTTCGACCCCAGCGCAGGCGGCGCGGTGCGCGGGAGGCTGAGCCTGCGGGGGAACACCCGGACACGACAAGTGGAGGTCGCGATGAACAGCTGGTCGCTCAGTGACATCGAGGTGGTCTCCCGCGCCATCGTCTCGGCCCCGTCGGTCCACGACACCCAGCCGTGGGATCTTCGGCTCGACGGCGGGTGCGCGGAGGTCACGGAGCGTCGCGGTTTCACGGACACACCACGCGCCGACCGCGTGATCTCGTGCGGTGCGGGTGTCGCGAACGTGGAGCTCGCGCTGCGGGCGCTCGGCAAGAAGATCGAGACCGACCTGCTGCCCGATCCGCGCAGACGCGACCTCGTCGCCACCGTTCGGGCCGTGGGCACAGCTTCCCCGTCCAGCACCGAGCTGAGGCTGTTCTCCGCGATGGCCCGCCGCCGGAGTCATCGAGAAGCGTTCGCCGACATACCGGTTCCCGCAGAAACCATCGCCGACATCGTCGCCGCGGCGGAGATAGAGGGCGTCCGCGCTCGGCTGCTCGCCGCGGACGAGGCGCCCGCGCTCGCCGACGTCCTTCTCTATTCCGCCGACCGGGTTCGGCAGGATCCCAGCCACCAGCGCGACCTCTTCCCGTGGACGTCGCACTGGCTGCCGCAGGGCGGTCACGAGTCGGTCGACGCGATCCGCCCCGTCGTCACCCGCGGCGTCCGCGACTCGGCACGGCTCGCCGCGGCCATCGAGAGCGAGACCGTCCTCGTGTTCGTATCGGACACGCAGGAGTCGATCGACCTGGTCCGCACCGGAATCGCGGTCGAACGAGCGTGGCTGACCGCCGTCGACGCCCGGCTGGGCGCCTCCATTCTCTCCCACCCGCTTCGCGTCGACGACTCGGCGCATCGGCTGGCACGCCGACTCGACGTGCCGGGTCATCCCCAACTGATTCTGCGAATCGGCTACTAAGGCATGCGCAACTTCCGCCGCGGCGAACGCGCCGCGTCCTGCTAACGCACCTCGAAGACCAGTGGGTACCGCGACGCGGCGTCGTCGAGTTCGGGTGCCGGAGCCTCCTTCAGGAAGCGGTCGAACATTCCCGCCACGAGGTGGTTGGTCGTGTCGACCACCTCCTGGCGGGGAGCCGTGCCGAGGCTGAAGCCGGCGGGCACGTCCATTCCGGGAGGATCGGGGATCGCCTGCGGGACGTAGTGCTCGGCGTCGGTGAAGCTGAAGTGCCCGGTGTCCCGGAGTGCGTAGACCTTGCTCCAGGACCGGGGGGTCGCAAAATACAGTCCCCAGAACCTGTCCCGGCCTTCGGGGCTCTCGGCGTGACGCGAGTTGAGCACACTGAGCAGTGGGGTGCCGGGATCCTGGGAAACGATCGGGCTCGCCGTGTTCGCGTACAGGAGCGCTCCGTCGACATTGACCCCGGCGTCCACCCGCGGATCGTCGAGGAGGACCTGGGTGGTCGTGGCTCCGCCGATCGAGTGACCGAACATCCCGATCCGTTCGGGATCGACGGCCTCGGAGAGGCCGTCCGGCAGCAGCCGGCCGATCCCGTCGGGGTCGTCACCGCGGGAGAGGGATTCGACGGTGTCGACGACGAAACTCGCGTCCTCCACCCGGGTGTCGAGCGCCTTCTTCTGGGTTTCCGCGGAGTACGGGTCGGTGATCTGCGACGTGACGACGCGGCCGTCCGGGAACACCGTCGCGAGGGCCTCACCCGTGTGGTCCATGCCGATCACCACGTAGCCGCGGCTCGCGAGATCCTCGGCGGCGATCGTGTACAGCGTCCGCGGCACATAGAAGCCCGGCGAGAAGAGGATCACGGGAAGCGAGCGGGTTCCGCCCGCGGCGAATCCGGCAGGATAGGTGACCGTCACCGGGATGGATCGCGCACGGCCCGGCGTCCACGGATCGTCGCGATCGTGATCCACCAGTTCGAGTGTGCTGACACCGACGTTCGAATCGCTCGCTGGCAGGCGCAGCAGCGTGCCCGTGTCGGCACTCGCCGTCGCCGGCTGGACCGAGGCCACTGCGCCGAAAACCACTGCGCCGGCGACCAGTCCCCGGAGTATGAGGGTTGCCTTCACTCGAACCTCCTCTGCGAAGTCGAGCGAAGGCTACCGCACAGTCGTCGTGATCGGGGGCGCTAGCTTTCCGGCCGGACGATCATCACCGGGCAATCCGCGGTGTGGAGCAACGCATTGCTGGTGGAGCCCAGCAGCATTCCCTTGAAGCCACCCCGGCCGCGGCTGCCGACCACGATCAGCTGCGCCTTCTCGGCGAACTCGCTGAGCACCCGCACCGGACGGTCCCGCGCCACGATGCGTTCGACCGTCACGTCGGGATACCGCTCCTGGTATCCGGCGAGGCGCTCCGACAGCACCACCTCTTCACCCGTCTGGATGCTGCTCCACAGCGGGTCCTCCGGGCTGGCGCCGAGCGACGGCTGCACACTGACATCGCTCCACACATTGACCGCGACCAGGCTCGCTCCGCGGGCGGCGGCCTGCTCGAACGCCACTTCCACCGCCGCCTTGCTGCTTTCCGAGCCGTCGACGCCGACCACGATCGGCCCCTCCGTGGGCGGCTGCCCGTCCATGGTGCGCCCCCGCACGACCACCAGCGGGCAATGGCCGTGCGCGGCGACTGCGGAGGTGGTGGAACCGACCAGCAGACCGGTGAACTCACCGTGCCCGCGCGAACCGAGCACCACCATGTGCGCGTTCGCGGAGAGCTCGATAAGTGTCTGACTCACCTTGCCCTCGTGCTGTTCGGTGGTGATGTCGAGCGGCTCGTCCACCGTCTGCTTGGCATGCACCCGCGCACTGCCCAGCCGGGCCTTCGCCGTGTCCTCGAGTTCTTCCTTGAAACTCTCGGCCAGGTACGGCTCGGTGTAATAGAAGGCAGGAATGTGCACCACTGTCACGATGTGCAGCGGGAGCGACAGGGCGGCGGCGGCGCGAGCGGCCCACGCCACTGCGGCCGAGGCCGCCTCGGATCCGTCCACACCCACGACGATCGGCTTGATTCCGGTCATGGTCACCTTTCCTGATTCTTCCGGCTGGGCACTGCTGGGGTTTGCGGGGCTACCCGCAGATCTTGCGGAGCTTCTCGACCAGCGCGACTCGTCCCGCACGATCCGCGGCGAGCGGGGTGACGGTGAGCGTGGTGACCCCGGACTCGGCGAAGGCGGCCACCCGCTCCGCGACGTAGCTCTCCGGACCGATCAGCGACACGGCCCGCACCAGATCGTCCGGCACCGCGGCGGCGGCCTCGTCCTTCTTGCCCGACAGGTAGAGGTCCTGGATGGTCTCGGCTTCCTTCTCGTAGCCGTACCGGACCGCGAGGTCGTTGTAGAAATTCTTGCCCTTCGCGCCCATGCCGCCGATGTACAGCGCCAGGCCCGGGCGGACCCAGTCGAGCATGTGCTCGACGTCGTCGCCGATGGCGAGGGCGGGCGACGCGAAGACCTGCAGCTCACCGAGGCTCGGGTCGCGCTTCGCCTTGCCCTTGGCCAGCGGCTCGCCCCACACGCTCGCCGCCTTCTCCGGGTGGTAGAAGATGGGTTCCCAGCCTTCGGCGATCTCGGCGGTCAGCTCCACGTTCTTCGGTCCGAGCGAGGCGATGACGATCGGGATGCGATCACGCACAGGGTGGTTGATGATCTTCAGCGGCTTGCCCAGCCCGGTGCCCTTCTCGGCGGGCAGCGGAATCTGGTAGTACTTGCCCTGGAACTCGACCTTCTCGCGGCGCCACACCTTGCGGCAGATCTCGACGACCTCGCGGGTGCGCCCGAGCGGGGCGTCGTACTTGACGCCGTGAAAGCCCTCGATCACCTGCGGGCCGGAGGCGCCGAGGCCCATCACGAAGCGTCCGTCCGACACGAAGTCGAGGCCGGCCGCCGTCATGGCGGTCAGGCTGGGCGTGCGGGTGTAGATCTGGAAGATGCCCGACGCAAGTTCGAGTGTCGTGGTCTTGGCGGCGAGGTAGCCGATCTGGCTCACCGCGTCGAACGAGTAGGCCTCGGGCACGAACGCGATGTCGAGCCCGGCTTTCTCCAGGTCGGCGACCTCGTCGACCGTCTCGGCGAAACCGCCGCTGTAGTTCAATCCCATACCTATGCGCACGTCGTTCCCCAATCCTGGCGTTATCTGCAACCTGTTCCTGCGTCAACCCAGACACTACTGCGAACAATCGCGTCAGGGACGTGCAGGCCTCACGACGACTACCGGGCAATGCGCACCACCGACCAGGCTGTTACTGGTCGATCCGAGCAGCATCCCCTTGAATCCTCCGCGCCCACGGCTGCCGACCACCAGCAGTTGCGCCTTCTTCGACCACTCGAGCAGTCGCGCCCGCGGATTGTCGATGTACACCTCCCGGGTGACCCGCACGTCGGGGTACTTCTCCTGCCAGCCGGCGAGGCTCTCGGCGAGAACGGCGTGTTCGTCCTCCTCGAGTCCCTGCGGCACCAGGGCCGCGGCCCGCGGGTCCTCGAACGCTTTCGGTCCGAGGTCACTCCAGACGTGGACGGCCACCAACGGCGCATTCCGCAGCGACGCCTCCTGGAAGGCCACCGAGATCGCCCGCTCACTGGTGGGGCTGCCGTCGACGCCGACCACGACGGGTCCGCCTGCATGGGCGTCGCCGCGGACCACGACGACCGGGCAGTGCGCGTGGCTGGTGACGTTGATCGCCGTGTTCCCGAGCAGTGCGGTGGCGGCCGCTCCGGACCCGGACGCGCCGACGACCACGATCCGGGCGTTCTCGGACAGGTCGACGAGCCACTGGGCGCTGCTGCCGATCGACAGTTCGGTGTGGACGTCGATGATGGGATTGACCGCGAACGCCTGCTCCTGCGCTTCGGCGAGAATCGCCTTGCCGCTGGCCTCCACCCACTCGTACACGCCGCCCGAATCCATGTAGGGACCGCCGAACCCGTACGGGGCGAAGTCGAGTGCGTGGATGATCTTCAGGTTCAGTCCACGTTCGGTGGCCAGTTCGGCGGCCACCCGAACAGCGGACTTCGAGGTGTCCGATCCGTCGACACCGACGACGACGCTGTTGCGGTCCCGTGTGCTCATGACTTCACACTATCCCCGGCCTCCGTTTCGCGTCTGCCGCCCTTCGCCTTTCGACGAGGGACTTAAGTCCCCACCAACTCGGGCTCTCCGCCCGTAGCCGTGGGCCCCGACTTCGACGATGATGAGAAGGTGGGGTCCTGTGCCCTATTCGAATCCTGCTGGGCCACTGCACTTTCCGACCAGATCCGCCTGAGCGACGTCGGTCACAAATTTGGTATTCGGAATGCGAATTAAAGTACGTTCGGGTCATGCAACTCACACAGTTCACCGACCTCGGACTGCGGGTGGTCATGCGACTGGCCGTCGCCGGGGAGGGCGAACGACCGGGAAGCCGGGCGATCGCCGAGGAACTGTCGGTGTCGTACACCCACGCCGCCAAGGTCATTACCCGGCTGGGTGAACTCGGCATCGTGGACGCACGCCGGGGACGCGCGGGCGGTCTGGCCATCACCGAACTCGGGCGCACCGCGTCCGTCGGCTGGCTCGCCCGCCGACTCGAAGGCGATGCGGAGGTCGTCGACTGCGACGGCGCCCAACCGTGCCCGCTGCGATCGGGCTGCCTGCTGCGGTCGGCGCTGCGACGCGCGCAGAACGCGTTCTTCGAGTCGCTGGACGCCCTCACCATCGAAGACCTCACCCGGTCCCCCACCGGAACCGTGCTGCTCACCCTCCCACGCGTAGCCGCCGCCACAACTTCCCAGATTTCTCGAACGATCGGAGAATGACATGCTCTCGCCCACCTCGACGGACGTCATCCGCGCCACCCTGCCCGTGGTCGGCGCCGCGATCTCGGACATCACGACGCTGTTCTACCGCAAGATGTTCGACGCGCACCCCGAACTCGAACGTGACCTGTTCAACCGCGGAAATCAGAAGCAGGGCGAACAGCAGAAAGCGCTGGCCGGGGCCATCGCCGCGTTCGCGGCCCTCCAACTCGAGCCCGATCAGGCGCGCGTCGACCTCATCCTGTCGAGGATCGCGAACAAGCACGCCTCACTGGGGATCGAGCCCGCGCAGTACGCGATCGTGCACACACACCTGTTCGCGGCCATCGTCGAGGTCCTCGGCGACGCCGTCACTCCCGAGGTCGCTGCGGCCTGGGACGAGGTGTACTGGCTGATGGCGGAGACCCTGATCGCGATGGAAGCCGGGCTGTACGCCTCGGCGGGAGTGGCGGTCGGCGACGTGTGGCGGGACGTGCGGGTCCGCGAGCGCCGCCACGAGTCCGCCGACACGGTCTCGTTCGTGCTCACTTCCCTCGACGACTCGCCGCTTCCGTCGTTCGCTCCGGGGCAGTACCTGTCCGTGGCGGTGCACCTGCCGGACGGCGCGCGCCAGATCCGTCAGTACAGCCTGTCGTCGGCCCCGTCGCGCGGTGACTGGAGGATCTCGGTGAAGCGAGCGGGCGAGGTGTCGAAATTCCTGTACCAGAACGTCTTCGAAGACGACATCGTGACGGTGTCGACGCCGTTCGGCGATCTCGTCCTGCAGGACGACGACGCGCCGCTGCTGCTCGTGTCCGCGGGCATCGGGTGCACGCCGATGATCGGGATGCTCAGCCACCTCGCCGACACCGAGGACAGCCGACCGATCTCGGTGCTCCACGCCGACCGGTCCGCCAGCAGTCACGCGCACCGCGCGGAGCTGACCGAACTGGTGGAACGTCTGCCGTTCGCGGTGATGCACCGCTGGTACGAAGACCTGGGCGCCCGCCGGCCCGAGGGCAGCCTGCGGGAGGGACGCGCGGACCTCGGCGAGGTCGCGATCGCGCCCGGCACTCGCGCCTACCTGTGCGGTCCGTTGCCGTTCATGCTCGGAATGCGGGAGGCGCTCCTCGCGAAGGACGTGCCCGCCGAGAACATCCACTACGAGGTGTTCGGCCCCGACAGCTGGTCGGCCACCGTGTGAGAGCCACGGCGGCTTCGTTCACACCGGCCAGGTGTGGACGGGGCTGCCCTCACGCATGTTCTCCACGTACTGACGCAACATGGCGGCCAGGGCTTCCGGGCGGCTCAGACCGGCGTTCTCGTGCCGGACCACCTGCGCACGCTGCCACGACGCCCCCGTCTGCCGGGTGACGCATCGGCCCTCGATGACGCTGAGGTAGCGGTCGCGGGCCTTCGCGGACAGCCCGAACGCGGCGAGCCCCTCGTCGGCGATCGGCAGCAGCCGCCGCAGGACGAGCTCGTCGGCGCCCGCGAACCCCACACCGGGCCAGTACAACTCGGCGTCCATACCGTACTTGGCGCCCGCGTGCAGGTTCTCCTCGGCCGCGTTGAACGACATCTGCGACCAGACGGGCCGATCCGATTCGACGAGCCCGCGCAGCGCGCCGTAGTAGAACGCGGCGTTCGCCATCGTGTCGAGCACCGTCGGGCCCGCGGGCAGCACCCGGTTCTCGATCCGCAGGTGCGGCTTGCCGTCGTCGCTGTCGTACACCGGGCGGTTCCATCGGTAGATGGTGCCGTTGTGCATCTGCAGTTCGCTGAGGTCCGGTACCCGGCCCGCGTCGAGTTCGGCCGACGGGTCGACGTCGGAGACCTCCGGCAGCAGCGCCGGGAAGTATCGGGAGTTCTCCTCGAACAGGTCGAAGACCGACGTGATCCATCGTTCGCCGAACCACACACGCGGCCGCACACCCTGGTTCTTCAGCTCCAGCGGCCGCGTGTCGGTGGCCTGCTCGAAGATCGGGATGCGCGACTCGTGCCACAGCGCCTTGCCTGCCATGAACGGTGCATTCGCGGCGAGGGCCACCTGGGCACCGGCCAGGCACTGCGCGGCGTTCCAGTGCGCGGCGAATTCGTCCGGCGCGACGCGCAGGTGCAACTGCAGCGACGTGCATGCGGCTTCCGGGAGCACCGAATTGGCGTCCACCTTCAGCTGTTCGGCGAGCCGGCCCTCGAGCGGCACACCCTCGAGGTCGAGTTCGATGTCCTCCCCGCGCGCGGCGAAGATCTGATCGTTGAGCTGCTCGTAGCGGGGATTCGCGGTGATCCACTCGCGGCCGAGGTGCTCGAGTTGCAACGTCGGGAGCATGCCCACCATCACCAGCTGGGCGTCGTGTCCGTGGATCCGCGCGTCGGCGACGTGCAGCGATGCCCGCAGGGTGCGTTCGAGCTCGAACGTCCCCTCACCGATCAGGGGACCCGGCCGAACGTTCATCTCGACGTTGAACTGACCGAGTTCGGTCTGGAACACGGCGTCGTCGTCGATCGACTCGAGGACTGCGAGATTGGACATCGCGGGCGTCATGTCGGCATGGACGAGATTGAACTCGATCTCCATGCCCAGCATGGGTCTCGGCGGGTCGACCTCGTCGACGAACGCTCCCTCCCGCAGCATCCTCTCGAGCGCGTCGACGCACATGAGCACCTTCTGCCGGAACAGGCGCCGGTCTTCTCGGGTGAATGTCCGAGACGTCACTTCGCGACCCATACCACTCCCCAACTGCGCGTCGAACTGCGCTCACGGGGGAGCATATCCGTTCATCCCGCGCGAATGCGGGATGGCGGGCTAACCTCGAACCAGACGCTGGTGAGCGGAAGGACTTGAGATGACGCCTGATACCGACTCCAAGAAGAAACCAGAGTTCTCCGTGGGCACGCGCGTGAAAACGCGGCATTCGGCCGATCACGAACTGGCCGAGAAGAAGTGGCCCCTGGAGGCCGGCGTCATCGTCGACGATTTCGCCGGCGTCCAGGACATCAGCAACGATTCGTACGGCCGCGACTGGGCCGTCTCACGCCGCTGGGCGATCGCCCTCGACAGCGGACCACTCGTGTTCCGCAACGACGACGACCTCGAGCCGGAATAGGCCCTTACGCGTTGGCGCCTGCGTCGCCCCAGGTGACGGCCACGCCGCGGTCCTGCAGCCAGCGCCCCGGATCGACCTTGTTACCGCTCGCGTCGTGTACCTCGAAGTGCAGGTGCGGTCCGGTGGATTGGCCGCGGTTACCGACGTGGGCGATCTCCTGCCCGGCGGTGACGCGCTGCCCCACACTCACGGTGTAGTCGTTGACGTGTCCGTAGACGGTGACGGTGCCGTCGTCGTGCAGCAGACGCACCCACAGTCCGAAACCGGACGCCGCGCCGGCGTCGATGACCTGACCGTCGGCCGCCGCGAGCACCGAGGTGCCGATGGGCGCCGCGATGTCGATGCCGCCGTGGTGCGCTCCCCAGCGGGAACCGAAGTTGGAGGTCAGCTTGCCCGACACCGGCTGAACCGCGTGCGGCTTGACCGGGTTGACGTTGGACAGCCACTGCTGCGCCTGAGCGCCGAGGTCCGGGCCGCCGAGGTTCTGGGCGGCGGCACCGAGGTCTGCGGGCAGTTCGAAGCCGGCGGGAAGGACACCGGCCGGGATCTCGAACGGCACACCCGGCAGCGTCTGCGCGCCGCTCGTCTCGTGGGAGTCGACGGGGGCGGCAGCAGCGTTTCCGGCGCCCAGCTGGGCTGCGCCGACCACGATGGCTCCGGTGGCGGCCGCAACAGTCGCGGCCTTGATGCCCACACCCGCTCCGGTCTGCTGGTTGCGATGGCGTCCGCGCGCCGTGTCCGGATCGATCTCGAAGCGAACGGAAGACCCGTTTGCCCGGTGGTGGGAACCCACAGTGAATACCTCGTCAGTCGTCGGATTGCAGCTCTCCCCGTCCGGGGTGGGCTCCTCTGTCTGGCGACGAATGTAACAAAACGATATAGGTCCGCGCCACCGTTACCGAACGTTTATGTTCGGCGGTCCTCGAGTTCTGCCTTGAATGCGGCGTAGCGGGCGCGGTGCGGGGCACGCCGGCGGATCACCGCCCACGCGATCCCGAGCACGACGAACCATACCGGGGTGACGAGGAGCGCCTCCAGGGTGTCCGCCTCCTGGGTCAACGCCCAGATGAGGAACACGAAGAACGCCAGGACGACCCAGCACATCACCACACCGCCGGGCATCTTGAACTTCGACGCCTCGTGCAGATCGGGGCGACGCTTCCGGTACACGATGTAGCTGGCCAGGATCATCGTCCACACGAACATGAACAGCACCGATGAGATTGTCGTCACAGTCGTGAACGCCTCGATGACGGAGTCGCCGGAGAACAGCAGCGCGATCGCCGACAGCAGGAAGGCGCACGAGAACATCAGCGCATTGGCCGGGACCTTGCGGGAGGAGAGCCTGCCGAGCCGGCCCGGCGCGTCACCCTCCTGCGCGAGGCCGTAGACCATCCGGGACGTCGAGTAGATTCCCGAGTTCGCCGAGGACGCCGCGGACGTCAGCACCACGAACTGGATGACTCCGGCTGCGATCCCCAGACCGGCGAGGGTGAACATCGCCGTGAACGGGCTCTCGCCGGGGACGACCTCACGCCATGGCGTGACCGAGATGATCACGATCAGCGAGACCACGTAGAACAGCAGGATGCGGATCGGGATCGAGTTGATGGCTTTCGGCAGGTTCTTCTCCGGGTCCTTCGCCTCGGCCGCCGTGGTGCCGACCAGCTCGATACCGACGAACGCGAAGACCGCGATCTGGAATCCGGCCACGAAGCCCATCGCCCCGGTCGGGAACATGCCGCCGTCGTTCCACAGGTTGTCGAAGCCGGCCTCCGAACCGTTGGGCGACGTGAAGTGCGTGAACACCATCACGAGTCCGACGACGATGAGGCTGACGATGGCGATGATCTTGATCAGCGCGAACCAGAACTCGGTCTCACCGAACGCCCGCACGGTCGGCAGGTTCAGCAGCAGCAGCGCCGCGATGGCGACCAGCGCCGGGATCCACAACTGGAGGTCGGGCCACCAGTACTGCACGTAACCGGAGATCGCGACGATGTCGGCGATGCCGGTGACGATCCAGCAGAACCAGTACGTCCAGCCGGTGAAGAACCCGGCCCAGGGGCCGAGCAGGTCGGCAGTGAAGTCGGAGAACGACTTGTAATGCAGGTTGGAGAGCAGCAGCTCGCCCATCGCCCGCATCACGAAGAACAGCATGAAGCCGATGATCATGTAGACGAAGATCACCGACGGTCCGGCCAGCGAAATCGTCTTCCCGGATCCCATGAAGAGACCCGTGCCGATTGCTCCGCCGATCGCGATCAGCTGGATGTGCCGGTTGGCGAGCTGCCTGGAGAGATGCGGCTCACCGGCCGGTCCCGTCCCTGAGCCATCACCCGGTTCCGATCCGATCGAGCCCGTCGAGGAAGTGCGGTCAGCCATGGAACACCTGCAACCCTTCTCAGTCCTTGCTGTCACCGTCCGAAAGCGTGGGTCACGTTACGCCGGGACCGTTCGCGAACCACGGTCGAGGACGGCATTCCGCATCGAGGGACTTGACAGAGGCCGAGTAGCTAAGGCTAACCTCAGTTCGTTACTTCGAGGCGAGGAGCCTGCACATGATCGAGGACCTGATCGAGATCGCGTACGCCCAGGGCGCTGTCACCTGCGTGGCTCAGGCCGCCGACGGCGTCGACGAGTACGAACTCGCACGGGTCGATTCGGTCGCGTCCAGCGTCACGGTCACGGTGCGGGCCGACGGCAAATTCGCGAAGGCCACCAGCGTCGAGGGCTACCTCAGTCTCGGGCAGGTCGTCCGGGCATGCGGACTCGACTACCGGCACGCCACGTCGAGCGCCCGCCAGTACATCCACTGATCAACTCAGGTGCTCCCCGAAGAAGCCGTCGATCCTCTTCCATGCGTCGGCGGCGGCTTCCGGGTCGGGCACCATCCCTGTGACCTTCGCCAGGGGACGCAGCACCTTAGGTCCGGCCAGTTCGTCGTTCAAGAACGTATGACCGGCAGTGGGGTACTCCTTCACATCGTGAGCCACGCCGGCCTTCGTCAGCGCCGCCTCCAACTTGGCCGCCGCATTCCGCAGCGCGAAGTCCTTGCCGCCGTAACTGGCGACCACCGGGCACGCACCCGCCACCGCCCCCTCGAGGTCGCGCGGCAGGACCCCGTAGTTCGGGGCCGCCGCATCGAACCCCGTGCGCAGGGTCATCAGGGCGAACCCGCCGCCCATGCAGAATCCGATGACACCGATCTTCCCCGTGCAGTCCGACGAGCCGGACAACCACTGACGGGCAGCCTCGATGTCGCCGTACGCCCGGCCCTTCCCCGAGAGCATCGCCCGCATCGTCGACACCAGACAGCGTCGCGCACCACCCGCACTGAACAGATCCGGCGCAACCGTCAGAAACCCCGCCGCCGCCAGCCTGTCCGCCTGCCGGCGCATCACGTCGTCCAAGCCGAACGCCTCGTGCACCATCACCACACCCGGCCACGGACCCTCACCGGACGGCCTCGCCAGATAACCGTGCAAGTTCAGCGAACCGTCGTGCCGCGCAGCGAGGTCGGTCAAGTCGATCTCGGACATGTGCGTCTCCCGTTCCGTCGTCACTTCCAGAACATCTGCGACAACCATGCCCTCCCCATCGCGAGCGCACCACCATTCCCGCTACACTCACCTCGGTGTGCGCCCCGCGCGTGCACCGCGCCTTCGTAGCTCAGGGGATAGAGCAACCCTCTCCTAAAGGGTAGGTCGCAGGTTCGAATCCTGCCGAGGGCACTCTCCTGCCTGCGGTAGTCCTCACTGCGCTCCGCTCCCGCAGCTTGGACGTGGTAACGCAGGTCACGCCGCAGGCGATACGCCAGGCAGGTCGGGACGACCCGAGGAGAGTCTCATGAACTGGGTGGACATCGACATCTTCCCGCCGCTGATTGCCAACCTGCTGCACCTGTTGGCCGCCCTGACGAACAACGGGACGGGATCATGATCGGCATATTGCCCGACCTGCCGTACATGGGATTGGACTGGGAGTTCTTCTTCCCGACCAATCTCTATATCGCGTTCATCAACTGGTGGAATCCTTTCTAGCGCAGGGCAGCTCGGTCAGCGGGGTCCGCGCCCGCGTCGACATTCCGGGGCTACGGATATTGCGGACCGTGGCTGACCTCGATCGTTCGTATCGTCGCCCCATGACCACTACCGAGAACCGCCCGGCCGTCCTGCACTCGTACTTCGCCTACCGTGACGCCCCGGCCGCTCTGCGCTGGCTGGAGCGCGCGTTCGGTTTCGAGACCACCCTCGAATTCCCGGACGACAACGGCGGGATCATGCATTCCGAATTGCGACGAGGCGACGCCGCCATCATGGTCTTCAGCGACGACGGCAACTACGACCGGCCTGCGCTCCGCGGCGAGACCGTCGGGCACGGTACGTATCTCAGCGTCGGCGGCGACAGCGAAGTCGACGAGCTCTACGCGACGGCGATCGAGGCCGGCGCCACCTCGGTCTGGGAACCCGCGAACACCCCATGGGGCAACTACCGGTGCCGGGTCCTCGACCTCGAGGGATTCGAGTGGACGTTCGGCACCCTGCGCCCGGGCGAGAGCAGTGCTGACTGGTCGGAGTGTGAATGACGGTGACACGGAACCGGATCGACGCGGCACCGCACCCCGTCGTCAGACGATCGCGAAGAGCCGCGCCGCGTTGTCGTGGCACACCGCTCGCAGCCACGGCTCGCCCAGGTCGAATCGGGTGAGTCCCTCGAGTGCGTCGAGGTAGGGATACGGGATGTTGGGGAAGTCGCTGCCGAACACGATGCGTTCCTGCAGATCCGCCAGCCGGTGCACCTGGTCGCGCGGAAACGGTGTGGCCGCTTCGGTGTAGTCCGTGAACGTCATCGTGGTGTCGAGATACACGTTGCCGTACTGGTCGGCCAAGTCCAGGAATTCCCGGTACTCCGGCAGACCCATGTGGGCGATGATCAGGTGCAGCCTCGGGTACCGCGACAGCAACTCGGCGATCGGGCCGGGGCCCGTGTAGGTGCCGGGCGCCGGCCCCGACCCGCAATGGATGACCACCGGGACACCCGACTCCTGCAGCACACCCCACACGGGGTCGAGGAGCGGATCGTTCGGCGAGTAATCGCCCACCTGGATGTGGGACTTGAAGACGCGCGTCCCCGACTCGACCGCCTCGGCGACATACGTGGCCGCGGACTCCTCCGGGTAGAACGTAGAGGTCCGCAGACAGTCGGGGGTCTGTTGGGCGAACTCGACCGACCACTGGTTCAGCCACGCGGCCATCTCCGGCTTGTGCGGGTAGATCATCGACGTGAACCGCCTGACACCGAACCCACGGAGGTGTTCGACGCGGACGTCCTCTTCGTGCCGGTAGTGGATGGGCCACTCACGTCCGGTGAGGGGACCGACTGCGTCGAAGTAACCCCACACCTTCTCCATCACGTTCGCGGGCATGAAGTGGGTGTGAACGTCGATGATGCCGGGCAGCCCCAGCGCACGCCAGAACTCCTGCACTCGCAGATCCTCGGACAACAGTCTTCTCCTCGACGCAGTGCCGGACGCAGACCCCGGCAGATCAGAACGGGGCCGACTCAGAACAGCGTGAACGCGTCCTCGGCCTCGGGGGTGGACGGCGCGACGACTGCCGGTGCAGGCGCGGGGGCGGGGGCAGGGGCAGAGACCGGCGCCGGCGCGAGCGCACCGGACGCGACGGCGCGGGCCGCCTCGCCCGCGAGAACGTCGGCCATCTCGTTGTAGTGATTGCCGACGTGGCCGCGAACCCAGCGGAAACGCACGGGCCCGGGCCGTTCGCTGATGGCCCGGTCGATGGACTGCACCAGTGCGAGGTTCTTGACGGGGGCGCCACCCGCCGTCTTCCAGCCTTTGCGCTTCCAACCGGGCAGCCACTCCGACGCGCACTTGATGGCGTACTGGGAATCGGACTCGATCAGCAGCGGATCTTCCCCGGGATGCGCGATGATCGCTTCGAGCAAGGCCCGCAGCTCGGCGATCTGATTGGTCCCGGAGGGTTCGCCACCCGATTGGCTGGGACCCTCGTGATTGACCCATGCCCAGCCGATCGCCCCACCGGGGTTGCGGAGACAGGATCCGTCGGTACTCACGATGATCATGGCTGGGACTTTACGTGCGCGCTCCGACATCCGCCGGTAGCGGTCGCCTTCGGAGTGGATACGCTGCATTCGATGACGGTTTCGCTGGAGGTGGTCGAGACCACCGTGACCGCGCGGCGTCCCCTGGACGTCGCCATGTCGTTGCAGCCGCTGCAACGCGGCAAGGGCGACCCCTGCCACCGCCGGACGGCCGACGGCTCGATCTGGCGGACGTCGGTGCAGAAGTCGGGGCCGGTCACCTATCGCCTCACCCAGGTCGACCGCCACTCGGTGCGCTGTCAGGCGTGGGGTGCGGGCGCCCACGAGTTGTCCGCCGGACTGGGCCGCCTCGTCGGCGACCACGACGACTGCGCGGACTTCGCCCCCGACCATCCGATCCTCGTCGAGGCCCACCGCCGATTCCCGCACCTGCGCCTCGGCCGCACCGACCGGGTGATGGAGGCCCTCGTTCCCGCCATCCTCGAGCAGCGGGTGCACGGCCTCGCCGCGTTCGCGTCGTGGCGGCGTCTCGTGTGGAAGTTCGGTGGGCCCGCGCCCGGGCCCGCCCCCGACGGGATGCGACTACCGCCGACCGCGGACGTGTGGCGGCGGGTTCCGTCGTGGGAATTCCACCGGGCCAACGTCGACCCCAGCCGGTCCCGGACGATCGTCCGCTGCGCGCAGGTCGCCGACCGGCTCGAGAAGATCGTCGACCTCCCCCGCAAGGAAGCGAATCGCCGGCTGATGTCCGTCCCCGGCGTCGGGATCTGGACGGCGGCCGAGGTGTCGCAGCGTGCGCTCGGCGATCCCGACGCCCTGTCGGTCGGCGATTATCACCTCGCCGCGGTGGTGGGGTGGTCGCTGCTCGGCAAGCCCCTCGACGACGCCGAGATGGTGGAGTACCTGGCTCCGCTGCAGCCGCACCGCTATCGCGCGGTACGCCTGCTGGAGGTGAGCGGACAGGCCGTCAAACCCAAGTTCGGGCCCCGGACGGCGCTCGTCGACCACACCTGGCACTGACCCGGGATCCGCGGAGACCACACACGCGCTCACCGGCACCCATGAACACCTGTTCAAGTGTTCATACGAGAAACTAGACTTCGAAGGATCAGCTGCCGGCCGGAGGAGACGCCGTGGAACCCGTGGCAATGCACATGAGCGACGGCCTGATCAATGCGCCGACCTCCCTGCTGTTCGTCGTCGTCGCGGTGGCGGGACTGTCGATCGCCGCGTGGCGCGCGCGCTCCGAACTCGACGAACGCACCGCCCCGATGGCCGGTCTCGTGGCGGCCTTCATCTTCGCGGTCCAGATGGTCAACTTCCCGATCCTTCCCGGTGTGAGCGGGCACCTCCTCGGCGGCGCGCTCGCCGCCATCCTCGTCGGCCCCTACACCGGCATGCTCTGCGTCTCGATCGTGCTGATCGTGCAGGCCCTGCTGTTCGCCGACGGTGGGCTGACGGCGCTCGGAGCGAACATCACCAACATGGCGATCATCGGGGTGGCCGTCGGCTACGGCGTCGCGGTGGCCCTGCGTCCACTCGTGGTGCGACAGCAGCGACTGCGCTTCCGCATCCTCGGTGCGCTCGCCTTCGCCGCGGCACTGTGCGGAACGGTGGCGGCGTCGATGGGCTTCGTCCTCGAATACGCGATCGGCGGTCATGCGACGTCCGGAGATTCGACGTCGCTGGGCGCGGTGGCGGTGTACATGCTCGGGGCGCACGTGCTGATCGGCATCGGCGAAGGCCTCATCACCGCCGTCACGGTGACGGCCGTGGCGAAGGCGCGCCCCGACCTCGTGTACCTGCTGCGGACGACGCCCCGCCGAGTCGAGGTGCGGGCATGAGCACGTCGTCGCCGGTCTCGCTGCGCCGATTCCTCATCGGCTTCGCGCTGGTGGCGTTGCTCGTCGCCGGCGCGGTCTCGTACCTCGCCAGCTCGAGTCCTGACGGTCTGGATTCCGCGACCACTCGCGGGTGCGAAACCGTGGAAACCGACACCGGGGAGACGCTCGAGGGTGACTGCATCGCCCAGAACGCGTCCGCCCACCCGTTGTCGGACTCGCCGCTCGCCGACTACACGGTGGGCGGCCGGTCGCATCTCACCGGGGTCGCGGGCGTGATCGGCGCGACCGCCACGTTCGTCGTCGCGGGTGGCCTGTTCTGGCTGCTCGCCCGCGTGCGGCGCAACCGAACGAGCCCCTGACCGTGGGAGCCGGCCACGCCCATCCGCTCTACCTCGACGGCACGTCCCCCGTGCACCGGCTGCCGGCCGAGGTCGGGATCGTCTGCGCCGTCGTCTTCGTTTTCGCGGTGGTCGCGACGCCACGCGAGGCGTTCTGGGCGTTCGCCGGGTATCTCGCGATCCTGATCGTGATCTGGCGGATCGCCGGCATTGCGCTCACGTGGATCGGACCGCGGATGCTGATCGAGTTGCCATTCGTGACGCTCGCGCTCCTCCTGCCGTTCGCCGAGGGCGGTGCACGCGTCACCGTCCTCGGACTGTCGCTGTCGGTCGCGGGCCTCTACGCCGCCTGGGGCATTCTCGTGAAGGGCACGCTCGGCGTCCTGGTCTCGCTGACACTCGCCGCGACGACGCCGGCCCGGGACCTGCCGTTGGGTCTGGCGCGGCTGCGCGTACCCGCGATGCTCACCACGATCGTGGTGCTGATGCTGCGCTACCTCGACCTGCTGACCGCCGAGGTCGAGCGGATGCGCACCGCCCGGCTCTCCCGCGGCGACGACCCCCGGACGTTCCGGCAGATCGGTGCCACCGCCCGGGGCGTCGGCGGCTTGTTCGTGCGGTCCTACGAGCGCGGCGAGCGCGTCCACCTGGCCATGCTGTCGCGGGGATTCACGGGTTCCGTTCCCACGATCGGCGCGCCCCCGGCGACCGCTGCGATGTGGCGGGCGGGGCTCGTGCCCGCCGTGTGCGCGGTGGGGATCTGTGTCACCGTGTGGGTGCTCCGATGACCGCGGCCGTGCATCTCGAGGGCGTCTCGTTCGCGTATCCGGACGGCAGGGCCGCGCTGCACCGGATCGACCTCACGGTTGAACCCGGCGAGCGGGTGGCCGTCCTCGGTCCGAACGGGGCCGGGAAGACCACACTGATGTTGCACCTCAACGGCATTCTGACGGCCACCGAGGGCAGTGTCACCGTGGGCGGGCTGGAGCTGTCGCGGGGGGCGTCCCGGGACACGGTGCGGGAGGTCCGGCGCCGCGTCGGCATCGTCTTCCAGGACCCCGACGACCAGTTGTTCATGCCGACCGTCGCGCAGGACGTCGCGTTCGGTCCGGTCAACTTCGGGGTCACCGGGACCGCGCTCGACGAGCGGGTGCACGACGCGCTGACGGCCGTGGACATGACGGCACATTCGGACCGCAATCCCGCGCACCTCTCCGTGGGGCAGCGCCGCCGCGTCGCGCTGGCGACGGTCCTCGCGTGCGCCCCGGACGTCCTCGTGCTGGACGAGCCGTCGAGCAATCTCGACCCCGTCGCCCGACGCGAACTGGCCGACGTCCTCCTGGGTATCGACACCACGCAGCTGCTCGTCACGCACGACCTGCCGTACGCCGCCCAGTTGTGCACGCGCGCCGTGATCCTCGACGAGGGACACCTGGTGGCCGACGGTCCGATCCTGGAACTGCTCGGCGACCCCGCGCTGCTCGCCCAGCATCGTCTCGAGTTGCCCTGGGGTTTCCGGCTTCCCGCGACCGACCCTCATTCGCCCGGCGAACGATCCGTGACACCGCCGACCAGGTAGCCCACGATGGGGAGACGAAGCTTCGCCCGCACTCCCACCGGAGGTCAGCGATGTCCATACCCGAAGCCGACGCCGGGGCCGTGTCCCAGCGCATTTTCGACGCATCGCTCGGGGCGATCGACCTCCTCGCCGTCCATCTGGGCGACCGTCTCGGCTGGTACCGCAGTCTCGCTTCGGACGGTCCGGCGACCGCGGACCAACTGGCGGAACGCACCACCACCCACCCGCGGTACGCGCGGGAATGGCTCGAACAGCAGGCCGTGTCGGGACTTCTCACGGTCGACGATTCGGAGCCACGGACGTTCACGCTTCCGGCCGGCGCCGCCGAAGTACTCACCGACGAGCAGAGTCTCAACTATCTTGCACCGCTGGCGCGGATCTTCGTCGCCGCGACCACGCAGATGCCCGCGTTGCTGGAGGCGTACCGCACGGGCGGCGGTGTGGGCTGGGCGCAGTACGGCACGGATGCCCGTGAGTCGCAGGCCGACATGAATCGGCCGTGGTACGAGCAGGTTCTTCCCGGTGCACTGGCATCGGTTCCCGAGGTGGATGCATTGCTCCGGACGCCCGGTGCCACCATCGCCGACGTCGGATGCGGCGGCGCCTGGTCCACGATCGCACTCGCGCGTGCCTACCCGGATGCCCGGCTCCACGGCTACGACATCGACACCGCGACCGTTGAACTCGCGAGGTCCAATGTGCGCGAGCGGCCGGACGTCGCCGATCGGATCACGATCACCGAATCGGATGCGGCCGGGATCCCCGAGAGCAGCTACACCGCCGCGTTCGCGTTCGAGTGCATCCACGACATGCCCGCGCCCGTCGACGTGCTGTCCGCGGTCCGCAAGGCACTGGTTCCCGGTGGCGCGATGATCGTGATGGACGAGGCGGTGGACGACGAGTTCTCCGCCCCGGGAAGCGACATCGAGCGTCTGATGTACGGATTCAGCCTCACCGTGTGTCTTCCCGACGGCATGAACCACACACCCAGCGCGGGCACCGGAACGGTCATGCGCCCGAGCACATTGCGCGGCTACGCCGAGGCGGCCGGTTTCGGCACCATGGACGTCCTGCCGATCGAGGATTTCGCGTTCTTCCGGTTCTACCGGCTCACGGTGTAATCCCTGCACCGACACCCCGATACGCACGTATTTTGCGGAAAGGCCGAAAACTGGGGCATCCGAAGGGGGAAGATGTCTGCAGTAGGCAGGTTACGGACGCTTTCGCCGGTCGGGGCAACTGTGAAGCGCCAGGTCGAACCAGATTTGTCGTTTGTCATCCGCTACTACGCATGGGAAACACCATGAAACTGCATAGAGTGACAGCACCGGCAGCGCTGCTGATCGCCACCCTGTGTGTCGGAATGGGTACCGCGTATGCCGCCCCCACTCCCGCCGACCAGGCCGTCATCTCGCACACCAGCCTGAGCGCCGACGGCCGATCGGTCGGCACGGCACTCGACGCCGGGCACTTCACCCTGTCGCGGACGGCCGCCGCCGTCGACATCGTCAACGATTCGGGCACCCCGGTGGGCATGATCCCCCTGCGCTATTCGATCGCCGGTGTGCAGTTCGCGATCGATCCGGTCATCACCGACGCCGGCCGGTTCCTGAACCTGACACCCACGACGACCCCTGTCGCGGGAACCCTCGCCCTCACCCCGGTCGACAGGGATTCGGCGTACAACAACATGGTCGAGCAACTGCAGATCGGCTGGGACAACGGCGGCGGGACCGCGACCGCGATCGGCGCAGGCATCGGATTCGTCGTCGGGTGCGTCTTCCTCATCCTCGGCGGGTGCCTCCCCGGTGCCGCGGTGGGCGCAGCGATCGGCGCGGTCACGGGTATCAGCAACGCGAACCCCGCTGCGCCACCAGCGGTTTACGAATTCCTCGGAACCCCGTAGCGGGGCTTTCCGTCCGACTCCGAAGACGATTTCGGGAGGGCTATGGGTTAGTTCGCACACGGGGAGCATCACCGCGCACCCACATATGCATGTAGCCGTTCCGGTTTTCCAGCGAATATGGTCCACGCACAACGATGTTCGGTGCACTCAGGTGGGGACCGTGTTCGTCCTACGACATGGTGGGAATTTCCATGAAACTCTTGAAAACTCTGGCATTGTCCATATTCGTCATCTCCGCGATGGCCGTCGGGGCGGGCACTGCGTATGCCGATCCCGCACCTCAGGGAATCGACTGGTCGCAGCCGCTGATGACCCCGGCAGCCGACGGCGGCAGCAGCCAGGTGGCCGAACAGTTCTTCCCGGAGAACGAAGGGAAGCAGGACGCCTTCGACAAGATGACCAACGAGATCAATACCGGCTGGAACAACGCGGGCCTGCAGGGCATGGCGATCGGTTCCAACGTGGGCATGGCCATCGGGTGCGTGTCGATCTTCCCCAACTTCATTGCCGGCTGCATCGTCGGCGCAGTGGTCGGCACCATCGCCGGCGCCGTCATCGGCATCGGTGTGGGTAATCCCAACGCACAGCCGGCCGTAGAGCAGTTCTTCGCCACACCCTGAGCGAAGAGCGAGCTGCAGCCCCGGCCTCACTCGGGCCGGGGCTGCGGCGTGTCGTCAGCCGACGACGCCCTGGTCGCGCATCGTCGCGATATCGTCCGCCGACCAGCCCAGTTCACCGAGGATCCGATCGGTGTGCGCGCCGAGCGCGGGCACGTCGCCCATCCGCATCTCCACGTCGGAGAACGTCATCGGGGGCAGCATCGCCCTGATCGGCCCGGCCTCGGTGCCGATGTCACGCCAGCGGTCGCGCTGATCCAGCTGCGGATGCTCGATCAGCCCGCCCATGTCGTTGAGCTCCGCCGCCGGGATCCCGGAGTCCGCGAGCGCCTGGTCGAGAGCCGCGCTCGTGAAGCGTTGAGTCTCCTCGGCGACGAGGGCGTCCACCTCGGCGCGGTGCTGCACGCGCAGCATGTTGGTCGCGAACCGGGGGTGGTCGGCGAGTTCGGGGCGTTTGAACACGTCGGTCACCAGTTGCCGCCACCCGCGGTCGTTCTGGACACCGATGAGGATCTGCCCGTCGAGGGTGGGGTAGGAGTCGTACGGGACGATCGCCGCATGACCGAGCCCGACGCGCGGGATCTGCTTGTCGGCGTACATCTTCATGTACATCGGGTGGCCCAGCCACTCGGCGGTCGCGTCGAACATCGACACGTCGATCCGCGCCCCCACCCCGGTTCGTGACCGCCGGAACAGGGCACCGAGAACTGACGTCATCGCGTACATTCCCGCCGCGATGTCGGACACCGGAACACCCGTCTTGGTTGCGGTGTCGGGGGTGCCGGTCACCGAGATCATCCCCGTTTCGGCCTGGACCAGCATGTCGTAGGCCTTGCGTTCGCGCCGCGGCCCCGCCGATCCGTAGCCCGACATGTTCACGACGATCAGTTCCTCGTGGTCGGCGCGCAACTCGTCGGCGCCGAACCCCAGACGGTCGGCGGCGTCGGGGGCGAGATTCTGGACGAAGACGTCGGCCTTCGCGATCAGCTTCGCGACGGTGTCCCGACCCACCTCGGACTTCAGGTCGACGCCGAGCGACTCCTTCGACCGATTCAGCCACACGAAATGCGAGGCCTGCCCGAACACCGCGTCGTCGTAGTTGCGGGCGAAGTCTCCCTCACCGACGCGCTCGATCTTGATGACCCGCGCACCCATGTCCGCGAGATGGCGGGTGGCGAGCGGAGCGGCCACGGCCTGCTCGAGTGCCACGACGGTGATGCCGTCGAGCGGCAGCAGTCCGGGATCGTTCTCCATGTCGGGATTCACCTTTCCTCTTCGGCACCCGGGTGATTGTGATAGTGCGTGGCCCCGATCGTGTGCAGCAGTTCGTGCACGGTGTCGTCGGTGAGCCGGTACCGCATCGATCGACCGTCCCGCGTCGCCGACACCCACCCCTGGTTGCGGAGCAGTCGCAGCGCGTGCGAGACGGCGGTCCCGGTCATGTCGAGTGCCGCCGCCAGGTCGCCGACGCAGATGTCGGGGGCGTGGTGCAGACACAACAGCAGTCGGAGGCGGTTGCCGTCGGACAGCAGTTCGAACCGGTTGGCCCACCCGTCGATGTCGGGGGTGTGCAGTGCCGCCGCAGCACGCTGAACATCCTCGGGGTTCAGGGCGGGGGTGGCGGCCATTACGCCAGTCTACAAACGCCGCGAGGCCGCTCGGCCGGGCATCCATAGGCGATTCCTCACTGTCCGTTCGGCTCTGTGACTTTGTTTCCGGCCTCACACGGGTGGTCGACTGGCAGCACGCGTCACCCGGTTCCCCGGCGGCGTCGACGAGTCATCGAGGAGCGTGATGTGAGCGGTCTGCATCTTCCCCAGCGCGTGCGGCGCCATGCCGCAGAACGGCCCGGAGCACCGGCCGTGACGTGTGGTGACACCACGCTGACGTATGCGGAGCTCGACTGGCGGACCAATCGGATCGCAACCGCGCTGTCGGCGTTGACATCCGGCGGCGGCCGGGTCGGGGCACTGCTCCGGATGCGCACCGAGGGGGTCGAGATGTTCGTGGCCGCCGCCAAGTCGGGGCTGGTGTTCGTCCCGCTCAACTGGCGACTCCCGCCCGCCGAGGCCGCCGCGATCGCGGTCGATGCCGAACTCCAGGTACTGATCGTCGAATCCGAATTCGCCGCCGCCGCGGACGCCGTCCGCGACGCGCTCCCGAGTGTGGTCGTGGTGGTCGTCGACGCCGCCGACGGCGACGTTCTTCGGCCCGGCACCTGGACGTGGGACCGGCTGGTCACGTCCGGCACCGCCACCGATCCGGGTCTCGGGGACGACCCCGACGCCGAGGTGCTGCAGCTCTACACATCGGGCACCACGGGCTTCCCGAAGGGCGTCGTCGCGACGCATCGCAACCTGCACAACGAGCCGCAGGGCCTGCTGATCTATCGCTGGAAGCCCGGCTCGGTGGCACTCGACGCCATGCCGCTGTTCCACATCGCGGGTGCCGGCTGGTTGAGCACGTGCCTGTCGGCCGGCGTCCACGTGGTGCTGCTCGGCGCGTTCGACGCCCGACAGGTCGCCGAACTCGTCGAACGGCATCGGATCACCCACACCTTCCTGGTTCCGTCGACCATTCAGATGCTCCTCGACGTGCCCGACCTCGACCGCTACGACGTGTCGAGCCTCGAACTGGTTGCCTACGGTTCGGCGCCGATCACCACCACTCTGCTCCGGCGCGCGATCGATCGCCTCGGCTGTGGATTCGTGCAGCGCTACGGCATGACCGAGACGACGGGCTCGGTCACCGCCCTCGCCGTCGAGGACCACGACCCGTCCGGGCACCGCGCGCACCTGCTGCGTTCCGCCGGCAAACCCATGCCCGGTGTCGAGGTCGAGATCCGGGACGTGGTGACCGGCGCCCGGCTTCCGGTGGGCGAATCCGGGGAGATCGTGTGCCGCTCACGCAACAACGTCACGGGTTACTGGCGGCGGCCAGACGAGACCGCGCAACTGCTCACCCACGACGGTTTTCTGCGCACCGGCGACGCCGGGCACATCGACGAGGAGGGCTACCTGTTCGTCACCGACCGGGTGAAGGACATGATCATCACGGGAGGCGAGAACGTGTACCCGATCGAGGTCGAATCGGTGCTCGCCGAGCATCCGGCGGTCGCCGAGGTGGCAGTGGTCGGCGTGCCGCACCGGACGTGGGGTGAGTCCGTGACGGCGGTCGTCCGGCTCGTCGATCCGTCGAACCGACCGGACGAGCAGGACCTGATCGCGTTCACCGCCGCCCGGCTCGCGTCGTACAAGAAGCCGCGGGAGATCGTCTACGTCGCCGAACTTCCGCGCGGAGCGAGCGGCAAGATCCTCAAACGCACCCTGCGCGAAGGGCTCCGCGCCACGGAGGTGCCGTCGTGATCGTCACCGAAGACGTCGGTACCGTCCAGCGCGAGGCGTGGGCCCGCGGCGTCCTGCCACCGGTCGAGCAGGTACGACCCGGATTGTGGTCGATCCCGGTGCCGATGCCGCGAAACCCGTTGCGCTACGTTCTGATCTACGCGCTCGCGCTGCCCGACGGCCTCGCCCTGATCGACGTCGGCTGGGATTCCGAAGAGTCATGGCGGGCCCTTGTCGACGGCATCGCCCAGACCGGGCACCACGTCACCGACGTCCGGTACGCCGCCGTCACCCACCTGCATCCCGACCATTTCGGTCTCGCGCCGCGGCTGAGGGAGGTCAGCGGGGCCGCGCTCGCGATGCACGGCGCGGATGCCGCACTCCTCGGCCACCATTCGCCGGAGGACGCCGCCGACGACGAACAGCTGTGGAACACCCAGCTCGCCCAACTCGGGGCCCCCACCGACATCCTCGCGGCCGCCCGCGTCGACCTCGTTCGCCTGGGAGCGGGCGAATCCATGGACGTCGTGCTCGATGACGGCACTCCCCTGGACCTGCCGGGCTGGGATCTGCGGGCGGTCTGGACCCCGGGGCACACTCCCGGTCATCTGACCTTCGTCGACGACACCCACGGGCTGATGTTCAGCGGCGACCACATGCTGCCCCGCATCAGTCCCAACATCTCCACGGTCCCCGGCGAGCTGGAGAACCCGCTGCACCGCTATCTTCTGTCGCTGCACGCCACCACCTCCATGCCCGACGGCGAGGTGCTGCCGGCCCACGAGTACCGCTTCCGGGGCATCGCCGACCGCGCCCGGCAGCTGATGGGTCATCACGAGGAACGCCTCGCGGAGATCGTCGACGCCCTGGGGGTGCGCCCCGAATCGACGGCGTGGGAGATCTCGCAGCACATCTCGTGGTCGCGGCCGTTCGAATCCATGTCCGACCGCCTGCTCCGCCTCGCGGTCCGCGAAACCCATGCCCACCTGCTCGTTCTGGCCGACCGCGGGAGCATCCGCTCACTCGGCGGGCACCCCGAACGCTGGACCCCGACACCGTAAGGAAGACACCCCATGAGCGTGGTTCTCACCGAATTCTCCGACGGCGTCGCCGTCATCACCCTGAACCGGCCGGAGGCGAAGAACGCCGTCGACCTCGAGGTCGCCAAGGCACTCGCCGCCGCGATCGACGAGTTCGAGGCGCGGCCCGACCTGACGATCGCGATCCTCACCGGCGCCGGGGGAACGTTCTGCGCGGGCATGGATCTGAAGGCGTTCACCCGCGGGGAGCGGCCGTCGCTGCCTGGACGCGGCTTCGGCGGAATCACGGAGGCCCCGCCGACGAAGCCGCTGATCGCCGCGGTCGAGGGCTGGGCGCTGGCCGGCGGCTGCGAATTGGCACTGTCGGCCGATCTGATCGTCGCCGCCCGCGACGCCAAGTTCGGCATCCCCGAGGTCAAGCGGGGGCTCGCCGCCGCCGGCGGCGGCCTGCTGCGACTGCCGAAGGTGCTGCCGTACCCGATCGCGATGGAGATGGCGATCACCGGCGACCCCCTCACCGCCGAGGTGGCGCACGCGCACGGACTCGTCAACCGGCTCACCGAGCCCGGACAGGCCCTCGACACCGCACGCGAACTGGCGGCACGGGTCGCCGCCAACGGTCCCCTCGCCGTGCGCGCCACCAAGCAGGTCGTCGCGATGTCCGCCAACTACACCGACCCCGACGCGTTCATCGGGCAACGCCGCTTCCTCGATCCGGTGTTCGCTTCCGAGGACGCGCAGGAGGGTGCACGCGCCTTCGCGGAGAAGCGCCCGCCGGTGTGGCGTGGCCGCTAGCCGCATGATCGGCACAGCCCGCATCACGGCTTCCGTACGATGACCGCGTGGACCTGCATCTCGTCACCTACTTCGTCGCGGTAGTCGATCACGGCGGGATCACCAGGGCCGCGCAGTCCCTCTACATCTCGCAACCGTCGCTCTCGCAGGCAATCCGCACACTCGAACGCCGCCTCGGTGTCACCCTGTTCGACCGCACCGGGCGGCGTCTCGAGCTGACCGAGGACGGCCGCACCCTCGACGTCGCCGCCCGCCGCATCCTCGCCGACGTCGAACGGGCCAAGGCGAAGGTCGCCGCCGTGCGCGAACTCGTGTCCGGCCGCGTCGACGTCGTCACCTACGCGGCGTTCTCGATCGATCCGATCGTCGATTTGGTGCGCCGGTTCCGGGAGCAGTACCCCCGCGTGACGGTCCGCATCATCGACGCCGACGGCCCCACCGGCGTCCTCGGCGCCCTGCGCCGCGGCGAGGCCGAACTCGGGGTGATCGACCTGTCCGTCGACCACAGCGCACTGCGCTCGGTCCCCATCGGCGACCAGGAGCTGGTACTCGCCCTGCCCGGCGCCCTCGCCGAGACGCTTCCCGATCCGGTGCCCCGCTCGGCCGTCCGCGACATTCCGCTCGTTCAGGATCTCGGGGACAAGAGCGACGCGGCGCTGATCACCGAGCTCGTCGGCGAGCCCGCGAACGTCGTCATCGACTGCACGCACCCGGGCGCCACGTGGGAGCTGGTGATGCGCGGCGCGGGGGCCACCGTCCTCCCCCGCCTCGTCGCCGAGGAACAGTTGCGCGGGGTCTCGATCCGGTCGATGACGCCGAAGCTGACCCGTCCCGTCGGTCTCGTGCAGCGGTCCGGGCCGGGATCACCGGCGGCCTCGGCGTTCGTCGCGATCGCGCAGGCCACCCGAACACCGGCACCCGAGTGAGGAACTGAGCACATGGAGTTGCGTCAGGTCGAGTACTTTCTCGCCGTCGTGGAACACGAAGGCATCAACGGGGCCGCCGCGTCGCTCGGTGTCGCACAGCCCACCATCTCGCAGGCATTGCGCGGGCTCGAGCGGGAACTGGGTGTGCAGCTGTTCCACCGCATCGGCCGGGGCATGGTGCTCAGCGCCGCAGGGCGCAGCATGGTCGGGCCGAGCAGGCAGATCCTGCGCGACGTCACCGCCGTCGAAGACCTCCTCGCCACCTCCGACGGGGCACTCGCCGGCCGACTGGACATCATGGCGTTTCCGGCGTTGGCGATCGGACCCCTCGTCGACCTCGTCACCGAATTCCGGCGGACCCACCCGAATGTGATGGTCCGGTTGGGTGAATTGAAAGACGAGGCACAGGCCGGGTCGCTGATCGAGGATGGCCACTGCGAATTCGTGGTGGCCCACCTCCCGCTGGACGACGCCCGCCTGGACGTCGTCGAACTCGGCGAACAGGAGTACTGGCTCGTGTACCCACCGGGCACCGACCTGCCGGACGGTCCCGTTCCGCTCGCCGCGCTTCCCGACATCCCGATGGTCTTCGTCCCCCGCGGCCACTCCGTCGCCAATGAGATCGAGGAATCGATCCGTCGCGCCGGCGCACGCCCCACTCTCGCGGCGCTGTCCGATCACCGCGAGGCGCGACTTCCCCTGGTACTCGCGGGAATAGGCGGAACCCTGCTGGAACGGTCGATCGCGGAGGCGGCCCAGGACCGCGCGGTGGTCCGCCGCGCGGAGCCGACGATTGCCCGCACCTTCGGGATCGCATTCGATCCCGACATGCTCTCCCCGGTCGGGCACGCGTTCGTCGAACTCGTGCGGGCGGAAGGTTACAGCGCGAGCAGGTAGTTCTTGGCCGCGGCGTACTCGGAGACGAGCCGGTCGACGAGTTCCGCCGTCGGTTGCACGGAGCGCACGGTGCCGATCCCCTGTCCGGATCCCCAGATGTCGCGCCATGCCTTCGTTTTGGCGCTTCCGCCGCGGAAGCTCATGGCGGACGGGTCCGATACGGCGAGGTTGTTCGGGTCGAGTCCGGCGGCCTCGATGCTGCCGCGCAGGTAGTTGCCGTGCACCCCGGTGAACAGGTTGGAGTAGACGATGTCGGATGCGGTGGAGTCGACGATCATCTGCTTGTAGCCCTGGTCTGCGTTGGCCTCTTCGGTGGCGATGAACGCGGAGCCGACGTAGGCGAGGTCGGCGCCTGCGGCCTGCGCGGCGAGGACCGAGCGGCCGTGGGCGATGGAGCCCGACAGCAGGACCGGCCCGTCGAACCATTCGCGGATCTCCTGGATCAACGCGAACGGCGACAGGGTGCCCGCGTGTCCGCCCGCGCCGGCCGCGACGGCGATGAGGCCGTCGGCGCCCTTCTCCACGGCCTTCTTCGCGAATTTGTTGTTGATGACGTCGTGGAGGACGATGCCGCCGTAGCTGTGGATGGCCTCGTTGACGTCGGCGCGGGCGCCGAGGGACGTGATGACGATCGGGACCTCGAACTCGACGATGGTCGCGAGGTCCTCGTCGAGGCGGTCGTTGCTCTTGTGGACGATCAGGTTGACCGCGTACGGCGCGGACGGTGTCTCCGGGTTGTTGGCGTCGTGTTTGGCGAGTTCTTCGGTGATGCGGGTGAGCCATTCACGCAGGACGGGCTGCGGGCGGGCGTT
>NZ_JBLWIT010000097.1:0-30871 GCF_048381435.1 Rhodococcus mengyinensis | reverse complement strand
CCCGAATGCACCGATTCGTTGATCCAGTCGGGGTGAGTTTCAGTGTGCAGCAGTGGGCGGTGTGTGGGCGTGGTTGAGCGTCCGACCTCTCGTGTCGGGTTGTTCCACTGGGGCTTTCGCGTCGAGGTCGGGCAGGAGTCGCGGGTGTTAGACGATGGCCGGGTGATTGCGGCCGAAGGTTTTGTCAAACAGCGTGTGCCACGCCGTTTCCCACGGCCAATCCTGAGGGAGGTGCAGGGTCAGTCGCCTCGCCGAGGAGGCGATGCGTGCGGGGACCGAGACGAGGGTGCGCCGGAGGGTGCCGGTGGTCGCCCGCGTCAGCTTCGGATCGCCGGTGAGGGTGCCGGCGGCTCGGGTGAGGTTGAACGCCATTACCGCGCAGACGAGCCAGGCGGCGTTCGCGGTGAACCGGCCCGAAGGCAGGTGCGCGAGGGCGGAGTTCTTCAGGTCCGCGTGCACCTGTTCGATGATCGCGTGCTGACGGTGGGTTTTGTCGGCGGCGACGGTGTCTACATGGTCGGGGTCGGTGGTGGTGAAGAAGGCGTGGAACCGCCAGATGTCGAACAATGTGCCCTGTCCCTGGTCTTTGGGTGGTCGCAGGTCGGGGATGCGGCGCACGACCAGCCGCCCGGGGATCTGGTGGGCCTTCTTCTGGGAGGTGAACGCGGTGAACGGAATCTCTGCGACCTCCGCCCGCGAGATCCAGGTGTCGGCGCCCTCGTCGTAGACGGCGTCGGTGTACTCGATCGGCGTCCACGCGGACTCGTCCACGTCGATCGAGGCGATCGCCTGTTTGATGGTGGCGGTCAGGCGCACCGTGACCGAGACGTCGGCGCCCGCGCGGATCGCCGCACCGACGGTGGGATATCCGTAGAACGCCGAATCGCACCGGACCAGCGGTTTCAGCGGGCCGCCACCGCTCGGTCCGCCGGCCTGGGTGCGCAGCCGGTCGACGGTGGCCAGGGCGTCGGCGACCAGCCGGGCGGCCCCGCGCGGGGAGCCGCAGGCTCCGCGGCGCAGGCGTTGGGTGAGGATCACCGGCGTACCGGTCTCCGTGGTGACGGTGGCGAGCAGTGCGTTCAGCCCGCGCACGCCGGAGTAGCCGTATCCGGACCCTTGCTTTCCGTGGCCGTGGACCTCGATGATCGAATCGTCGATATCGACCAAGACCCGCCCGGTGTCGATCCCGGTGACCAGCGGGGTCTTCTCGGCGAGGTTGCCCAGGAACCGTGAGGCGACGGCGTCGAGTTGCCGGACGTGTCCGAAGGTGAACTGGCGGAGGAACGATCCCAGCGTCGACGGGGCATAGGGTCGGTCGAAGAGCGTTCCCATCGCCCCGTGTCGCACAATGGCCAGGTCGGCGATGCTGTCGGCGCCGGCGACCATCCCACCGATCAGGGATCCGATCTTGCGGCCCGGGTGGGCGCCTTTGTCGGTCGGGACGCTCAGGTGTTCGTCGGCGAGGGTGAGCAGGCCGCTGGCCTGCGCCAATGCCATCACCGGGACCAGCCCCGCGGTCGCCACCAGATTGGGGTCGTCGAACCTCGCCGCCGAGACGGGTCGAGTGTGAGATAGTTGCACCTACGAGATGCCCTTCGTCGTGGCCGAATTGTTTCTGTGAGAAGTTCAATTCTTCCACCACGGCAGGGCATTTCGCCGTTACGACCCACCCAAGGACTCATCCGGATCGGTGTATCCAGGCTAAGCGCGGGGTGGTGTTGATGCGGATCGACCCGTTGCTCGGATACGACGATCTCGTGGTTGCGGAGGGTAGTGACGTGGGCGTCCAGGAGCGGCGCAGCGGCCTTTCCTCCGACCATTGCTGCCCAGAACGCGTCGGCGAGTGAACGAACGAGCTTGTCGTGCATTTCCTGGAGTGTTTCGGCGTCGCCCGAGGCGTCATGGGCGCCAACGATGAGGAAGGACGTGCCGGGCGCTGCCTTCGAGCGGTCGAGGTGAAGGTCGCGGACCATCTGCTCGGTGGCCCACCACGAGCGCGATACACCCTCCCGCTCTGGATCGGTTTCCAACGTTCCAAACCATGCCGGTCCGGCGTATGCCGTTTCCTCGACCTCGTGCCAGGGGAGGTCGAGTCGGCCGATGACGCGGCGTTCCGTGTGGCCATCGTGGGGTTCGGAGAGCGTCGAGTTGATGAGAACAAGGCCATACTTGCTTGTCGCCCAGAGGGTTGCTTTGCCGAGACCATACGAACCGCCTGCGCGACTGACGGACTGCTTGTGGCTGTCGAGTTGGCGTCGAACGACCGCGGCGAAGTTACCGTTTTCGTACTCGGGTCCGTTGAGACCGGAGGCGTTGAAGTCGTCGATGCGCAGCAGCACGAGAGATTGACGTTCGGCCAGCTCGTTGAGCGCGGCTCGGAGGCTGCGTGAGACCTTCTGCTCGGCTCTTGCCGCGCTTTCCAGGTGGGGTGACAGATCACCCCACTGGATCGCCGACAGGAAAGACTCGAGGTGCTCGTCGGTCAGCTCGTGCAGGGTGTAGTGGACGCGTACAGGGGCGTTGTGGTCGAGGCGCTCGTCGATCGAGTTCTGGGTTGCTTCGCGTGCGAGGACCGACAGGTCGGCGTTGAACGCGAACGCCGCGGCATTGCCGTACTCGCGCCCGCCATCGGTATGTGCAGGCCGGTGATGCCATTGCAGGTTGCGATCCGCCGGCGCGATCGCGCTACGGTCATCAGCCTGGGGAAGTTCGGCTTCAAGGATGGTGACAATCCGTTCCTTCAGCTCCTCACGGGGTTCGGCGCGTCCGGCGATCCACGCCGAGACCGCCGCACGAGTGAGCCCCAGTGCGATTGCGAGCTGAGCCTGGCTCATACCCGCTTGCTGGAGGTTTGCCCCGAGCCAGCGCCCGTAACGGTTCGGGGCGGTCATAACGATTCTCCTGATAGTTCGCTGGCAGACAGATCCGCGCGGAGCTTATCAGCGGGGTGAGTAGCCCGATGATGTCAGTCGATCGAATGACTTTCGGCAGGAAGGTGGTCAGATGTGTCGGTGGGAATGTGCACAATATGGACATCAGGATGTCAGGGTGCAATGCCGATCACTTCCTGAGCACTATCGCCGGAGAATTGAGGGGTGCCGTGGACGACAGTGACAATTGGGTGCAAGCGGCTTTGAGCAGGGACATCCGCACGTAACACGGGCGATAGACGACATATGACCCGTCGTCATAGACGTCGGGTCAGCCCCTCCACGCTCCTAGGACGAGACCTCCATGAACATGACCAACGACAGTGACGTTCTCCGCAAAGTTGCGGAGCTCACCGAACTTGCTCTCCGTACGTATGCCTTGAACCCGGCACGCATCGAGGAGGATGCGAACGGGGAGCGCCGTATCCATCAAGGTGGATACGGGGACCGCCAGATCTTCGAGTTGGTCCAGAACGCGGCTGACGAGCTTCGAGCCCCTGAGCACCGCGGAGGACGCATTCACGTCGCCCTCACAGAGGAGTACCTCTACTGTGCGAACGAGGGCACCCCCGTCACGCCGGAAGGCACGGACACCATTCTTCGAATGGGTGTCTCGAAGAAGCGCGGCGGCCAGATCGGCCGGTTCGGTGTAGGTGTGAAGTCGGTCCTCTCGGTTTCGCAGGCGCCGCAGATCTTCAGCAAGACAGGATCGTTCGGATTCGATGCAAAATGGTCCGAAGCTGAGATCCTCGCAGCGGTAAACGGGGCGCAAGCCGAGAGGGGCGAGCCTTCGCTCGACTCCGTAGGTGAAACGCCGGTACTGAGGATGGCGCGTCCCCTCGACGTCTCCTTCGAACGCTCACGCGATTCAGTTCTCGATTCGATGCTGGGTTGGGCGAGCACGGTGGTGCGTTTGCCTCTGGTTGCGGGCGAAGCAGAGCGACTTGGACGTGACATCCAGCAGAGCTCCAAAGCTCGCGTTGATGAGTCGAAACAGGACGAGTTTCCACACCTCTTCCAACTATTCTCTCCCCATGTCGGGAGCGTAGTGCTGGAGGATCGCCGGGATATGCCAGTCGTCCGCCGCGAGATTCAGGTCGGGGAGTCGGGACACATTCGTACGATTCATCAGTCTCGTACTGGATCGAAGGCGGTGTCCGAGAGCTACCGGGTCTTCACGCTCCCCCATAGGGTGAGCGATGAAACGCGACGACGTGCGGGCGAACTCCACGACCGAGTCACCATCGACATCTCCTGGGCAGTGCCCAACTACACGGTGGCGGACGGATCCGACTATCACACCATTCCCAACGATCGGGGTACGTTCTGGTCGTACTTCCCGACGAAATATCCGATGACGTTGAGTGGCGCACTCAACGCTGCGTGGAAGACGAATGAAGACCGGCAGAATCTCCTCGACAGCAGTGACCTGAATGCGGAGCTGCTCAATGTGGCCGCCAGGTTGGTCGTCGGTTCTTTGGAGAATCTCACACCTGTGGAAGACCCTGCGGCCTTCCTGCCGCTACTTCCCGGACGGCCGAAGGAATCGCCGAACTGGGCTTGTAGACATCTCACTGAGGAGGTCTGGTTACTTGCTGCCAAGAGTCCCTCGCTGCCGGACCAGCGAGGCGACCTCCGCTTGCCCACTGGCCTGAGGATCCACAAGGAGAAGCTGTCTCCACAGGCACTGGCATTGTGGCGCGAATACCCGGGACGGCCGGTGAACTGGGTCCATCACTCTGTCGAAGGACCTGGGTCTCGCCGGGGAAAGATGAACCACATCCTCGAAGCGGCTTCCTGCAAGGAACCTGAGACCGTGCGCGCCTGGCTGGAGGCCCTTGTCGAGGACCGCACGGCCGCGGCCTCGGCCGCGGCGATTCGGGTCCTCGCGCACATGCTCGTGCACGATCTCGCGGGGTCGAACAATGCCGCGGATGCGGTCGAGGCAAGGAAGGCTCGTATCGTTTTGACGGAGTCCGGGACATTTGTAGCGCCAGCCGCAGGGAGCTTGTTCCGACGTTCGAGCGACGATGGGCTGCGTGACGATCTCGTCTACGTCGATACCAGTTTGTCGGACGATCCGGAGCTGGTGCCGCTATTGGACCGGTTGGGCATCCGGGAGTCCGATACCGAGGGTCGATTTCACAGCGTGTTGGACCAGGGATTCGCGGGCTATACAGATGAGTCCTGGACGCGCTTCTGGGAACTTCTGAATAGCGCGGGCGGCCCCGTCCAGGCTGCTGCCGTCCGACAGCGCGTCAACGACCTCAATTCGACATTGCATGTCAAGACGGTCACTGGGAAATTTGCACCCTTGAAGGCATGTATGTTGCCGGGGCCGATTGTACCGGCAGATGGATCCCGCGACGGAAACATTGCCGTTGACATGTCATTCCATGCGAACGACCGATCGATCCTCCGCAGCTTCGGAATGTCCGATCGACCCGACGCGTCATACAAGCCCGACCAAGACGGATGGTTCGAACTTTACCGCAAGGCGATGTACGACCAATACTGCTCGACCCTGGGCGCGACGCGAAGTCGCATCCAGATCACTACGATGAAGCTGGATGGCGGCGCGATGGCGGGACCCCTTCACTTGTTCAAGCGGCTGTCAGACGAAGGGCGTGCGGCTTTCATCACTGAGATTTCGGACGACGGCCTGATTGAGAACTGGACGCGGCAGATCGGGCAGAGCGCGAACACCCGGGTACAGATCCTCTCTCCGATTCGATGGCTCATCGGCACGCATGGAATGGTACGGACGACGCAGGGTCTCCGGCGTGTCCGAGAGGCGGTCGGCCCACAGCTGAGCGAGTACGGGTCTGTGCTACCTGTGGCCGAGATCAGCCAGGCGAAGGCTCGGAAGCTACGAATGCCCACCGCCGTCGAGGATGTCGAACCGGCGCGCTGGAATGCTCTGCTCGAGAAGCTCAAAGAAAGTACCGACGACAATTTCGTCGGTCGAACCTACGCACTTCTGATCCGGATCGCGTACGACCTGGTCTTCAAGGAAGAAGTTGTTCGCTGTCGAGTGGGCGACGAATGGGAACTCCGTGTGGATGGCGAGATCGCTGTCGCAAGGTCTCGCTCGGAATATGACGAGTTGATACGCGAGCGTCATCCGGCCATTCTTGTCGACCGGGCCGCCGACGCCGATCAGGCCGACGTGATGATCTCGGAGTGGGGAATGCTGACGATCGATGACGTGATCGAGAAGCGAATCCGCGCAGTGCCGGAGGGTGCGCCGATCGCGTTGTCGGACGAGTATCCATCGCTTCGGCGGAGGATTGCCACGTCGACCCTCAGTGGACTGTTCATGCAACGCTGCAGTGAGCTGGAGGAGGTGGTCCGCACTCCGAATGGGACCCGGCTCACGCCACTGGCCAGCGCACGTGAGGACAGCACAGTCTTGGTCCCGGCGAGTGTCACCAGCGAGAAGGCGCTGATCCTTGCTGACAAGGAATTCGGTTTCGGTCTCGGTGCCGATGGGTGCCGTGCGGCGCTCGAAGCCCACCGGAAGCACCTCGAAGACCAAGCATTCAATGAGAAGTTGACGGCGATCAGAAATGCTGGTGAGGTCCCCGAGAAGCTTTCGCTCATGCTGGATGCCGACGTGCTGCAGCGGGGGCTTCCGGCAGGCCTCGTGGAGAGTGAGTCGCTCGGGAGCGGACAGGATTCCGGGGCGCTCCGCCTTGCGGAACTTGCCTACAACGCCCATGACGATGGTGTGTTGCGTGCGTACGCGAAGGAAATTCGTGCGGAGTTTCCTGAAGCGCCCGCCCGATTCGACGGTGGACGCGTAGCATTGAAGTTTGTTGCGGGTCTGAAGTTTCCGGATTCTTTCGCTGGAACGTATATTCCGCCGCTGCCGGAGCGTGAAGTTGCCTCCGGACCAACCGACTTCCCGTCGCTTCACCCGTACCAGGAATTGATTGCTAGTCGATTCGTCGATCTCTTGTGCAGCGCTCGTCCTCAGCGTGCGATGTTGAGCCTTCCGACCGGAGCCGGCAAGACCCGTGTTGCGGCGGAGGGCGTGATCCGTTGGATCCGCGAGTCGGGGATGCCGGACGGGCCAATCCTGTGGATCGCGCAGACGACCGAACTGTGTGAGCAGGCCGTACAATCGTGGAAGTTTGTGTGGGAGAAGGTGGGTGCGGAGTATCCGCTTGTCATTGATCGATTGTGGACCGACAATTCGGCGACGCCGGTGTCGGGTCGTCCGCACCTCGTCGTGGCCACCGACGCCAAGCTGCGGTCCTGCCTGGACACCGACGACTATGCGTGGTTGCGGAAAGCGTCCTTGGTCATCGTCGACGAGGCTCATGTAGCCATCTCAAAGCAGTACACACAGATTCTCGACTCGATGGGCCTGACTCACCGCGTTACGACCCGGCACCTGGTTGGATTGACCGCAACGCCGTTCCGAAACAACGAGGACCTGACTCGACGTCTGGTGTTGCGATTCGGCGACCGCCGGCTTGATGAAGGGGTCCTCGGTGACGAGCCGATCTCAAAACTGCAGGAGCTGGGAATTCTCTCCAAGGTTGAGCATCGAGAACTCGCCGGAATTGACATGGCCCTGCAGAACCACGAACTTGCCGAGGTCGAGAAGCTCCACGGATTCCTCCCGCGAAGTGCGGAGCGCCGACTTGCCGAGGACGGTGACCGTAACAAGGTGATCATCGAGGAGATCGCGGCGCTCCCGGACGGCTGGCCCGTGTTGGTTTTCGCGACCTCGGTAGACCACGCGAAACTTCTCGCGGCGAAACTGAGCAACCGGGGGATCAGGTCGGTTGCCATCGATTCGGCGACCCCACCCGGTGATCGGCGGCAACGAATCGACGCGTTCCGACGCGGCGAGATTCGGGTCATCACGAACTATGGTGTGCTGTCGCAGGGTTTCGACGCACCGGCCACCCGGGCAGTCCTGATCGCCCGCCCTGTGTACAGCGCTAACGCCTACCAACAGATGGTCGGACGCGGGCTTCGCGGGGTCAAGAATGGCGGCAAGGACAGCTGCCTCATCCTCGACGTTCGGGACAACATCACGAACTTCGACAACAGCCTTGCGTTTACTGAATTCGAGTACCTGTGGCAGGAAGACGAGCGATGATGACCATTGTAAAGTCGCACGACCTCTCGCTTACTCAGGGTCAGCGGAACGTCGTCAAGCAGCCTTGGGACGCACGGACACTCGTCACCGCAGGAGCTGGCGCGGGCAAGACCACGACCCTTACTTACCGGCTCGAGCACCTGACCGGTGTCGAAGAGCTGGAGGCCGGAGAGATCCTGGTGCTCAGCTTCTCGCGTGCAGCAGTGCGCGAGCTACGTGATCGTGTCGACCGACTGGCCGTGTCCGCGCGCCGTGTCCGCGCGCAGACCTTCGACGGATGGGCGCTGGCGCTCCTTAAGCAGATGGACCGGGAGCGGGACGACCTCGCAGGAACCAGCTTCGACGACCGGATCGCGATGGCGATCGATGCGATCGACGCCGGTGTGCTCGAGTCCTTCGAACACGGACCGCCGGCGCACGTCATTATCGACGAGGTCCAGGACCTTGTCGGAGTTCGCCGCGAGATGGTCGAAGCACTGCTGGACCGATTCTCCGACAACTGCGGTTTCACAGTTGTGGGCGACACCGCGCAGTCGATCTACGGGTTTCAGGTCGCCGACCCTGCAGAGCGAGCTGGTGAGACCAACCGATTTTTCGACTGGATCCGTGCGTCGTATGTGGCCGATCTCGTCGAGGTCAGCCTCGACGACAATTTCCGTGCACGCACATCCGAGACCCGGGCCGCGATACCGTACGGTGCACAACTCCAGAACCTCCCGACGGACCAGGCTGCGGCTGACGCCGAGGCATCGCGGATTCACGCCGAACTGTGTTCGGTACTCGGCGCTGCCCCGAATTTCGGCGAATTGAGCGATCAGTTTGTTCAGGATTCGCTGAGAATGTCCGGCGGGACCACAGCCATACTCTGCCGGGACAACGGCCAAGTTCTATGGCTGTCGGACAAGCTGCACAACTATGGTGTGCCGCACCGTATCCAGCGGTCGCCGCGATCCCGGCCAGTGCCGCCGTGGGTGGCAGACCTGCTGCAGTCGGCCGGTGGTGCGACCATGACTGAGGAACGCTTCACCGAGGTCCTGTGCCAGCTCCGGGTCGTGACAGACGAACCGAGTCGGGTGTGGCAGTCGCTGCGGAGGGTCGCGGCGAGTCCTCGAAACCAGTTGGACGTTGAAGCCCTCCGGCGCGCGGTCGCCGAGGGCTGGCTGCCGGACGAGCTGACTGCCAATCCGGTTCACCCCCTGGTGCTGTCGACGGTTCACCGGGCCAAGGGCCTGGAGTTCGACCGTGTCCTGGTCGTCGAACCGGAACCGATTGTGAGTAGGGGAGGCGGGGATGTCGACCCGCCGGCCGAGGCGCGACTGCTGTACGTGGCGATGACCCGGCCTCGCGATGACCTATACCGAATCAAGATTCCGAAGCTGTGGCAGATACGCAAGGCGAACCGCAACCCGTTCCCCGTGGACAGATGGTTCCTTGGCGGCCGGGAACGGTGGGCTCGCAACGGCATCGAGGTTTCCGAGTTCGACGTGTGCGGCGAAGTGCCCGCTGGGGTGCGCGAGCCGTTCGCTGATCCGGTGGTCACCCAGCAGTACCTGCGTGAATCCGTTTCCGTCAACGACGAGGTGGAGCTCAGGCGTCTGCATGATCTGCCTGAGACGACAACCGAAACGCCGCCATACGGAATCTTTCACGCAGGAATCGTCGTCGGCGAGATGTCAGCACGATTCCGTGGTGACCTGTGGCGTTTGCTCAAGCTCAATCGTGGTTACGACGTGCAGCGCTGGCCGCGGTGCATCACAGGGCTGCGAGTCGATGCAATGGAGACCGTCGCCGGCTCCCGTGCTGTCGCCGAGCGCAGTGGGCTCGGCGAAACCGGAATATGGATTGCGCCACGGCTGGTTGGGCTCGGGAAATTCGAATGGAACGACACGACAGCGGAAGGCGGTACCGGCGAGTGACCAGGTCCCACCACAGCGCCCACTACGCGCTGAGATCCGAGATTCGCGGCGCACTGAGATCAGACCTTCTCGGCCCGCAAGACGGACAGGAGGAGGTTCTCACCAATGATGCGCCGATCACGGCATATCTGGTGGGCGTGCTTTTCCCCCACGTTGAAGGGGTCACGCCGAGTATTCGCGGGTCCAACGGGGAGCGTGACTCTCCTAGTGCCGTTGAAGCAGCGGCCGAGTGGGAAGCCGACGGCGGCGACACGCCCCCCGATGTCGTGAGCCGTGACGACGGTGAGCAGGGGGCGACCGACCTCGGAGTCGCACTGACGAATCTCCGCAAGCCGTCGTCGATGGGCCTTACCTTCGGGGTGGCGTCCGATATCGCGACAACCGTCTACGTCACGGTGAGTGCCGCCCGGTACGCGCCCGAGGACGAGGAAGGCCGACCCATCGAGCCCAAGCGCAGCGAAGCCCGTAGCACGGAGCAGCAGCGCGAGCGGTGGCGGAGGACGCCCTTCGAGTGTGATCCGGTACCGATCGAGCTGACAGTTCCGGGCATGCAGGCGCCGGTCGCGTTGTGTCCAGGACTCGAGTTGCGGACGCTCGTCCGCCGCCACGATCGTGAAGGTGTCGTGACGGTCACCGTCACGATCGTGAACACCTTCCGCACAGGCGAGTTCGACCTGCAGGATGCCTCCTGTTTCTTCCAGCCCGAGATCGTCGTCGAGGGGCCGAATGGGACCGCCGCGTTCGTCGAACGTGCGGCCGGCGCCAGCGCGGTGGACGACGAACAGGCGCTCAGCAGGCTGCTGCACCGACACGCGCCGTCGTTCGCGGTGGGTCACGGATGCTCGGTTGCGTGGGAGTGGCAGCCGCCGGCACTGCGGACGGCACTGTCTGGTCGAGCCGCGGTGCAGTCGATCCGCACTGATTTCATGCCGACGCACGAAGTTCTACTGACCGACTCGAATCCCGAGATCGACGACCGTGCCCTAGGAATGGCGGGCCTCGGCAGCGGCAGCCGCGACGAGGTCGTCGCGGCGCTGACACAGCTGCTCGACGGCTACGAGGAATGGATCGCCGCACGTGGTGGCGATGCCGCGGAACTCGCCGGTGGTGACTACGCGAAGGTAGCGAACGAGCAGGTTCGGCTCTGCGGTGAATCGCTCGCTCGTATGCGGCGCGGAGTCGAGCTACTCGCGGATTCCGGCAGGCCCCAGATCTTCGAAGCGTTCCAGCTGGCGAACGAGGCAATGGCCCTGCAGCGCGGCCGGAGCGCATGGATCAAGGGTGGTCGTGTCGGCGTGGTAGACGCGGCCAGCGGCCGGTGGCGGCCATTCCAGATCGCGTTCGTGCTGCTGTGCCTCGAAGGGATCGTCGACCCCGAGCACGAGGACCGCGAAATCGCGGACCTGCTGTGGTTCCCGACCGGAGGTGGCAAGACCGAGGCATACCTGGGGTTGATCGCGTTCACCGTGTTCCTCCGACGGCTCCGGGACGGCGAGGACGGCGCCGGCGTTACGGTGCTCATGCGCTACACACTCCGGCTCCTGACTCTGCAGCAGTTCGAGCGTGCGACTGTGTTGATCTGCGCCATGGAGCGCCTGCGAGTTTTGCGTGACGGACTGGGCGACACGCCCATCTCCATCGGAATGTGGGTCGGGCAGTCGGCTACCCCGAACCGGCTCGCCGACGCCGAGGTCGAACTCGACGAACTGCGCAAGAACCCGCAGAAGTCGTTGCAGCGCAAGAATCCCGTGCAGCTGAAGAGCTGCCCGTGGTGCGGTGACCGCCTTGACGCTGGCAACTACGCGGTGCAGATCGAGCAGTGCAGAATGCTCATCCATTGCCCGAACCAGCACTGTGATTTCCATGGTGGCAACGGCATCCCGGCCCATCTGGTCGATGAAGCCGTGTACGACGCGCATCCCACGCTGATCATCGCGACCGTCGACAAGTTCGCGTCGATGCCGTGGCGTCCCGAGACTGGATCGCTGTTCAACCTGGACCTCGAGGCCGTCCCGCCGGAGCTTATTGTCCAGGACGAATTGCACCTGATCTCGGGGCCGCTGGGCACATTGACAGGCCTGTACGAAACAGCAATCGACCTCTTGGCGAAGCAGCCGAAGGTGATTGCGTCCACCGCAACGATCCGCCGAGCGTCGGATCAGGTGGGTGCGCTGTTCGACCGCAAGGTTGCCCAGTTCCCGCCCGCGGGCGTCGACTCCCGTGATTCGTGGTTCGCCGTCGAGACGCCCCGGGAGGACAAGGCCTCGCGTAGGTATGTCGGACTGTTCACCCCGAGTGGAAGTCAGGCAACCCTGCTCGTCCGTACCTACGCGGCGCTGATCAACTCGGCTCAGGCCGCCGGCGAATCGGCGGACCCAGCAGTCCTGGATGCATACTGGACCTTGGTCGGCTACTTCAACAGCCTCCGACTACTCTCTGCGGCCGAGCTGCAGGTTCTCGACGATGTGCAGGATCGACTCGAACTGCTTGGGAAGAGCAACGAGTCCGGGGCCCGGTCGGCCACCGCGCTCATCGAACTCAGCAGCCGCGCCGATTCCAGCCAGATTCCGAGTCACCTGAAGAAGCTCGACATCGCACTTCCGGACGAGGATGTCCTCGACGTACTGCTGGCGACGAACATGATCTCGGTGGGCGTCGACATCGATCGGTTGGGACTGATGGCGGTGATGGGGCAGCCGCAGACCACGGCCGAGTACATCCAGGCGACCAGCCGCGTCGGGCGCCGGCATCCGGGTCTCGTTGCGGTCATGTTCAACTCGGCACGCTCGCGGGACCGTTCGCACTACGAGAAGTTCCCCAGCTTCCACTCGGCTCTGTACCGCGAGGTCGAGTCGACCAGTGTCACACCGTTCTCGGCGCGGGCGCGGGATCGAGGACTGCACGCGGTGATTGTTGCGTTGACGCGCCTGATGATCCCGAGCGCCTCCGACAACGAGGCCGCCGCGCGGATCATCGACTTCGTCGACGACGTCCGGGCGCAGATCGTGCCCGCCATCCTCGACCGCGTCGGCCAGATCGACGTGCGCGAGCGGGCTGCCACGGCGAGCCACTGCGAGGAATTCATCGATTGGTGGCTCAGTGAGGCGAATGAGCATCCGGATCTCTGCTACGAGAAGAAGCGTGGATCTAGTGGGGCTGCATTGATGGTTGGGTTCGACGACGAATCCGACGACGCCACCGGGTGGGGAACCCTGTGGAGCCTGCGCGATGTCGACGCGGAATCGACGCTGTTCTTGGAAAACAACCGGTAGGGAGCCCTGCGATGACACCTCCGAATAATCCCCGTCGACGGCGCGGTGCGGGAGCGCCCTCTCAGCCGATTCCGCGCAAGCCTGGCGCTGTGCGGCGCGCGCAACTCGTCACCACCTACGGGGTGGGCGCAATGATCGCGATCGACAACGAGTCGTTCATCGTCTCGGGTATCGACTCCTGGAAAATCGACGAGGCCCCGGTGGTGTACGAGCGCCGGCTCGCCCAGATCCTAGGCGTCTCGTCGTTTCGGCTACCGCCCGCCCCAGACCCAGACCGCGGAACCGGTGGGGTGGTTGTGCATCGCTTCCCGGAGTTCTATTCGTGCCCAGAATGCAAGGCGCTTCAGCCGTTCTTCAAGTTCAACTCGGCCAAGGGAAAGGCACGGTGCGACGAGTGTTCGGAGGATCTCGTCCCCTCGCGCTTCGTCATTGCGTGCGATCACGGCCACATCGAGGACTTCCCATACTGGAAATGGGTCCACCGCGGTGTTGAGAGGGAGAGTGGGAGGTGCGGAGGCACTCTGTCGCTCGACACAGATGGCAGTACCGCCTCGCTGCGGTCCGTGGTCGTGAGATGCACCTGCGGCGTGCCCAACGCGTCGATGGAGGGCGCGTTCCGTTCGAAAGCCCTGAAGGATCTCGGTATTCGATGCGGCGGGCGGCGGCCGTGGCTCAAGGGGGCAGCATCCCAGCTGTGTGACCAGCCGCCCCGAGCCATGCAGCGCGGTTCCTCGTCTGCGTGGCACCCGATCATGAACAGTGCACTGTCGATCCCGCCGTGGGGCGAGGGAGTGTATGCGCTCGTCGAGCAGCACAAACTGTTCGGAGCGAACGAGGACTACATCCGCTTCTACTTCAAGGATCGCGCCAGCGTGCTGGCCAAACTGAAGGCGACCGTCGAGGATGTCATCGAGGTCGTCATCGCGATCGAGGAATCTGATCCCGATCAAGGAGACGGTGAAGTGCCGGTCGTCAAGGCGAGTTCCAGGCTTCGTCAGGACGAGTATGAGGCACTCGTCCGCGGGCGGCCCGAGGTGCATGTCGCCGAGTACCAGCCGTTCGTCTGTGAGGCGCCGGAAGGTGACCCGACTCCGATTCGGGACCTGGGGATACGGGACAGCATGCTCGTCAAGCGTCTGCGTGAGGTGCGGGTGCTGTCATCGTTCGTCCGGGGCGAAGCGCCGACGGAGGCAGACCCGGAGCAGCGGCACGCGGAGATTAGTACCAAGGACGATCCGGAGTGGTTGCCAGCGATGGAGGTCAGCGGCGAAGGCGTGTTCCTCAGGCTCGATGCCGACCGGCTCGCAGCATGGGAGTCGGATCTTGCGGTCCGAGCTCGCAGTGAGCGGGTTCGGGCGAATCACAATGCGCTCCTACGCGAGCGAGGGGCCACCCGCAAGGTGAAGGACGGCAAGACGGTGGAGTCACATGTGACCCCTCGGCTTCTGCTGCTCCACACCCTCGCTCATGCGCTGATCACCGAGTGGAGCCTGGATGCCGGCTATCCGGCTTCGGCGCTGCGCGAGCGACTCTATGTCGACGGTGAGATGGCAGGAATGCTGATCTACACGGCGACCAGCGATTCGGCAGGTAGCCTCGGTGGAATTGTGGCTCAGGGCGAGCCGGACAAACTCGCGCACACGCTGCGGTCCGCCCTTGCACGCGCCGAATGGTGCTCGAACGACCCACTGTGCATGGAGGCGGAGGCGAGTGGCTCCGGCAGTGTGAACATGGCGGCCTGCCATGCGTGCGTACTGCTTCCGGAAACGAGCTGCGAGAACCTGAACGGCTTCCTGGACCGGGCGATGCTGCTGGGGGATCCGACAGGGACGCTGCCAGGCTACTTCGACGGTGCGATAGCTATGAGGCCTAACCAGCGGTGAGGCGATTCACCGATCAAGCTCGGCTACCGAGCCCGATCGGAAATTCACCCTTGTAGCTGAATTGACCCGACTACCGATCAGATCAGCGGGACGAGGAACGGGCTTGCCGGCCCACTCCAGGTGATGAGCAGGTCCTCGCGCGCGCGGGTGCATGCCACGAACAGCAGGCATCGTTCGCGTTGAATGTCCTGCTCGTGGGTCTGCAGGTCCTCCTCGGCGGGGGTGATCGCGGGGCCGGCCGGCACCTGCTTCGCGCCGACACCAACGACGGCCATGCACCGGAACTCGAGTCCCTTCATCGCATGCATGGTGCCGACGGAGACGGATTCGGTTGCGGTCTTCGACTTCGCCAGCGATCGCACGGGCACGCCCCGTCTGAACAGTTCGTCCTGCACCTTGGTGCCCAGCCATTTCGCGCGGGTCGCGATGCCTATCTCGCCGGGGTCTACACCGCCGTCGATCCACAGCTGCACGGTGTCCGCGACGTAGCCGATCTCCTCGTCCTGCGTGTCGAACTGCGTGGTCGCCGGCGGTGCGCCGTGGACCTCGGACCGGCAGCCGGCGATGGAGTCGAGCCGGCCGTCCATGTCGTCGACCCGCTCCCCACGCAGCAATTGCAGACTCCAGCCGAGGATTTCGGCGGTGGTGCGGTAGTTGAGGTTCAGCCGGCTCGACCGCCCGGTGATGTTGATGCCGACCTCGCGCAGGCTGACCTTGCTGTCGTAGATCCGCTGATGGGTGTCGCCGGCGATGAACAAACTGTCGGTGTCGTCGGCGACGGCGGCGCGGATAAGGCGCCACTGCTCGGGGCTCAGGTCCTGCGCTTCGTCGACCACGATGTGTCGGTACGGCTTCTCGGTGCGGGTTGTGAGCAGTCGAGCGGCTTCGCGGCATATCGTTTCGTGGGTCCACTGCCCGCGGACGGAGAGGAGAGATTCGAACTCACAGATAGTCTGCCACACCTGCGCCTTCTGGTTTGCGCCGAGCCGCCGCCCGCGGCCGGTCCGCTTCGCGGACAGGTACTCGTCGACAGTCGAGATGCTTTGTGAGAGTGCCACGTTGCGCCACTCTGCCGCGAGAAACACCTCCGAGAACGGCAGTTCGAGGCGATCGACGATCGATGACCATATCGCCTTCTCGTCGTCTTCGGTGAGCATCTTCGGCGTGCCGTGCGCCTCGCGGAAGGTCTGGTTGGCGAGTTTATCGACATTCTGCACGTCGATTCGGTCGAGTGCTTCCGGAGAGCTCGCGAGCAGTTTGATCCCGGCGCTGAGCGAATCGGTCAACGTTGAGGTAAACGTCGTGACGAGCACCGGACCGGTGGATCGGTGTGCCAGGCGGTGCGCCCGATGGAGCGCGACGACTGTCTTCCCGGTGCCGGGTCCGCCGGTGACACGAGCGGGCCCCCGGAAAGTCGCGTCGACGACCGACTGCTGCGTCGGGTGCAGGTAGATGCGCCAGAACGCGAACGGGTGCGCGAAGATTGCCATCAGATCGTCGGGGCCGTCGACGAGGACGATGCGATCGCTGCTGCGGGCGACAGCGGCGTCGAGGTCTTCGGGGTCGTATGGTTCGTCCACGATGCGGGCACCCAACTCGGACCACACCTGCTCGGGGGTGAGGCCGGAGGCAAGTCCGGTCAGTGCATCCCACTGGGTTTCGGGCAGGACCGGCTTGAGGGCGCTCAACTGCGACGCGTCGGTGAGGGTACGCGCGAGTACTAGGATCGTTTCGTCGATACCCAGACGGGTGAGGTCGGCATCGTTGACGTGCTCGAACAGCAACGTGGTCGACGATTTGGCAGCCTTCGCCAGCTCAGGCAGTGCCTCGTCGATCGTGACCACGTCGCGTACTTCGATGCCGCCCGTCGCACGGTTGACCGACACGTCCCGGCGACGCGCCCACATGTACGCGTCGTCGTGGGGCTTCACCGTGAGGAGGGTGTAGGAGTCACCGGTTTCGGGTGCGAGGACGATGCCGCGGTAGAACTGGTCGATCCGGATGGATCGGAATCGCGGATTGCGTGCGTCGCCGATCTTCTCCATATGGACGCCAGTGTGGGTGGCCGCCTCGAACTTTGCGAGGGTGTCGGTGATCCTGTCCTGGACCTGCTTGTCGAGGCGTCCGTATTCGCGGAGGCATTCCTTGTCGAGTGCGAGCTTCGGCATGTGGTGTACTCCCGGTAGCGACGATGGTCCGAACCATCAAACCACTCGCGTGTGGAGAGATGGTTTGGACTCGGCGCCGCGGCCGTAGGTCCGTGTTCAGACGACAGTTTTTACCGGTTCTGACCCCTAGTAGTACTCTGTTGCTCGTGGCGACTGTGGAGATCGACAGTGCTGCAGCAGAGGATCTTTCGGGAACACCTGCGGGCGCGGAGGTCGGTGCGGGCGCTCGAGGAGCGGAGGTGGTGGCGTCAGAACCAGCGGTCCGATCGACGCGGGTGGTCCTCGCGTTCTCGGAGTCTCGGCAACTGGTGCCCCTGTCCGTATCGGCTAGGTCGTCCCGCTGAGGATCACGCAGGCGACGAGAATCGCCGCGACCGACAACCCGCCGATCCAGCCGCGTCGAGGCAGTCCCAGCGCCAGTCTCGGAACTCGGGGTGACCACTCATGATCGGGGCATGTTCTGCGTCCGCCCGAGCAGCCATCTGGAGATTCTCGATGCGACGATTAGCGCATCGAGCACCTTCGGACGCAGGAAGCCCAGTAGAGGCACTCCCCGCCGAGGACGAGCATGAACAAGCCGATCCACGGGGCGCCGGTCATGAGCCCCGCGATCGCCATCGACAGCAGGAAGCTAGCGAGGACGGTGCCGACGAACCGCCACGATAATCGGATCGCTAATGGAGGTGAACGCGTCCATCTCGGGCGCGGAGGCCGCCTGCCCTGGGCGAGGTCGGATCGGCAGCGCGATGGCGGCCGGACCCCCGCACTCGGCGGAACGGGGCTTGGTACTCGGCGGACCGCGCCGAGCGCGGCCCGGATGGCGCTCCACTGCGACGGCGGCTGAGTCGTCTCCCTCGACACCGTCATCGCGGCGACTCGGGTGAAACGGGCATATCGGGAGTGGCAGCTGAGCCTAGACTCCGAAGATGGTGCGCAACGCGAAGGCCGCACGTCAGCAGCCCACCGATCAGCGTTCGGCGTTCGACAGGTTCGTGGAGCAGATCGAACTCCGGGTCAGCCAGGCGCCGTTCTTCGGGATCTGCGCAGGAGTGGTCGCGCTGTGGGTCGTCAGCATTCCGCTCTGGAAGGACCTTCACGAGTGGCAGATCGCCATCCACACCGCCGGTGCCGTCTTCACGCTGCTCCTCGTGGTGCTGCTCGAGAATGCCAGCCGCCGTGCCACCGAGGCTCTGCAGGAGAAACTGAACGTCATCGCCGAGGCGCTCGCCGCCCTGCTCGATTCCTCCGCCCAGGACAACCCCGAGCTGAAGAAGGCGGAGGAGAAGTTGCGGGAGGCTGTCGGGCTCGAAGACCGGCACTAGTCCATCCGCCCCTGTGACTTGGCGCACCAAGCAGGTAAGTTATGTGTAACCGCAAAAACTACTAACCAGTAGGGGTACGAAATGCCTGTTCCGTCCGCCGCCACGTTCGCGCGGCTCGCCGACCTCATCGCCATCCCGGATGCGGCGGATCGCCCGACGCGGTCCGTCGTCGAGGCGTTCACGGGTAAGGAACTGGCCACCGTCCCGGTCGGTACCGCTCAGGACGCCAAGGACGCGATCGCACGCGCCCGGGTGGCACAGAAGGAATGGGCCAAGCGTCCCGTCACGGAACGCGCCGCGATCTTCCACCGGTACCGCGACCTGGTGCTCGAGAACCGCGACGCCCTGATGGACATGGCTCAGGCGGAGACGGGCAAGTCCCGCGCCGCCGCGCAGGAGGAGGTCCTCGACATCTCGATGACCGCCCGCCACTACGCGCGCGTCGCCCCCAAGCTGCTGCGTCCCCGGCGCATCTCGGGCATGCTGCCCGGCCTCACCAAGACGGTCGTGCGGTACCAGCCGAAGGGCGTCGTCGGCGTCATCTCGCCGTGGAACTACCCCATGACCCTCGCGGTGTCCGACGCGGTCGCCGCGCTCCTCGCCGGCAACGCCGTCGTCCTCAAGCCCGACAGCCAGACCCCGTACTGCGCGCTGGCCTGCGTCGACCTGCTGTACCAGGCCGGGCTGCCGCGCGACCTGTTCGCCGTCGTCCCCGGACCGGGCTCGGTGGTCGGCACCGCCCTCGTCGAGAACACCGAGTACCTGATGTTCACCGGGTCCTCGGCCACGGGTCAGCTCCTCGCCGAGCAGGCCGGTCGCCGTCTCATCGGCTTCTCCGCCGAACTCGGCGGCAAGAACCCGATGATCGTCACCGCAGGCGCGAACCTCCGTGAGGTCACCGACGCCGCCGTCCGCGCCTGCTACTCCAACTCCGGGCAGCTGTGCATCTCGATCGAGCGGATCTACGTCGAGGAGTCCATCGCACCCGAGTTCACCCGGTTGTTCGGGGAACGCGTCCGCAACATGAAGCTCGGCGCCGGCTACGACTTCGGCATCGAAATGGGCAGTCTCGTCTCCGAGGCGCAGGTCAAGGCCGTGTCCAGCCACGTCGACGACGCCGTCGTCAAGGGCGCCACCGTGGTCGCCGGCGGTAAGGCGCGCCCCGACCTCGGCCCCCTGTTCTACGAGCCGACCGTCCTGACCGGCGTTCCCGAGGACGCCGAGTGCTACCGCGACGAGACGTTCGGACCGCTGGTCTCGATCTACCCCGTCGCCGATGTGGACGAGGCGATCGAACGCGCCAACGACACCGAATACGGCCTGAACGCCAGCGTGTGGGCGGGAACCAAGGCGGAGGGCGAGGCCATCGCCGCACGGATCCACGCCGGAACCGTCAACGTCGACGAGGGTTACGCCCCGGCATGGGGCAGCACCGGTGCGCCGATGGGCGGCATGGGAGTGTCCGGTGTCGGTCGCCGCCACGGCGACGACGGGCTCCTCAAGTACACCGAACCGCAGACCATCGCCACCACCCGCATCCTCAACCTCGGCGGTCCGCGCGGACTGTCGCCGAAGGTGTGGGCCAAGATCATGCCGCCTTTCGTGAAGGCGCTGCAGTGGATCCCGGGCCGGTAGCCGTGGACACTGCGAGCATCGTGATCGAGGTTCCGCCCGCGATCGTGTGGGACGTGGTGACCGACGTGGAGGGCATGGGCCGGTTCAGCCCCGAGAACACTGGGGCCCGTTGGAAGTCCGGCACCCCGGTGACGGTGGGCGCGCGGTTCGTCGGCGCCAACCGGCACGGCCCGGTTCGGTGGAAGACGCACTGCACCGTCGTGGATATCGTTCCGGGCCAGAAGTTCTCCTTCGAGGCGGACGAGCCGAAGGCGCGCTGGACGTATCATCTCGAACCCTCCGGCGCGGGCACACTCGTCACCGAGACCCGGGAGATCTACGCGACGCCCGTATGGTGGGTGCGGCTGGTGCAGAAGTCGAAGGTGCTGGGCAGCAACCGCGACCAGCTGATGCAGGATGGGATGCGGCAGACCCTCGAGCGCATGAAAGTCGCACTCGAGAGCTGATTTTCCACCCTGGGGTGCCGATTCTTCACCCTAGGGTGGCTGTCGCCGCCGCGCGCAGGGCCCGAGACTGGACCATGTCCACACCTCTCGGAGGCGCCTCCCATGAATCCTCGGCCGTCACCCGTCGAAGCTGGTCGGTCGTGCCCTGACGTCCGCCGTGAGGACGTGTGGTTCTCCTCGCGGGGACAGCGCTGCGCGGCCTGGCTGTACCGGCGCCATTCCGAAACCCACACGGCAGCACCCTGTGTGGTGCTCGCGCACGGCTGGAGCGGGGTACGCGAACAGAGACTCGACGCGTTCGCGGAACGGTTCGCGGCCGCGGGAGTCACGGCGCTGGTGTTCGACTACCGCTACTTCGGCGCCAGCGAGGGCGAACCCCGCCAACTGCTCGACATCGACAGCCAACTCGACGACTGGGACAGCGCCGTCGCGTTCGTGCGCAGCCGCCCGGACATCGACCCCAGCCGGGTCGCGCTATGGGGAACGTCACTGTCCGGCGGACTCGTCCTGACGGCGGCAGCGCGGGACCGGCGGGTGGCCGCGGTCGTGTCGCAGGTTCCGTACGTCGACGGTCTGACGAACCTTCCGCGACTGGGTGTGGTCGGCCTCGGCCGCATGGCGGTCGCCTACCTGCGGGACCGGTACGCCCAGCTGCGGCACCGGCCGCCGTACATGTTTCCCGTCGTCGGGCAGCCGGGCTCGTTCGCGGCCATGACCACACCCGACGCGGAGGCGGGATATCACGGGATGGATCCGCCCGGTTCGACATGGCGCAACGAGACACCGGGGCGGGTGGCGTTGCAGGCAGCGCTGTACCGGCCGACGAAAACGGTCGCGAAGATCGCCTGCCCCGTCTTCTTCGCCATCGCGGACCACGACGTAGTCACGTTCACCCGCAGCGCGCAGAAGGCCGCGGCCAAGACCCCGGGCGCCGAGGTGCACGTGTACCCGGGCGGTCATTTCGACCCTTACTTCGGCGAGCTCTTCGAGCGGGTGGTCGTGGACGAGACCGACTTCCTCGTCCGCCACCTCCGTCCCCCGGCTAGCCGCTGACCGTGCCGAACTGTTCCCGCAGAACACCTTTGACGACCTTCCCGCTGGCGTTGCTGGGCAGTTGGGGGAGGACCTCGACGAATTTGGGCCGCTTGTAGCGGGCGACCCGGCCGTCGAGCCAGTCCGCGAGGGCGTCGACCTCGAGCGCCGCCCCGGCCCGCGGGACGACGACCGCGACGGGAACCTCACCCCACCGCTCGTCGGCCCGCCCGATCACCGCGACATCCATGATGTCCGGGTGGGCGGCCAGGGCATTCTCGACCTCGGCGCAGTAGATGTTCTCCCCACCCGAGATGATCATGTCCTTCTTGCGGTCTACCACGTACACGAACCCGTCCGAGTCCACCCGCACGAGGTCGCCGGAGTGGAACCAGCCGCCGTCGAACGCGTCCGCGGTGGCCGCGGGGTTCCGCCAGTACCCCTCCATGAGTCCCGGGCCGCGGTAGACGATCTCACCGATCTCGCCCTGCGCCACATCGTTCATCGCTTCGTCGACCACGCGCATCGCCACGGTGTCGATCGGTTTCCCGACCGACCCGATCTTGCGCACGGCGTCCTTGCCGTCGAGCATGCACGTCACCGGCGACATCTCGGTCTGCCCGAAGAACGCGACGATCGCGGCGTCCGGGAAGGCGGCGTACAGGCGGTCGAGGAGTGTCGGGGTGGCCGGCGCGGCTCCCCAGCCCAGCACCCGCAGGGCGAGGTCCCGACCCTCGGGGCCGGCGTCGTCGAGGATGGCCTGCCACTGGGTGGGCACCATGAACACGCTGGTCACCCGCTCACGCTCGAGCGCGTCGAGTAGTTCGGTCGCATCGAACGCACCGGTCGGGTGGATCACGATGGTGGCGCCGATCAGCAGGAACGGCCCGACGCTGCCGAGGGCGGCGATGTGGAACAGCGGGGACGAGACCAGGTTGACCTCGGACTCGGTGTCGAACAGTCGCCATCCCCGGATCAGGGTCAGTGCCTGCGCCTGCAGATTGAGGTGCGACAGCACCGCGCCCTTCGGACGACCGGTGGTGCCGGACGTGTACATGATGGCGGCGGGGGAGCCTTCCGCCACGTCCGCGATCGGGACGTCGGGATCGGCTGCGCGCAACTGCGTCTCGAGCGAGACGTCGTCGGGGGCGTCGCCGACCACGAGAACCGGCACGCTGTCGTCGACCTCCGCGGCGAGCCCGGTGAGCGAATCCTCCACGACCACGACGGTGGCGTCGCTGTCGGCGACGATGAACCGCACCTCGCCGGGGCTGAGCCGGAAGTTCACCGGCACCGCGATCGCACCCAGGCGAGTCGCCGCCAGCATCACCTCGAGGAACTCGGGGCGATTGGTCAGCAGCAGCACGACGCGGTCACCGCGGCCGACACCATGGGCGGCCAGGACCGCCGCGGTCCGCGCACTGCGGTCCTCGAGTTCCCGCCAGGTGGTCGACGTGCCCCGGAACCGGAGCGCCACCGCATCGGGTTTCGCGAACGCATGCCGGGCAACATGATTCGCCCAGTGCGTGCGCCGGGAGGCGAAGGGCTGAGCGTCCGACGTCGCTGTCATCGTGATGCCGTCAGCCGCGGCCGAACACTGCCGGACGCTTCTCCAGGAACGCCGCGACGCCTTCCCGGAAGTCGGGGGCGGCGAGGAGATCGAGCTGACCCGTGCGCTCACGGGCGAACGCGTTGTCGAGTTCGAAGAGGGTGGCGTCGTTGACCGCGTCCTTGGTGAAGTGGAACGCCTCCGACGGTCCGTCGGCGAGACGTCGCGCGAGGGCGTCGACGGTCGCGGCGAACTCGTCGTCGGGGTACACGTCGGCGATCAACCCGGCCGCGAGAGCCTCAGGTGCGGGAAGTCGTTCGGCCAGGAGAGCCATCTTCAGCGCGCGGGCGCGACCGACCGACGCGGCGACCAGTGCGGTGGCACCACCGTCCGGCATCAGGCCGACCTTCGCGAACGCCAGCAGGAAATAGCTCGACGCGGTGGCGACCGTGAGGTCGCAGGCCAGGGCGAGGGACACCCCGACGCCGGCGGCGGGACCGTTGACCGCACCGATCACGGGCCGGGGGAACGCGCGAATCGTGGCCGCCGTGCGGTTCGCGGCGTCGATCGTCGCGGACGACGGCGGGCCGGAGACGTTCTCGCCACCCAGGTCCGCACCCGTGCAGAACGCACGACCGGCGCCGGTGAGGACGGCAGCCCGCACCTTCGCGTCGCCCGCGTACTTGTCGAATGCGTCGGCGACGGCATCGAGGGTTTCGGTGGTCACGGCGTTCATGCGGGCGGGACGGTCGAGGGTGACGCGGAGGACGCCGTCGTCGACGGTCGTGTCCACGCCGGGAATGTCGGAGCTCATGGGGATCCTTGTCAGGAAGGGTGGACAGAGAGGGCGATCTTGCCGGTGGCGGAACGGGTTTCGAGCGTCCGCAGTGCGTCGCCGGCGTGTTCGAACGAGTAGGTGGTGGGTTCGGCGATCTGCAGCGCCCCCGATTCGAGGAGCGGGCCCAGGGTCGCCCACTGCCTGCCCGTATAGCCGGGGTTGGTCCGCACGTACTCGCCCCAGCCGGCCCCGAGAACGGAGATGTTACGCAGGAGAAGGCGATTGACCTTGACGGTGGGGATCTCGCCGCCGGTGAAGCCGAGGACCACCAGCCGCCCGTTGGGCGCGAGGCTGCGCAGGCTGTCGGTGAAACGGTCGCCGCCGACCGGGTCGAGGATGATGTCGACTCCGCGGCCTGCGGTGAGGTCGCGGACCCGGTCCTTCCAGCCGTCCACGAGGACGACGTGATCGGCGCGGTTGGCCTTTGCGATGCCGGCCTTCTCCTCGGTGCTGACCACGGCGATCGTCTCGAGTCCCAGCGCGGCCGCGACCTGCAGTGCGGCGACCCCGACACCGCCTGCGGCGCCGTGCACCAGCACGGTCTCACCGGCGCGGTAGCGGGCGCGCTCGTCGAGGGCGAAGTGCACGGTGAGGTAGTTCATCAGGAAGCCCGCCCCGGCCTCGAGCGACACCGAATCGGGCAGCGGGAACACCGAGTCCGGCTCCACCGCAATGGTCTGCTGCCACGATCCGTCCGACGCGAGGACGGCCACCCGCTGCCCGGCACGGATGCCGCTGTCCGTGGGTGCGCTGCGGACCACGCCCGCGCCCTCGACACCGAGCACGAACGGCAGTTCCCGGACGAGCTGGTAGCTGCCCGTGGTCTGCAGAAGGTCGGGAAACGACACTCCGGCGGCGTGCAGATCCACGACGACGCGGCCGGTGCCGTCGGGTTCGTCGATCTCGACGAGCTGGACTCCGGCGGGGCCGGAAGCGGTGGTCAATTGCTGGGCATACACGTGGTGATCTCCTCCGTCGGTCCCTGACTATCCATACCAGACGCAACTGAACGGGCGCTAGATAAATTCGACCATTGACCCTGCAGGTGACGCCGTGGTACTAACTTTAACGAGCGATCAGTAATCATGCCGAGGCGGAGGACGAGACGTGCCAGAACAGACGGAGACGACGGAGGCAGCCGCACTGTGGGAGCGGCGCGGAGGCATCGGCATCATCACGCTGAACCGCCCCAAGGCGCTCAATGCGGTGAACGGCGCGTTGTCGACCGCAGTGGGCAATCTGCTCGAGCAGGCCGAGAACGACCCCGAGGTGCGGGTGGTCGTCGTGACCGGGGCCGGCCGCGCGTTCTGCGCCGGCGCCGATCTCAAGGCCCTCTCCACGGGCGGGAACATCGCTGCGGAGGGGCACCCCGAATGGGGCTTCGCCGGATACGCGCAACACTGGATCAGCAAGCCGACCATCGCCGCGGTCAACGGCTTCGCCCTCGGCGGCGGCACCGAACTGGTCCTCGCCAGTGACCTCGCGGTCGTCGATGAAGAAGCGGCCCTCGGGCTTCCCGAGGTCAAGCGCGGACTGTTCGCCGCCGCCGGCGGCGTGATCCGCCTGCAGCAGCAGATCCCGAAGAAGGTCGCGCTGGAAATCGCACTCACCGGCGAGCCGATCACCGCGGCGCAGGGCAAGGAACTGGGCCTGGTCAACCGTGTCGCCCCGGCAGGCACCGCCCTCGACGTCGCGCTCGAACTCGCCGAGCAGATCGCCGCCAACGCACCGCTGTCGGTGCGCGAATCGAAGGCCATGATCCACCGCACCGCAACCGAACCCGACTGGGGCGACGGGGCGTGGGAGGCGAACAACGCCGCTATCGCCACCATCTTCACCAGCGCCGACGCCAAGGAAGGCCCGACGGCGTTCGCCGAGAAGCGCCAGCCGGTCTGGCAGGGCCGCTGACCCGTGAGTACTTATTAACCGCGGGCGGTTAATAAGTACTCACGGGCGGCGCAGCCGCACACACTTTCTCCTCCTCGAAAGGGAACATCATGACCAACGCTGTCATCGTGGACGTCGTCCGCCTCGCCTCCGGCAAGGGCAAGCCGGGTGGTGCGCTGTCCGGCACGCACCCGGTCGAACTGCTGGCGCACGTGCTCCGCAGCATCGTCGAACGCAACGGCATCGACCCCGCACAGGTCGACGATGTCATCGGCGGCTGCGTCGGGCAGGCCGGCGAGCAGGCCCTCAACATCTCCCGGACAGCGGTGCTGTCGGCCGGATTCCCGGATTCGGTTCCGGCCACCACCGTCGACCGCCAGTGCGGCTCGAGCCAGCAGGCGGCGCACTTCGCCGCGCAGGGCGTGATCGCCGGCGCCTACGACATCGTGATCGCCTGCGGTGTGGAGTCGATGTCCCGTGTTCCGATGGGCACGACGACCATCGGTCAGGACGCGTCCGGCCCGGGCATCGCCGCCCGCTACCCCGAGGGACTCGTCAACCAGGGCATCTCCGCCGAACTGATCGCCGCCAAGTGGAAGTTCGACCGCGACACCCTCGACGCGTTCTCAGCGCAGTCGCATCAGCGTGCCGCCGACGCCCTGTCGAAGGGCCTGTTCGACAAGGAGATCGTCCCGATCTCGGTCACCAACGCCGCCGGTGAGACGGTGACCCACACCGCCGACGAGACCGTGCGCGCCTCCACCACCGCCGAGGGACTGTCCGGGCTGAAGTCGTCGTTCTACTCCGAGAAGTACGCGGCCCGGTTCCCCGAGGCGCAGTGGCACATCACCCCGGGCAACTCGTCGCCGCTGACCGACGGCGCGTCCGCGGCGCTGATCATGAGCGAGGAGATGGCGTCGAAGCTGGGGCTGACCCCGCGGGCCCGGTTCCACTCGTTCGCCGTTGCCGGTGACGATCCGGTCTTCATGCTCACCGCGCCGATCCCGGCGACGAAGAAGATCCTCGCGAAGTCGGGGCTGAGCATCGACGACATCGACGCCTACGAGGTCAACGAGGCGTTCGCGCCGGTGCCGCTGGCGTGGGCGCACGAATTCGGGGCCGACCCGGCCAAGCTCAACCCGTGGGGCGGCGCCATCGCGCTCGGGCACGCACTCGGCTCTTCGGGCACCCGCCTGCTGAGCACCCTGGTCAACAACCTCGAGGCCACCGGCGGACGCTACGGCCTGCAGACCATGTGCGAGGGCGCGGGCATGGCCAACGCCACCATCATCGAACGCATCTGACCCACTTCCCCGAAAACCCTGCCTCCGAAAGGTATAGACATGATCGTCAATGACAGCGTCGCACTCGTCACCGGCGGTGCCTCGGGCCTCGGCCTGGCCACCACCAAGGCCCTGCTCGCCGACGGCGCCAGCGTCGTCATCATCGACCTGCCCTCGTCCAACGGTGAGACCGTCGCCAAGGAACTCGGCGACCGCGTGCGCTTCGCCGCTGGCGACGTCACCAGCGAGGCCGACGTGTCCGCCGCACTCGATGTCGCGGAGTCGCTCGGACCGCTGCGTGTCGCCGTGAACTGCGCCGGCATCGGCAACGCCATCAAGACCGTGAGCAAGAACGGCGCGTTCCCGCTGGCCGACTTCACCAAAATCGTCACCGTCAACCTGATCGGCACGTTCAACGTGATCCGTCTTGCCGCCGAGCGCATCTCGAAGAACGAGCCGATCGACGGCGAGCGCGGCGTCATCATCAACACCGCCTCCGTAGCCGCATACGAGGGCCAGATCGGTCAGGCCGCGTACTCCGCGTCCAAGGGCGGCGTCGTCGGCATGACCCTGCCGATCGCTCGCGACCTGGCGTCGCTGCTGATTCGCGTCAACACGATCGCTCCCGGCCTGTTCAAGACGCCGCTGCTCGGCTCCCTGCCGGAGGCTGCGCAGCAGTCGCTCGGCGGTCAGGTCCCGCACCCCTCGCGTCTCGGCGACCCGTCCGAGTACGGCGCGCTCGCCGCGCACATCGTCAGCAACCCGATGCTCAACGGCGAGACCATCCGTCTCGACGGCGCCATCCGCATGGCACCGCGCTGATCGGCGACCTGTGACTCTGCGCGAGGACGGGCCGACGGTGACGGAGCCGGTGTACACCGACTGGCGGACGTTCGAGGCCCTGCCGCTGACGCCCATCCTCGAGCAGGCATTGGATCTGTTCAACGAGAACGGTTACCACGGCACGACGGTGCGGCAGATCGCCCGTCGTGTCGGGGTGACCGTTCCGGCCCTGTACTACCACCACGAGAGCAAGGAAGCCGTTCTCGTGGCCCTGTTCGAAATGCAGATGCGCGAACTGAACGACCGCGCCGAGGCAGCCGCCCGCGAGGCCGGCGACGACGTGGTGGCGCAATTCTCCAACGTCGTCGAGGCGATCGTCCTGTACATGACGTACCGAGTGCGGCACGTGTCCCTCGACACCGAGTTGCGGCACGTCTCGGTCGACAGCCGCAGCCGCTACGCCGCGACCCGCAAGCGGCTCGAACTGATGATGATCGACCTCGTCGCCGACGGCGTCGCCCGCGACGTGTTCCACAGCGGGGACGTCCCCGAGACCGTGCGCGCCCTCCTCGGGATGTGCCAGTCCATTCCACGCTGGTTCCAGCTCGGTGGAGCACTGACCCCCGAGCAGGTCGCCGGCCGCTACGTCGACATCGCTCTACACACCGTCGGGTATCTACCCGACCACTGACATCGCGCCGGGTCCACCGAGCCGGACGAGCTCGTCCCGGCGACAAGGAGAGACCATGCAGCGCACCCTTTTCGAGAAGGATCACGAAGCGTACCGGGAGACCGTGCGCGAATTCCTCGCCCGCGAGATCGAGCCGAATTACGAACGGTGGGAATCCGAGCGGCTCATCGACCGCTCGGCGTGGCTGGCGGCCGGCAAGTCCGGGATCGTCGGACTCGGTGTGCCCGAGGAATTCGGTGGCTCGGGCGTCACCGACTACCGCTTCCGGTACGTCGTCGCCGAGGAGATCGCCCGCACCGCGACGACGTCGTTCGGTTCGGGACTGTCCCTCCAGGACGACATCGCCATCCCGTACATCGTGAACCTCGGCACGGACGAGCAGAAGCAGCGGTGGCTGCCCGGCATGGCCGCGGGCGAGCTGATCGGCGCCATCGCGATGACCGAGCCCGGCGCCGGCAGCGACCTGCAGGGCGTGAAGACCACCGCGGTGCGGGACGGCGACGAGTGGGTGATCAACGGTCAGAAGACGTTCATCACCAACGGCATTCACTCCGACCTCGTCATCGTCGTCGCGCGCACCGACCCGAGCGCCGGTTCCAAGGGCTTCTCCCTGCTCGTCGTGGAGCGGGGCATGCCCGGTTTCAGCCGTGGCCGCAAGCTGCACAAGGTCGGACTGGCCGGTCAGGACACGGCCGAGCTCGTGTTCGAGGACGTGCGGGTACCCGCCACCAATCTGCTCGGCACCGAGGGTCGCGGCTTCGTCCACCTCATGGAAAACCTGCCCCTCGAACGTATTTCGATCGCGGTCAACGCGATCGCCGCCGCGAAGGCCGCCTACCAGTGGACGAGGGGCTACGTGTTCGAGCGCAAGGCGTTCGGCAAGCCGATCGGCGATCTGCAGAACACCCGGTTCGCGCTGGCGGAGATGCTCACCGAGATCGAGGTGACCGAATCGCACATCGACCGGTGCGTACTCGCCTTGAACGCAGACGAACTCACCGCCGTCGACGCGTCGAAGGGCAAGTGGTGGGCCAGTGAACTGCAGAAGCGTGTCGTCGACCGCTGCGTCCAGTTGCACGGCGGCTACGGCTACATGATGGAGTACCCCATCGGCCGCGCATACGTCGACAGCCGGATCCAGACGATCTACGGCGGCACCACCGAGATCATGAAGGAAATCATCGGTCGCGACATCGCGGCACGATAGCGGCTCCGCCGCCCGTGCGCCTTTTTGGTTGTCCCAGTTACCAAAAAGGCGCACGGGCGCGAAGCGCCTAGAGCAGGCGGGCCCTCGCTTCGGCGTACTCGCGGGTGAGGCGTTCGACGATCTCCGCTGCCGGGACGACGGCGTCGACAGCGCCGATGCCCTGTCCTGCGCCCCAGATGTCGCGCCAGGGCTTGGCTTCCGTCTTCGCGGCGGTGTCCGCGTCCTCGCCGACACCGAAGTTCATGGCGGACGGGTCGGACTGGGCGAGGTTGTTCGGGTCGAGTCCGGCGGCCTCGATGCTGCCGCGCAGATAGTTGCCGTGCACCCCGGTGAACAGATTGGAGTAGACGATGTCGGACGCGGTGGAGTCGACGATCATCTGCTTGTAGCCCTGGTCTGCGTTGGCCTCTTCGGTGGCGATGAACGCGGAGCCGACGTAGGCGAGGTCGGCGCCTGCGGCCTGCGCGGCGAGGACCGAGCGGCCGTGGGCGATGGAGCCCGACAGCAGGACCGGCCCGTCGAACCATTCGCGGATCTCCTGGATCAACGCGAACGGCGACAGGGTGCCCGCGTGTCCGCCCGCGCCGGCCGCGACGGCGATGAGGCCGTCGGCGCCCTTCTCCACGGCCTTCTTCGCGAATTTGTTGTTGATGACGTCGTGGAGGACGATGCCGCCGTAGCTGTGGATGGCCTCGTTGACGTCGGCGCGGGCGCCGAGGGACGTGATGACGATCGGGACCTCGAACTCGACGATGGTCGCGAGGTCCTCGTCGAGGCGGTCGTTGCTCTTGTGGACGATCAGGTTGACCGCGTACGGCGCGGACGGTGTCTCCGGGTTGTTGGCGTCGTGTTTGGCGAGTTCTTCGGTGATGCGGGTGAGCCATTCACGCAGGACGGGCTGCGGGCGGGCGTT
>NZ_JBLWIT010000096.1:0-15425 GCF_048381435.1 Rhodococcus mengyinensis | reverse complement strand
GGCTCTTCTGCCATGAATGTGGATGGCCCTGCATGTGATAAGGGCAGGTGGTGTGGGGGTGGGCGCACGGGCCGCCCGTAGGGTCGAAAGCTCCTACACATCCGTCACCATCGGAGATGACCCGTGCGCGCTTCAACCCTACTCAACAGGCTGCTGTGCCTACCGCAGGCCACCGTCCGCGACGTCGAGATCGCCGACGATCGGGTGCGGGTGGCGGTGCGCCCCCACCGCCGCCGGATGCGGTGCCCGCACTGCGACTATTCAACCCTTCATCGCTACGACACCCGCGAGGTGGACTCATCGTGGCGGCACCTCGACCTGGGTGGACGCGTCTGTGTGCTCACGATGCGCCGCCGGCGACTGCGATGCCCCGAGCACGGGGTGCTGGTCGAGGCGGTGGACTTCGCCCGACCCGGATCCGGGTTCACTCGCGACTTCGAGGACCTGGCGGTGTGGCTGGCCACCAAGACCGACAAGTCCACCGTGTCGGTGTTCTGCCGGGTCACCTGGCGCACCGTCGGCGCGATCTGCGGCCGGGTCGTCGCCGACAAACTCGACCCCGACCGATTCACGAATCTGGTCGAGATCGGGGTGGACGAGATTTCGTGGCGCCGCCACCACAAGTATCTGACGCTGGTGTCCGACCACGAGACCGGCAAGATCGTTTGGGGCACCGAGGGCAAGCACGCCGCCGCGCTCGGCACCTTCTTCACCGACACCCTGCCCGCGGGGGCCGCGGAGCGGATCGAGGCGGTGTCGATGGACCTCGGACCGGCCTACGTCAAGGCGGTGCGTGAGCATGCCCCGCAGGCGACGATCTGTTTCGACCCGTTCCATGTCGTCAAACTCGCCACCGACGCCCTCGACGACGTGCGTCGCCAGGTGTGGCAGCACGCCCGCAGTCTCTCGGACAAGCAGATCGCCAAGACCTATCGAGGTGCGCGGTGGGCGCTTTTGAAGAATCCCGAAAGCCTGTCCGCCAAGCAGGCTTCGACACTGAAAGCGCTCAAACGGCAGGGCGGCGCACTGGTCCGGGCCTACGAACTCAAGGAGGCGTTGCGCGCGGTCTTCGCCGGCGATCTCGACGACGAGGTGGTGCTCGAGATGCTCGCCCGATGGTGTGCCTGGGCGCAGCGCTGCCGGATCCCGCAGTTCGTCAAACTCGGACGCACCATCCGAAAGCACCTCGACGGCATCACCGCCGCGGTCGAACGAGGCCTCGCGAACGGACGCCATGAGGGACTGAATAACAAGGTGAGGCTGATTATCCGCCGGGCCTACGGATTCCACACCGCCGAGAATGCTCTCGCGTTGATCCTGCTCGCCTGCGGACCCGTCACCCTCACCCTCCCGTATCACACGGCAACCCATCCACATTCATGACAAGAGAGCCACACTTTGCCACTCACGTCACCTCAGGCCGCCACGGTGGACCGGCGGGCAGGTGTCTGCTGGACGTCCGGTGACGAGTACTTCCGGACGATCGCGACCAGGCAGAGCAGACCGATCGCTCCTGCGCCGGCGAGGAAGGCGCCGACCCGCCAGGCGTTGGACGCGCCGCCGTTGATGAGGAGCACCATGACCATCGGTGAGAAGCCACCGATGATGGCGGAGATCTGGTAGCCGAGGGAGGCACCGGAGAATCGGATCTCGGGCGGGAACAGTTCCGCGAACAGCGTTCCCTGCGTTCCGGTCTGGAACGACATGACGATCACGGCGCCGAAGACGGCGAGCGCGAACGGCCACAGCGTGCCCTGGCTCGAGTGTCCGATCATGAGCCACATGGGGATTCCCCAGAGCAGCATCCCGGCGGTGCCGATTCCGAAGATCAGCTTCCGGCCGTAGATGTCGGAGAGGTATCCGGCCAGCGGTACCAGCGGAATCATCAGAACGCAGGCGGCGAGGATGAAGCCGAGCACGGTCGAGCGTTCGATCCCGAGGTATGTGGTGGCGAACTGCACGGACCCCGTGATCATCGTGTAGAAGAAGATGACGCCGATGGCGTTCGCGCCGGCCGCGGTGAGTACGGTGCCGGGATTGTTGCGCAGCACCTGCAGGATCGGCGACTTCCGCGCGACCGGAGCCTCGGCGAGCTTCTTCGACAGTTCCCGGAACTCGGGTGTCTCCTCCAGGTAGCGGTGGATGACGAAGGCGACCGGCAGCATCACGAGGCTGATCCAGAACGGGATGCGCCACGCCCACGCGAGGAACGACTCGGAGTCGAATACCGCTGTGATGACGAGGAAGACGACGTTTCCGAGCACGACGCCGATGGGCACGCCGAGTTGCGCGAAGCTGCCGTAGAACCCGCGACGTCCGGCGGGGGCGTTCTCGGTGGCGAGGAGGACGGCACCGCCCCATTGCGCTCCGACGGCGAGGCCCTGGCAGATCCGCAGCGTCACGAGAATCGTGGGTGCGAGCCACACGAGTTGGGTGTTGGGCACGAGGCCGATCAGCGACGTCGCGACGGCCATCATGACGATGGCCGCGACGAGTACCGGTTTGCGCCCCACCTTGTCGCCGAAGTGGCCGGCGAGGACGCCGCCGATCGGCCGGGCGACGAAACCGACCGCCACCGTGGCGAACGAGTTGAGGGCGGCGACGACCTGACTGTCGGTCGCGAAGAATGTGGCGTTGAAGACGAGTGCGGCGGCGGTCGCGTAGATGAAGAAGTCGTACCACTCGAGTGAGGTCGAGATGGCGGCCGCGAACGAGGCGCGCGCGGCCCGGGGCTTGCTCGCGCGTTGTGTGTTCGAATCGGTGGGCATGGTGGTCTCCTGCTCAGTCTTGGGCAATGGAACCGAATGTGTCTCGGAGAACGCGTTTGAGGATCTTGCCGCTCGGGTTCTTCGGGAGGGAGTCGGCGACGATCACGTACTTGGGCACCTTGTATCCGGCGAGTCGTCCGCGGCAGTGCTCCACGACGTCCTTCTCGTCGAGTTCGACGCCGGCGGCGGGGACCACGACTGCGGCGACCGCTTCGATCCACCGTGGGTGCGGCACCGCGAACACGGCGGCCTCACCGACGCCGTCGAGTTCGTAGAGCGTCTCCTCGACCTCCCGGGTCGCGACGTTCTCCCCGCCGGTCTTGATCATGTCCTTCTTGCGGTCGACCACCCACAGGTATCCGTCCTCGTCGAGGTAGCCGAGGTCGCCGGAGTGGAACCACCCGCCCGCGAATGCTTCCGCGGTCTTCTCGGGTTGTCCGAGATAGCCGACGGTGGCGTGCGGGCTGCGGTGCACGATCTCGCCGACCGCACCCGCCGGAAGCGGAAGGTCCCGGTCGTCGACGATGCGTGTCTCCACGTTGAGAGCGGGCTTGCCCGCCGAACCACCGCGCGTCTCTTGATCTTCCGGCCCGAGCGCCGTCGCGAGTGACGCCATTTCCGTCTGCCCGTAGAAGTTCCACAGCCGGATACCCGGCAACCGGCGGTTCATTTCGCGCAGGATCTCCACCGGCAGCGGTGATGCGCCGTAGTAGCCCTTGCGCAGCGAACGCAGGTCGGCGCTCTCGAACTCGGGTGACTGCAGCAGCGAGATCCACACCGTCGGAGGGCAGAACAGGTTGGTCACCTGCTCGGCCTCGATGGTGCGGAGCAGCACCTGCGGGTCGGGCCCGTCGACGATGAAGCTCGTCGCGCCGAGATAGATGTCGGTGCTGAGGAAGTTGTCGAGCTGAGCGCAGTGGTACAGCGGCAGCGCGTGCACCTCCACGTCGTCGCTGCTCATGCCGCCGGTGACGATGCAGCTGATGTACTGCCACATCAGCGACCGGCTGGTGAGCATCGCACCCTTGGGCCGTGATTCGGTACCGGACGTGTACATGATGCGGACCACGTCGTCGTCCGCCACGAACACCTCCGGCGGCGAACCGAATTCGCCCTCGGCCCAGTCCGTCACCGAACGCCACCCATCTGGTGTGGCCGTATCGCCGAGCGGAATCGTGGCCCGCACCCGGACGCTTCCCGTCGATTCCGCGAGCGCCTTCTCGGCAACGGGCACCAGGGCGTCCTCGACGACGAACGCGTGGGCTGCGCAGTCGTCGAGGATGTATGCGATCTCCCCGCCGGTCAGCATGAAATTGACCGGCACGAGAACCACACCGAGCCGGGCGGTCGCGAAGTTCAGCACCGGGTACTGCCAGCAGTTGTGCGACAACAACGCGAGCCGGTCGCCCCGCGTCAGCCCCTCGGAGTGCAGGGCCGCCGCGACCCTGTCGATCAGGGTGTCGAATTCGGCGAACGTGAGCCGGACGTCGCGGTGCACGACGGCGAGCTTGTCCGGGGAACGCGCCGCGGACCGCCGCGGAATGTCGCCGATGCTCTGCTGCCGGGCGTGCGTGGTGGCCTCGTTCACCCGCGGACTTCTGTCAGTACCGGGGTGGCGGCGAACTCGGCGCGGGCGAGGGAGCGGCGGTGCACCTGGTCGGGACCGTCGGCGATCTGCAGGAACCGGGCCTGCGCGTACAGCACCGGCAGGATCGTGTCCTGCGACAGGCCGGCGCCGCCGAAGATCTGCATCGCGTCGTCGACGATCCGCTTGACCGTGAGCGGGACCATCACCTTGGCGGCGGCGATGTCGTGACGGGCCGCCTTCGTGCCCTCGACGTCCATCCGCCAGGCGGCCCGCAGCACCAGCAGCCGGGCGGCGTCGAGGTGGATCCGCGCGTCCGCGACGGTCGCCTGTACCACACCCTCGTCGGCGAGGGGCCTACCGAACGCCACCCGGGTGCGGGCGCGTTCGGTCATCAGCGCAATCGCCCGCTCGGCCATGCCGATCAACCGCATGCAGTGGTGGATGCGCCCCGGACCGAGGCGGGCCTGCGCGACCGCGAAGCCCTTGCCGCGCGGTCCGAGCAGGTTCGCCTTGGGGACGCGGACCTTGTCGAAGACGATCTCGCCGTGCCCACCCTCGTGGCGGTCGGTGAAGCCGAGCACCGTGGTGGACCGGACGATGGTCAGACCGGGGGTGTCCATGGGAACGAGGACGATGCTGTGCCGGCTGCCGACCGGGGCACCTGGGTCGGTGACGCCCATGACCATCGCCACCCGGCAGTCGTCGCGCAGGGCCGCGGTGGACCACCACTTGCGGCCGGTCAGCACCCAGTCGTCGCCGTCCTCGGCGATCTCGAGCCGGACGTTGTTGGCGTCCGAGCTCGCGACGTCGGGTTCGGTCATCGAGAAGCACGACCGGAACTCGCCCGCGAGCAGGGGTTCGAGCCATTCCCGCTTCTGCTCGTCGGTTCCGTACAGGTGCAGCAGCTCCATGTTGCCGGTGTCGGGCGGGTTGCAGTTGAACGCCTCGGGCGCGATCAGCGGGCTCCAGCCGGTGAGTTCCGCCAGGGGCGCGTACTCGAGGTTCGTCAGGCCCGCACCCTCGCGCGCGGGCAGGAAGAGATTCCACAGGCCCTCGCGCTTCGCGGCCGCCTTCAGGTCGGCCACGATCGGCGGCGCACCCCAGTGGTCCGGCTTCGACGCCAGTTGTTCTTCGGCGATCGTCTCGGCAGGCAGTACCCGCTCCTGCATGAACTTCGTCAGCTTCGCTTGCAGTTCCAGCACTTTCGGGCTGTAGTCGAAATCCACTTCCGTGGCTCCAATCTCGTCGGTGGTGCCGCGGTCAGCGGCGGAGTTCGGACACGGGCGACACGGCGGCGAGGTCGAGTGCACGCTGCAACAGCGGGCCGACCATGTCGCCGACGTCGTCGAAACCCCCACCGACGGTGTCGCCCTGTGCGTGCCGGGCGTTGATGCCCTCGAGGATGACGGCGATCTTGAAGTCGGCGAACACCGTGTACCAGTCGATGTCGGGGATCTCGATGCCGCGCCGCGTGGCGTATCGGTCGAGAAGTTCGGTACGGGTAGGGAATCCGTCGAGTCGGGCGAGACCCTTGGTCACCGGGTTGTCGACGGCGCCGGGTTGGTCCCAGAAGCTCAGCATGATCCCGACGTCGGCGAGCGTGTCGCCGAGCGTGGCCATTTCCCAGTCCAGAACGGCGACGATCTTCCCGGCGTCGTCGCGGGACGCGAGCACGTTGTCGAGTTTGACGTCGCCGTGGACGATGCCCGGGAAGTGCGAGGTGGGCAGCGCCCGGCGCAGCTTGTCGAGCAGCACGGACACCTCGGGCCGATCGGTGGTGCGCGAGGCCTCCCACTGCCGGGACCAACGGTCGAGCTGACGTTCGAGGTATCCGCCGGGGCGGCCGAACGAGCCGAGCCCGACCGCGGCGGGGTCGACGCCGTGCAGTGCGGCCAGGGTGTCGGCGAGGTCGAGTCCGAGCCGGCGACGGTCGTCCGGGGTGAGTGCCGACGCCTGCTCGACCGTTCCGACGGGCGTTCCGTCCACCAGTTCCATGAGGTAGAACGCGGCTCCGAGCACGTCCTTGTCCTCGCACAGCAGCACCGCGTCGGGCACCGGGACGGCGGTTCCCGCCAGTCCCCTGATCACGGTGAACTCGCGCTTCATGTCGTGAGCGCTGGGCAGGACGTGCCCGTACGGTGGCCGCCGCAGAACCCACGTCCGGTCGGCGTCGGCGACGCGGTAGGTGGGGTTCGATCGGCCACCGCTGATGAGCGAGACGGCGACGTCGCCGCGCACCCCGCCCTCGAGTGCGTCGTCGAGGTAGTGGGCGAGAGCGGTGAGGTCGACGCCGGCCGAATCCTCCCGGTCCTCGCGGGTGTCCGCTTCGGCGTGGGACGTCGTCATCCGCTGCGTCCTTTCGAATACTTCGATCTTCAGCCAAACGCTCGTTCGGCCAGTTCTCATCATCAACCGAGTGAACGTCGGAAGTCAATATCTCCTTATACAGCGACTAAAGATCCAGAACTGCCGAAAAAGGCCCGACGCCCGAACATCTTGCCAATCGATCGTTCGCTTGGCATGATCCACGAGAAGTGATGCACGTCTCATCCGCCTCCGAAAGGTCAGGACACCAATGACGGACCAGTTGACCGGGTCTGCTGCCACCACCGCATGGCGGACCGAAGACCGCATCCGAGCGCGCCGCGCCGCGATCGCGGGTGGCGTGGGCACCCTGATCGAGTACTACGACTTCAGCCTGTACGGCTACCTCGCGATCGTGATGGCCCCGCTCTTCTTCCCCAGCAGCGACCCGGCCATCGCGCTGCTGTCCGCACTCGCCGTGTTCGGCACCGCCTACCTCATGCGCCCACTCGGTGGCATCGTGTTCGGGCACATCGGCGACCGACTCGGAAGGAAGAAGGCCCTCCTCGCGACGCTCGTCTGCATGGGCCTCGGCAGCATGGCCATGGGATTCCTGCCCACCCACGCGCAAGCGGGGATCTGGGCCACCGTGCTGCTCGTCGTCGTGCGGATGGTCCAGGGATTCTCGGCAGGCGGCGAGGTCGGCGGCTCGGCCACGTTCATCTCCGAATCCGCGCCGCGGCATCTCAAGGCCACCTACGGGGCGTTCACCCCGCTCGGATCCACGATGGGGTTCGCGATGGCCGCAGCGGTCGCAGGCACGGTGTCGGCGTTGACGACCGACGCGCAACTCGAGAGCTGGGGATGGCGGGTCCCGTTCCTGCTCGCGTTGCCGCTGACGCTGCTCTGCCTGTGGGCCCGCACCCGGGTCGAGGAGACCCACGGTGAGGACGCCGATTCCGGACCGGTCCAGGCGCCCGTCGTCGCCGTCTTCCGGCGGCAGCCGCTCGCCCTCCTGCAGTCGGTCGGGATCAGCCTGGCGTGCAACGGAACCGCGTACATCGGCCTCACCTACATGAGCATCCATCTCATGAAGAGCCTCGGCTACGAACGCACCTCGGTCTACTGGATCGCGACCGCCGTCATCGGTGTCGTCGCGCTCGCGATGCCGCTCGGGGGCATGCTCGCCGACCGCATCGGACGGTTGCGGTTCACCGTGATCAGCCTCGCCGGATTCGCGATCATCACCTACCCCGCCATGGCCGTCATGCACCACAGCCTGTGGATCGCCGCGATCGCCTACCTACTGATCATGGTCAACACCGTCGGAACCCAGGTCGGCGCGTACACGCTGATGCCGCTGCTGTTCGACAAGGACGTCCGCTTCACCGGGGTCGCCATGGGCTGGAACCTCGGCGTCGTCATCGCCGGTGGCACCGCCCCCTTCGTCGCCGTCTGGCTGGTGGAGAAGACCGGAAACGTCCTCTCCCCTGCCGTTTTCGTGATCGTCGCTGCGGTCATCGGACTGATCTCGGTGGCCGGTGTGGCCCGCCGGTCCAAGGTCGCGCAGGAGCAACTCGGCTGACGTCCGGACAGTGTCCCCCTCGAGATCCCTCACGAATTGGAGCAACCATGTATCCCGGCGCTCATGCTGCCACCACCCCCGACAAGCCGGCCGTGATCATGGCAGGCACCGGGCAGACGGTCACCTTCGCCGAACTCGAGTCCCGCTCGATCCGGATCGCCCGCCACCTGCACGCCCTCGGACTGCGCCGCGGAGATCACGTCGCGGTGCTGGCCACGAACACTCCCGCGATCTTCGACATCTATTGGGCGGCCATGCGTTCCGGTCTCTACCTCACGATGGCGAACTGGCACCTCACGCCACCCGAGATCGCCTACATCGTCGAAGATTGCGGCGCCAAGGCGTTGATCGTCGACGCCGCACTGGACGCGGTTGCGCGTGAGCTCCCCGCCCTCACTCCGGCCACCGAGCACCGGCTCGCGTTCGGGGGAACCATTCCCGGCTACGACTCGCTCGACCGGGCCGCCGCCGCGGAGTCGGACGTCCCGCTCACCGACCAGCCCCGCGGGGCGGACATGCTGTATTCGTCCGGCACCACCGGTCGCCCGAAGGGCATCAAACCGGAACTGCCCGCGCGTCAGATCCAGGAACCCGGCGACACCATGACCGGCATGAACGCGACGGTATGGGGAGTCACGCCGGACACCGTCTACCTCTCACCCGCACCGCTGTACCACGCCGCACCGCTCCGCACCTGCGCGTCGGTGCAGGCCCTCGGCGGCACCGTCGTCGTGATGGACCGCTTCGACGCCGAGCAGGCGCTCGCGTACATCGAGCAGTACCACGTCACCTACAGCCAGTGGGTGCCCACGATGTTCGTCCGCATGCTGAAGTTGTCCGCCGAGACCCGGGAGAAGTACGACGTCTCCAGCCTGCGCGTCGCCGTGCACGCCGCGGCCCCGTGCCCGGTGGAGGTGAAGCGGCAGATGATCGAGTGGTGGGGGCCGATCCTGTCGGAGTACTACTCGTCCACCGAACTCAACGGCATGACTCTCGTGAATTCGGACGAATGGCTCCGCAAGCCCGGAACCGTCGGCCGCGCCGCGCTCGGCGTCGCCCACATCTGCGGCGACGACGGTGCCGACCTCGCACCGGGCGAGATCGGCACCCTCTACTTCGAGCGGGACACGCTGCCGTTCGAGTATCACAACGCCCCAGCCAAGACCCGCGACGCCCAGCACCCACAGCACCCGACGTGGACCACCACCGGCGACGTCGGCTACCTCGACGAGGACGGGTATCTGTTCCTCACCGACCGGAAGTCGTTCATGATCATCTCCGGCGGCGTCAACATCTATCCGCAGGAGATCGAGAACACCCTCACCGAACACCCCGCCGTCCTGGACGTGGCGGTGATCGGGATCCCCGACGAGGAGATGGGTGAATCGGTGCTGGCCGTGGTCCAGACCGTTCCGGGTGTGATCGGGGACGACGCGCTGGCCGGTGAACTCCTCGACCACGTGCGGGGACGGCTCGCCCGGTTCAAGGTCCCGCGGAACGTCGTCTTCAGCGACGACCTCCCCCGCACCCCCACCGGGAAACTCGTCAAGGGCACGCTACGAGATCGGTACGCCGCCGGGGTTCACGCCTGAACCGTCAGCCGTCGGCGGCCGGTTCGTCCCGGCGCCGGCGGTCGAGGAGGACCGCGATGGTGAGGACGATCAGTCCGGCGACGCCGAGGAGGGCGCCGACGGCGGCCGGGGCGGTGTAGCCGTATCCGGCCGCGATCACGACACCACCGATCCACGCACCACCCGCGTTGGCGAGATTGAACGCGCCGTGGATCAGCGTCGACGCCAGGGTCTTCGCGTCACCCGCCGCGTCCATCAGCCGCGACTGGACGGCCGGGAAGATCGCCGTCACGGCCATCCCGATGAAGAACAGCACGATCAGCGCCGTCACCGGGTTGTGTGCGGCGACGATGAACAGGGCCAGGACGCAGATCAGGGCGATCATGCACCCGAACAGCCCGGGGACCACCGCGTTGTCGGCGATGCGGCCACCCACGACGTTACCGAGGATCATCCCCGAACCGAACAGCATCAACGCCACCGGAACCATCGCGTGCGGCAACCCGGACACGTCGGTGAGCGTCGAACTGATGTACGTGTACACCGCGAACGAGCCGCCGAACCCGACTGTCGCGAAGATCAGCGTCATCCACACCTGCACCCGGCTCAGCGCCCCGAGTTCGGCCACCGGGTTGCTCACGTGCACCCCGGCCAGCGGCGGGACGAGGCGTGCCAACGCCACCAGCGTCACGATTCCGATGATCACCACGAGCACGAACGCGGACCGCCAGCCCAGGATCTGGCCGAAGAACGCCGTCGCAGGCACCCCGACCACGTTCGCGACCGACAGGCCCATCATCACGGTCGCGACCGCCTTGGCGCGCTTGCCCGGTTCCGCAAGGTGCGCGGCGACCAACGCTGCGACCCCGAAGTACGCGCCGTGGGGCAGCCCGGCGAGGAACCGGGCCGCCAGCAGCGACTCGTAACCGGGGGCGAGGGCGGTCGCGAGATTGCCGACGACGAACGTGGCCATCAACGCGATGAGCAGCGTGCGCCGCTCGACGCGCGCGGCCAGCGCCGCGATCGTGGGCGCCCCCACGACGACGCCGAGCGCGTACGCGGAGACGAAGTGCCCGGCCACCGGCTCCGACACCCCGGTCCCCGCAGCCATCGCGGGCAACAGGCCCATGGACGCGAATTCCGTTGTGCCGATACCGAACCCGCCGAGGGCAAGCGCCAGCATCGCGCCCCGCCGACTCGGTGACGGAATCCGCGGACGCAGAGACGGACGAGCGGTGACCGCAGGTTCGGTGAGGTGAACTGCAGGCGGCGTCATGGCAGCAAGACTCCCGTCGGGCTGATCGTAGGATCGGCGAGTACGTCCAATGGACTCGCCTGAGGATGAACCGGGCCGAGATAGTGGCACACCGGCTCGTACCAGTATGGGCGAGGCTGCAACCGAATTGACAATTCACGCGGGGGTGATTCCACTCACCGGCGCGGCATGTGGGTGCGTCGCCGTGACCTGGGGCGACGCACCGGAGCAGAGCGACCTACGTCACGTGATGTGTTCGAGGATCACCGTGTGCACGTGGTGGGCCTTGTCCATGCCACGGAAATCGGCCTCGTACGTGGTGTCGGCGACGTCGAGGGCGATGCTGCTGGAGGAGAAGAACTGGCCTGCCCACGACTTGTTGCTGAGGAACGAGACCGAGCGGATGTTCTTGTACGGGATGGACGTGATCGCGGTGCGCTTGCCGACGAAGCTCTTGTCCTGGATGACGACGCGGAGGTTCGTGATCCCGAGGAAGCCGGTGCCCGCGCCGATGCAGTCGTACACGGCGATGATCGTCTCGCCGGGGAGGATGCCCTGCTGGACCTGCTTCAACTGTTCCGACTTGTCGAAGATCGGGTCGGTCATGGTTCCTCCTTCGACGGCGGTCCAGGCCTGTCCATCTTCGCAGAAACTTCGTCGAACGTGACGTGGATGCCCTCGTGCGGTACCGCGCGTTGCGCCTTCGCCTGGTCGGTGAACGTCCGCCTGTCGCCCTCCACGAGGTCGGCCTTGTCCGTGAAGGGCCCGAGCAGCGCCCGCGGGTGCAGCCGGTCGACGCGGACGACGTTGATCTCCACACACACCACGATCGCCGCGGCGGCGAGGAAGAGGAACGCCAGCAAGCCCAGCACGACGGCGAACACCCCGTTCGTCACGGACGCCGTGCTCACCACCTTGCTCACGTAATACGCGCCGAACGATTGGAGCACCTGCCACACCACGGCTGCTGCGACGGCGCCGGGCGCGACGTCGGCGACGGACAGCGGCCGGGCAGTGGCGAGCCGGAACGCGAGGATGAAGATCGCGGAGTTGATCGTGATCGCGGCGAGCATGAGAAGCACGGTGGACGATCCGGACAGGTGCGTCGCGGCGCCGACCGCCGCCACCGCGGCGGTGCCGAGGACGGCGAGACCGATCGTGCCGAGCAACAGCAGACCCCGCAACCGGCCTCGGATCGGGTCGGGCCGCATGTTGCGGGGCACCGACCACGCCGTGTTCATCGCGTTCTGGCTGGCCAGTGCCACCCCGAGGCCGCCGTAGAGGGCGCCGACGAGTCCGATCACCAGGCCCGTCACCCCGCCGCCGATCCGGTGCGGGTCCGCCAGGTCGGCGCCGATGACCGGGAACTGGCTCAGCGCCGAGTCGATGATGTCCTGCTGCAGTTCGGGGTGCCCCGCCAGCACGAACCCGAGCACCGTCGAGAGCAGAAGCAGGAGGGGAAACAGTGAGATGAACCCGTAGTAGGCGATCAACGCCGCAAGGTACACGCCCTGATCGTCGAGGAATTTGTACGTGACGGCGATCGGGAAGCCCATTGCCGGGTACTTCTGCTGGAGAGCGTCGAGCCGTCTGGCGAACTTCATCTCACGCTCCGTTTCCGCGACACCCGCTACCCCGATTCTGCCCGGGCCGCGGCCACGGCGATCAGACGGTCGGTTTCACCATCGCCAGGGCGAGGTCGGCGTAGCGCTCGGCGAGTTCCTCGGGCTTCAGCGGACCGTCGGCGTGCCACCACGTGCACACCGATTGACCCATGTTGATGATGCCGCGGACGGCGTCCCGCGGGAATTCGGTCGCGAAGTCGCCCTCCTCGACACCGCGCTCGACGACGTCGCGGAAGAGGTGCTCCTGTTCGTCGCGGAGGGCGACGACGAGCCGGCGGCCGGCGTCGTCGAGGCTGCGTATCTCGGTGGCGCCGACCATCGCGTCCAGCTGCCGGGTGGTGTGGAACATGACCCACGCCCGCATCAGCGCCTGCAACTGGTCGGCGGGGGCGCCACCCGAGCGCAGCAGGGCCCCGCGGGTCATCGCGATGGCGTCGTGGAGTGCGCGCACCATGATGTCCTGCAGGATCTCCTGCTTCGACGCGAAGTGGTGGTAGATCGAGGCGACGGTGATGTCGGCGCCGCGGGCGATGTCGCGCATGGACGTGCCGTGATAGCCGCGTTCGTTCATGTTGGCCACCGCGGAGTCGAGGATCACCTGCCGCCCGGTACCCGTTGCCACGGCGGCGACTTTTGCAGCGCACATCCCTCGGTCTCCGTCCCCGATCCGATCGTCACACGACCACTCCAGGGTAGTGGGTCCCGTCACAGAACCCGCTCTAGCGATCGTTCGGTAACAATGTCATGCTGGGGCGGTGGATCACATCGGACTCGCCGTCGCGGACGGTATCGCGACGATCACCCTGAACCGGCCCGACCAGCTCAACGCGTTCACCACCACCATGGAGAACGAGCTGATCGCCGCCTACGACCAGCTCGATGCGGACGATTCCGTCCGGGCGATCGTGCTCACCGGAGCCGGACGAGCGTTCTGTGCGGGCGCAGACCTGTCCGCCGGTGCCGCCACGTTCGATCACTGGCAGGACGAGGACGGGGACGAGGGCGCCGACGCCCGCCGCGACGGTGGCGGTCGCGTGGTGCTCCGGATGTTCGAATCCCGCAAGCCGATCATCGCCGCGATCAACGGACCGGCAGTGGGAGTGGGCATCACGATGACCCTCGCCGCCGACTTCCGCCTCGCCGCCGACGACGCCCGCATCGGATTCGTCTTCAACCGCCGAGGCATCGTGCCCGAATCCTGCTCGACCTGGTTCCTGCCCCGCCTCGTCCCCCTGCAGACGGCCCTCGACTGGGTCTACTCCGGCCGGGTGTTCCCCGCCACGGAAGCGTTCGACGCCGGTCTCGTGTACAAGCTGTACCCGCGGGAATCCCTGCTCGACGAGGCGTATGCGCTGGCCCGGAGTCTGACCGAGCACTCCGCCCCGGTGTCGGTGGCGCTGTCGCGCCAGATGATGTGGCGGGCACTGGGCGCCGAGCACCCGATGATCGCGCACCGCGTCGAGACTCGCGGGATCAATATCCGCGGCATCGGACCGGACGCGCGCGAAGGCATCTCCGCGTTCCTCGAGAAGCGGCCGGCCGTGTTCCCCGACAGCGTGCGCGACGACCTGCCGGACGTGTTCGGCGAAGACCTCCCGACCCCGGCGTTCCGCGGATGACCGCCGAACTGCCTGCCCGCCCCGGCGTCGTCGACCGCTGGCACCACGTCGTCGACCGTCGCGACCTCACTGCCCTCGACGCCCTGATCGCGGACGACGCCGTGTTCTCCTCCCCCGCCGTGTTCACTCCGCAGGAAGGAAAGGCGAAGGTCCTGGCGTACCTCCGCGCCGCCCTGACCGTCTTCGACGGCACCGGTTTCCACTACGTCGAGGAGTGGTACGGCGACCGTTCGGCGGTCCTGGAATTCGCCACCGAACTCGACGGCATCCACGTCAACGGCATCTACCTCATTCACTGGAACGACCGCGATCAGATCACGTCGTTCAAGGTGATGGTCCGTCCCGTGAAAGGCCTGCAGGCGCTCATCCCGCTGATGGCCGCCCAGCTCTCCCAGTCGTAAACCACTGCATCAAGGAGAAATTCATGAGCCTGCCCCCCATCCTGCAAGACCGGCTTCGCCTGCCCGTCGTCGCGTCGCCGATGTTCATCGTCTCGGGTCCCGACCTGGTGATCGCCCAGTCGACGTCGGGCATCGTCGGATCGTTCCCCTCCCTGAACGCCCGCCCGCAGCCCGTCCTGCGTGAATGGCTCACCCGCATCACCGAAGAACTCGCCAAACACGACGCCAACAACCCGGAGACACCGTCCGCGCCGTACGCGGTCAACCTGATCGTCCACAAGAGCAACGACCGCCTCGACGAGGACCTCGCGACCATCGTCGAGTTCGAGGTCCCGATCGTCATCACGTCCCTCGGCGCCCGCGCCGACGTCAACGAGGCCATCCACAGCTACGGCGGCATCGTCCTCCACGACGTCATCAACAACAAATTCGCGAAGAAGGCCGTGGAGAAGGGCGCCGACGGCCTCATCGCCGTCGCGGCCGGCGCGGGCGGACACGCGGGCACCCTGTCGCCGTTCGCGTTGATCCAGGAGATCCGCGAATGGTTCGACGGGCCGGTCCTGCTGTCGGGCTCCATCGCCCACGGCCGCTCGGTCCTCGCCGCGCAGGCCGCAGGCGCCGACCTCGCCTACGTCGGCTCCGCGTTCATCGCCACCGAAGAGGCCAACGCAGACCAGGGCTACAAGCAGATGATCGTCGACTCCACCGC
>NZ_JBLWIT010000095.1:0-51405 GCF_048381435.1 Rhodococcus mengyinensis | reverse complement strand
CCCACCCACCGCACCCACCACGGGGATCGGGTCGTGTTCCACATCGGACGGGACCTGCACCGGTCACTAGTGGCGCTCGCGCGGCAGAACAACTCGACGCTCTTCATGGCGATCCACGCGGTATTCGCCGTCCTCCTCGCCCGCCTCAGCGGCAGTTCCGACATCGTGATCGGCACCCCCGTCGCCGGCCGCCCCGATCCCCGGCTGGACCCATTGGTCGGCATGTTCGTCAACACACTCGCCCTGCGCACGCCTGTCGACGGCTCCCGGTCGTTCACCGAGGTACTCGACCGCACCAGGGACGTCGATCTCGGCGCCTTCCTCCACGCCGACCTGCCCTTCGAGCGCGTCGTCGAGGCCGTGGATCCGGCGCGGTCGACCTCCCGCTCACCGCTGTTCCAGGTGTCCCTCGAGTTCGAGGGCGTCCAGCGACCAGAGATCACGCTGCCGGACCTGACGGTCACGGTCGCGGAGTACACGCCGCCCGTCGTCAAGGTCGATCTCGAACTGGTGGTCGCCGAGACGTTCGACGAGTCCGGTGCACCGGACGGGATCGCCGCCGGATTCACCTATGCCACCGACATCTTCGACGCCGCGACCGTGCAGGGCTTCGCCGATCGTCTGACCCGTCTCGTCGCGGCGGTCGTCGCCGACCCGGACGACCCGGTCGGAGACCTCACGCTCGGCGACGAGGACACACCTGTATCCGGACCGCCCGGCCTCCCGGCGCGGGTGTGGCCCGACCTGCTGGCCGGGGCGGCGGAGCGGCACTCCGACCGGGTGGCCGTGTCCGATGCCGGTCGCACGCTCACCTATCGCCAACTCGGCGCCGACTCCGCGCAATTCGCCCGGCTGCTCATCGCTCGGGGTGCCGCACCGGAAAGGTTCGTCGCCCTGGCATTGCCGCGGTCGATCGCGTGGGTCCGTGCCGTGTGGGCGGTCGCCGGCTCGGGTGCGGCGTCGGTACCCGTCGACCCGACGTATCCGCCCACCCGGATCGCCCATATGCTCGCCGACGCCGGCGCTGTGCTCGGCCTCACCGTCGCTGGGTATCGCGCACAGTTGCCCGACACGGTCGAGTGGCTGGTGCTCGATGATCCCGACTTCGAGACGCAGATGCGGCACCTTCCTGCCACGCCGGTGACCGACCTCGACCGCACAGCTCCGCTGCGCACGAACAACCCCGCCTATCTCATCTACACGTCCGGGTCCACCGGCGCCCCGAAGGGCGTGGTTGTGTCGCACCGGGGTCTGGCAAACCTGTTCGAGCAAGAACGTCACCACCTCCACGTCACGCCCGATGCGCGGGTCTCGCACCTCGCGTCCCCCAGTTTCGACGCGTCGCTGTTCGAGTTGACGATGGCGTTCTGTGCGGGTGCCCAGGTCGTGCTCGTACCCCCGCTGACCTTCGGCGGGGCGGCCTTGGCGGACATCCTCGCCGTTGAGCGGATCACCCACGCGTTCATTACCCCGACCGTGCTCGCCACGCTCGAACCGGCGGGACTCGACTCGCTGCGGGTCCTCGCCGTCGCTGGTGAACCGTGCCCGACCGACCTGGTCCGGCGATGGGCGCCCCGCCGACGCATGCTCGACCTGTACGGTCCGACCGAGACGACGATCTGGTCGCATGTCAGTGAACCACTGGCACCGGCGGAACCCGTCACCATCGGGCGCCCCGTCCGCGGGTTCACCGCCGCCGTCCTCGACGCCCGGCTCCATCCCGTTCCCCCGGGAACCCCGGGTGAGCTGTACCTGGCAGGGCCCGGCCTAGCCCGCGGCTACCACGCTCGCCCCGCCACGACGGCGACCCATTTCGTCGCCTGCCCGTTCGCTGCCCCCGGGTCGCGGATGTACCGCACCGGTGACCTGGTACGCACCCGGCCCGACCTCACGCTCGAACACCTCGGCCGCACCGACTTCCAGATCAAGGTGCGCGGATTCCGGGTCGAACCAGGCGAGGTCGATTCGATCCTCACGGCGCGCGCGGACATCGGTTTCGCGGCCACCGTCGGGCGAACCGGTCCGGACGGGCAACCGATACTCGTCACCTACGTCCGCGGTGCGAACGGCGCGGACGTCGACGCGAGTGTGGTGCGCACGGCGTTGTCCGCGCAGCTTCCGCCGTATCTGGTTCCCGCCGCGGTCGTCGTACTCGGCGAGGTGCCGCTCACCCCGGCCGGCAAGCTCGACCGCTCGGCCCTCCCCGAACCCGAGTTCGGTCCCCGGCCCGAACGATTCCGTGCCCCGTCCACGGCCGTGGAGCGGGCCGTCGTCGAGGCTTTCGCGGAAGTCGTCGACACCGGCGAGGACCGCCCGATCGGAGTGGAGGACGACTTCTTCGCGCTCGGCGGCACGTCACTGTCCGCGGTCCGCGTCGCCGCGGGCCTGCAGCTCCGTTTGGGCCGGCCGGTGCCGCTTCCGGCCCTCTTCCTGGACCCCACTCCCGCGGGGCTCGCGGCCCGCCTCGCCACAGAAGTGCCCGGCACCACCGACGAAGCTCTCCGGGTTGTCGTGCCGCTGCGCCGTGGTGACCGGCTCGCACCTCTATTCTGCGTCCACGCCGGGATGGGCCTGGCGTGGGCGTACACCGGCATGGTGCGCCATCTCTCACCGGACCGGCCCGTGTGGGGACTGCAGTTGCCCTCCCTCGGCGGCGGCCCCGATTACGACTCGATCGAGGACCTGGCGCACCGATACCTCGACGAGGTCCGTGCCGTCCAGCCGGCGGGACCGTATCATCTGCTCGGCTGGTCGCTCGGCGGTCTGATCGCGCATGCCATGGCCACCGAGCTGCAGGACCGGGGTGAGGAGGTCGCGTCCCTCGTGCTCCTGGACAGCTACGTGGGCGAACCGACTGCGGAACCCGACCCGTTGGACGTCGGCGACCTTCTGCGTGGGCTGGGGGTCGACGTCGGACCCGGCGACGACGCCCGACCGCTCACGTACTCCGACGCCCACGACCGCCTCGGCGAGGCCTACGGTCCCGCAGCCGCCGTGACGGCAGACCAGCTGCGGCGCATCGCCGAGGGATATGACCGGTCGACCCGGCTGTCGACGCGATTCGCCCCGAGAGTCTTTCGCGGGGACGCGCTTCTGATCACCGCGGTCGTCGGTCCCCGCGCCGGCAGCGCGCCGTCCGTCGACGACGGATGGGGCGACTCGATCACCGGCACCGTGCAGGAAGAACACGTCGAGTGCGGACACAACGACATGATGCAACCGAAACCAGCACGTGCGATCGGCATGCTCGTCGAAACCTACGTATCCGGGCGGGGCGGGTAGAGCCGCGCCAGAGTGCCGCAGATTCCGCGGATGCTCGGATGCCGGTACAGCTCCCGCATCGGGAGGGCCGGAAGGCCGAGCCGCCGCATCATGCCGTCGGCCTTGATCGCGCACAGTGAGTTCCCTCCGAGCTCGAAGAGGTTGTCGTCCAGCGACACCGGGACTCCCAGCACCGACTCCCAGATGTCGGTGAGCGTCTGCGCCGTTCCCGCCTCGGCGAGCGGGCCGCCCTGCGGTTCGACAGCAGTGTGCGACACGGACCGCAGGACCGGATCGGGAAGCCTTGCCACGTCGAGCTTTCCGTTGATGGTGAGCGGCAAAGCGTCGACCAGGGTGATCGAACGGGGCACCATGTGCTCCGGTAGGAATCGGGCCGCGCGTTCGCGTATCACTGCAACCGTCTCCGTCTCCCCGGCCGCAGCGGACCCGCCCGGAACGACGTAGGCGTCGAGCGCGATTCCGGCCGGGACTTCCGACCTTCCCGAGGGCACCACGGCCGCTGCCGTGACGACGGGATCGTCGAGGAGCACGGAACGCACCTCGTCGAGTTCCACACGGAACCCGCGAATCTGGACCTGGGCGTCGACGCGACCGAGATGCTCGAGATTGCCGTCGCCACAGATTCTTCCGCGATCGCCCGTGCGATACCAGCGGGACCCGCCGGGTGCAGCGACAAAGCGGCAGGCCGTCAGTCCGGCGCGGTCGAGGTACCCGAGCGCGACACCGGCCCCGCCGACGTAGATCTCACCGGTCAGACCGTTCGGCAGAGGATCGCCGAACTCGTCCGCGACCGCCGTCTCCCAGCCGGGTAGTGGTTTCCCCACCGTGCGCGACCCGGTCAGGGCGTCGCGCCGCGTCACGGTGTGCGCGGTGACGTGCACGGTGGTTTCCGTCGTCCCGAACATGTTCACCAACCGGCATCGTGATTCCGGATACCGGTCGAGCCACGGCAGTACCACCCGGGGGTCGAGAGTCTCACCGCCGAACATGACGAGGCGGAGCGCGGACAGCGGCTCGAGATCCCGGTCGGCCGCGGCCAGGAGGACGAATGCGGACGGTGTCTGACTGAGGACGGAGACGCGTTCGTCGGCGAGCAATGTGTGGAACTCCACTGGGGACCGCGAGATCCAGTACGGCACGATCACGAGTCGGCCACCGGTCGACAACGAGCCCCAGATCTCCCACACCGAGAAATCGAAGGCGGGCGAATGGAACATTGACCAGGTGTCCCCGGGAGTCGGCGCGAATTCGGTTGCGGTGGCCGACATCAGCGCCGGCACGGCACGATGCGGAATCACCACGCCTTTCGGCCGACCCGTCGACCCCGACGTGTAGACCACGTAGGCGGGGGCGCCGTCGCCTCCCACAGCCCAATCCACCTCACCCGGGCCCGATACCGATCCCGGCAACTCCGCCGGCGTCACCGCCGGTACTCCGGCCCACCGGACTTCGCCCTCCAACTCGGTCACGACCAATCGGACACCGGCATCACGCGCCGTGTATGCGAGCCGATCCGGAGGATGCCGCACGTCCATCGGAACAAACGCCGCACCGCTGCGCAACACCGCAAGCATCGTCACGACGAGGTCGACCGACCGATCCACACAGATTCCGACCCGGTCCCCTGGGCCGACTCCCCGATCGTGAAGACCTCGCGCCATCCAGGCCGACTGCTCCTCGAGTGCACGGTAAGTCAATGTGCGTCGGCCATGGGTCACCGCGACCGCGTCGGGACGCTCGTGAGCGTGCCGGACGACGAGATCCTCGATCCTCCCGCCGGAGACGGGCGCTCGCACACCGGCACCCACCGGTGCCACCGCCGCGCCGAACACACGACGTCGTCCCGGTGACGGGGCGCGAAGTCCGTCCACCACCCGGGTGACCCATTGCCCGAACCTCGCCGCTGTGTCGGCGTCCACAGTCACCGGGTCGGCGTAGACCTCCAGTGTGGCGCGCCCGCCGGTGTCGACCACCGGTACGAGTGTCAGTGGAAACGGTGCCGTCTGGCAGGGGAGGTACTCACGTCCGGAGTCACGCGTAACCGTCCCCAGCACCCCGGTTGCCGTACTGCCCATTTCTCCAATCTTCGCGAAGTCCCACGAGACCTCCTGTTGCCGTGAGCTTTTCACTTCCTCGACCAGCTCGGCCAGAGTGTGGTCCAGGGAAGTGTGGAAGGCCAGGTCGACCCAGCTCTCGAATCCGCCGAGCGTTCGTGGCGGCCGCGTCCGGTCGACCCGCCACACCGGAACCGTCACCGCGGAGAGGTCGTCACGCCTACCGGTCACCACCGCGGCGGCAGCGGCCACCGTCGCCGTCATATCCTCACGGGCCGCGACCAGCGGGTGGGAGGAACGCAGTACCTCCGCGCTCCATCCACCCAGTGCCCGACCGTGCCGATGTCGACCAACCGGATTCGCGGTCACCGTGTCGGCGTCGCGCACGCCGACGAGCACGTCACACACGAGCGTGAGCGAGGCAGTGTCGAGATCACGGCGGTCGGCGACCACGACCAGATCGGCCACCTGGTCGAGGTACTGCATCACGACGGCGCGCACCGCCGGACCATCGACAGCGACGGGCCGCCGGCACTCGGCGGCAAGCCGGCGTCGTGCCTCCTCCGACGCCGAACCGGCCGGGACATCCACCACCCATAGCCGCGTCGGCCTGGTCGCGCGCTCCCACCAGCGACGGGACGCCGTACCCCACCGCACCGCAAGCATGTCCGAGCTCACTCCGCGGGGCACCCGCACCGTCATCGCATGGCCGAACGCCGTGCGCACCGGTCCAGACCTCCCCCAAGGAGATTGGTGCATGAAGCAATCGTAGTCGACAGACGCGCGGCGACTGGGGCCTGCGGACACGGACTCATCGTTCTCACCGGGCCGTGAAACCGCCGTCCACCGTCACCACGGCACCCGTGACTCCACGCGCATCGTCGGACGCGAGCCACCGCGCCGCTGCCGCGACCTCGCCGGGTTCGACGAGCTTGTTGGTCGGCTGGGCCTGCACGAAAACCGACTCGTGCTCATCGACGCCGACACCCAGGGAGCGCGCGATCTCCGCCAGCATCCGCCCTTCGTACTCACTGCTGTCCCGCACCGACCCCGGGCACAGCGCATTCACCCGGACCCCGCTCGGCGCATAGTCGAGGGCGACGGCCTTGGTGAGGCCGACCAGGCCGTGCTTCGCCGCAACGTACCCGGCGAAGTGGCGGTACCCGACGAGCCCTGCCGTCGAGGCGACATTGATGATGCTTCCGCTGCGCTGGGTGACCATGATCCGTCCGGCCGTCGCGATGGTCCGCCACGCCCCGGAGAGGTCGACGTCGATCATCAGACGCCACTCGGATTCGGTGATGTCGTGTGCGACCTTTCCGGACGGTGCGGCGATTCCCGCATTGTTGAGCAGCACGTCGAGGCGACCGAATCGTTCGTGTGCGACCTGCACTGCTGCCGTGATCTCTGCGAGCTCGCGGACATCCACCGCCTGGGTCAGAACCGTCGCACCGTGCTCGCGGCATAACTCCGCGGTGTAGTCGAGCTGACTCTGCGAACCGAGTGGGTACGGCACCCCGGCCAGATTCCGGGTGATGTCGACGAGCATGAGATCGGCCCCAGCCGCCGCGAACTCGACGGCACAGGCACGGCCGATACCCCGCGCTGCGCCGGTCACGAAGGCCGTCTTTCCGGCGAGGTCGGCGCTCACCGAGCGTCCTCGGCGAGCTGCGCGGCAAGCAGCCGTACCAGCGCGTGCGGGTGCTCGGTCAGGTACATGTGTCCGCCGTCGACCTCGATCACCGACGTCCCCGCGGTCGTCGTCGCCGCCCACTCCGCCAACTGAGCGGCACCGACGAGGTGATCACCCCGCCCTCGGAGGGCGGTGATCGGGACGTCCAGCGGTGGATGTGGTGGTGGCCGATAGTTTTCGTGCATCTCGACGTCGGCCCGGACGACGGGCAACAGCAGCTCGCGCAGTTCCGCGTTCGCCAGCGCAGGGTGGGAGTACCCGGCCAGCTCACCCACCTGGTCGAGGAATTCCTCATCCGCCAACGACGACGCCCGGATCTCCCGCACGGTCGCCGGACCTGGCGATCCACTCACGAACAGGCGGGTCAGCGCGACGCCTCCGTCGGCGGTCAGGCGATGCGCCAGCTCATAGGCCAGGACCGCACCGAGGCTGTGCCCGAACACGGCCACCTCGGAAGACTCCCGGAGGACCGGCAGCACGCGCGGCGCAATGTCGTGGACGGCGGCGTCGACCGAGGTGAGCAGGTCCTCACCAAAGCGTTCCTCGCGGCCGGGTAGCTGCACGGGGAGGATGTCGAGTCCTCGCGGCGCACAACTCTGCCAATCGCGGAAGAAGGACGCGCCCACCCCCGCGTACGGCAGACACACCAGAGTCGCAGGTGACATTGTCACCTCCTTCTACGACGCCGACGAAGACCGGATGCTTCCGACCCTAGGCCGCGCTCCCCTCCGGTGTGGGAATTCGCCCGCGCAGAGCCGCCAGCACTTCCGCGGAGCATGCGAGCTGCCCAGTGTGCTCGACGTGCCGTCGTCGAGCAGCCTGATGACATGCAGGTGACGGGGCACGGCACGCACACGGCCAGCGACACGTGCTGGGTGTCAGGACCGAGGGAACTCGACGTGGTCGCATAGTGTGTCCACTGTCTGCTACACCATCCGGTCGATTGTCGGCACACCTGGTTGCGTGTCGATCCTCAGCAGCGGAATTGTCGGCGGGCTCAGCGGCGGGCCGCTCACAAGGAACCCGGTCCGACTGTGAGGCAGCGGAATTGACACCGCGTGCACGTCGTACCACTTACTATCGAATGCATGGGAGTCGCAGCCGCGGCACGAGCGCTCGGCCGCCTCCAGTACCGAATCGCGCGCATTCCCTTCCACCTGGTCGACGACACGGTGATGCCGTTGTTCTTCGACGACGCTGCCCCGGCCCGGCTGGCGTACGAGTGGGTGCTGATCGAATGCGACGAGGCCGCAGCGATTCTGTTCGACGACGACTTCGCAGCCACCCACGCACAGATGTTGCGGCGGCGCAGTGCCGCCGTGCGATACGCCATCGCCCGCGGACAACGGCAGGCTCTCCGCGATACCGACGTCGTCGTCCTCGAGCGGCACCGCGCTCGTTTCCGCGAGCGGCACCGCCAGCACGCCAGAAACACTGATTAGCGTCGGTGGGCGGCTTTTTGTCGCGTGCTCCGACGACCGTATCGCTGAGATAGCTGGGGTCGGCAGTTCTGGCGGGATGTGGAGTGTGGCGAGGGTGATCGGCATCCACCTGACGTCGATCCGGGCGATGCCGCGCCGGGGCAGAACGAGGGGGGAGAATCAGCATTGTGCCCGCCCATCAGCCCGCACTACCTCTCCGCCCGGTGAAACCGATGCTCGCGACGCTCGGCTCACCGCCGGGTGGAGACGACTGGGCGGTGGAGATGAAATTCGACGGTGTACGCGCCGTCGCCACCGTCACCCCGGCCGCGGTGCACCTGTTCAGCCGCGACGGCGCCGACATCACCGCCGCATACCCGGAGATCGCCGCCGGACTCTCCGAGATCAACCCAGGCCGAGGCGTAACAGTCGATGGTGAGATCGTCGCGCCCGCTGCCGGCAGCGGCCGACCGCGCTTCGACCTGCTCCGACAGCGGACCCCCATCCAGAATCCACCGGCCGCGCTGCAGCGCGCCGTACCGGTCGCCTTTAATATCTTCGATCTGCTGGTGCACCGCGGGGCGCCGATCCTGCGGTGGCCGTACCTCGAGCGCCGACAACTCCTGGCCGACCTGAACCTCGGTCTGGAGGGTGAGGCTCTGCAGGTCCCGCCACACTGGGTCGACGTCGACGGCGAGGACATGCTCCGGTTGGCCGACGCGCACGGCCATGAAGGAATTGTCGCCAAGAGAATGACCTCGCCCTATCGCCCCGGACGCCGCTCACCGGACTGGATCAAAACTCCGCTACGCAACAGCGCCGAAGTGGTCGTCGGCGGGTGGGAAGCGACCAGCCGCGGCGGTCTGCGGTCGCTGATCGTCGGTGCCCACGCGGACCAGGTCGGCTTGATATTCGTCGGGCACGTCGGCTCCGGCTTCACCGAATCCCACCGGCGCCGAACGCTCATGCTGCTCCGCCCACTCGAGCGCCCTACCAGCCCCTTCGACAATCATGTTCCCGATGAGCTTGCCACTCACGCGCGCTGGGTGGAACCGATTCTCGTCGGCACCGTCGAGTACCGCGAGTTCACCCTGGACCGGCGGCTCCGCCATCCGTCGTGGAAGGGATTTCGGGCCGGGATAGACCCGAGATGGGTGACCGTCGAGGAGCTACCGTAGTCCCGCGCGTGTCTCGGCACGATGGCTTCGGCGCCTCGGCAGGCCTGGCCGGTTACCTCTCTCCGTGTCGGCAACCGATCAGCGGCCGACCGGCGAGGCGGCCGAGTAGAAATCGCACCCTTCCTCCTCGGACCGGCGGGTCCGACAATAGGGAGCGTGAGTTCGCGACGTTCCGCCGCAGAGTGGGCAGTCGATCAGGTCCACGCTGTGCGTGACGATCCTGCAGCTCGACTCGCGCTGATCGCCCGTACTTATCACGGTCCGATCGGCAACGCACCCCGGCACTTGCCGTTCCGCCGGGCGGCACTGTCGTTCATGCGCTGGCAGATCGGTCGCGGCGTGCTGGCGCCGCTCGGTGCGATGCCGCCCGGCAGTCCGTGGTGGCGAGCGGTCAACGAACGGCTGATGCGCGACGGCTGCGAGGCCGTCGCCCGGAGCGGCGGAATGGGAGGGACGCCGTCCTCGCACACGGTCGATCTGTGGATGCTGTTCGTTGCCGATCCGACCGCACGTACGTGGTACCGGGCCCACAATGCGAGCATTGCCTCCGCCTACCTGGACCATCGCGACCTTGCCTGTACCGAGAGCCGTCCGGAGCGCTTCTTTCTCAACGTGGTACTGCTCCGTGTTCTCTACGCCCATGCCCTGGTCGCGGCGCCGCGTCTGGCGCTGGGGCGGCTCGCGCCGGCCGGCCCCCTTCTGGGAGATCCTCGCCTCTCGATGACCGGGATCTTCCTGTCCCTTTCTCGGGTCCTTCCCGACCGATATCCCCTCGGAGACGACGTCGCGGCGTATGTCGCCGCTGAGCACAACGTCGGTGAGATGCTGGACTACGGTCTGATCGGGCCGCGGCTGCAGCATTTGTACGAATGGTCGGCCGATGAACTCGACGAGCCGGGACTACTCGACTGCATTTGCGACGGCAGTCCGACGTACGCCTGGTCCTACTCTGATCGCGAGGTGTGGCATCCGGCGATCCCGGCGGCCACGATTCGCGCGGTTCGGCGGATATTGCCGGCGAATTGAGGGGTGACATCCCGTTGATACTCCCCCGGTCACCCCGGTGACGTCGCCGGCGTCGGGCATCACGTCGGCTACGACAGCCCCTCACAGTTCAATCGCGAATACCGCCGTCTGTTCGGCGCCTCCCCCGGCAAAGACGCTCACGGCCTACGCGGAAACACCGCACTGTCGGAAACCGGCCCCCTGCCCTGATCTGTCGACGCACGGCTTCCGGTCGCGGATGCAGCCGGTTTCCGGGTGCTCAGGAAGGGGTAAGCGTGGCGGGAAGCGCCTCTGATTCGGCGAACTTATCAGTCCTGCTTGCCGATTCGACAGAAGACGAAGAAGGGTACGAGAATGACCGACCAGTACGCCCGGCAGGATCCCACTACGCAGTACCCCGCCCCCGATCGCGAACACCAACCGGAGCTGCCGCACCCGGGACTGACCTCCGACATGGTGACCGCCCCGGATCACGGCGAGAAGTCCTATCGGGGAAGCGGTCGCCTCGACGGTCGCCGCGCCCTGATCACCGGCGCGGATTCGGGCATCGGGCGAGCGGTGGCGATCGCGTTTGCTCGCGAGGGTGCGGATGTCGTGGTCAGTTGTCTGGACGACGAGGAGTCGGATGCACGGGAGACCGTGCGACTGGTGGAAGAGGCCGGACGACGAGGCGTCGTCGCGACTGGCGACATCACGTCGGAGGACCACTGTCAGACTCTCGTGGACCTGACGGTCCGTGAACTCGGCGGTCTCGACATTCTCGTGAACAACGCGGCCTTTCAGATGGTGCAGACGGGTGGTATCGCCGATATCACCACCGAGCAGTTCGACCGTGTCCTGCGCACGAACCTCTACGCGCTGTTCTGGTTGTGCAAGAAGTCCGTCGCGGTCATGGATCCTGGATCGACGATCGTGAACACGTCGTCGATCCAGGGGATGAATCCGTCACCCGGGCTTCTCGACTACGCCACCACGAAGGCAGGGATCATCGATTTCACCAAGGGATTGGCGGCCGACGTGGCGAAGCGGGGAATCCGGGTCAATGCCGTTGCACCGGGGCCCATCTGGACGCCGTTGATCCCCGCGACGATGCCCGCCGACGGTTATCGGCAGTTCGGGGACGACGTGCCTCTGGGCAGACCCGGCCAGCCGGCCGAACTGGCACCGGCGTACGTATTCCTCGCATCGAACGAATCCAGCTACGTGACCGGAGAAGTGCTCGGCGTCACCGGCGGGACGCCCTTCACCTGAGCACCGCGGCGGTGAGGGAGCCCCTGCGAGGTCACTCCTTTTCGCGGGCGGCGACGATGGCGTCGAGGTTGGCGGCGATGTTCTCCTCGGCGGCAGCCTTGTCGACACCCAGTCCGGTGAGCACACCGACCCCGTCCTCGACCTCGAGCAGGGCCAGCAGGATGTGCTCGGTGCCGATGTAGTTGTGCCCCAAACGTAGTGCCTCACGGAACGTCAGTTCGAGCGCCTTGCGTGACTGAGCATCGAAGGGAACGAGTGCGGGCACCTCCTCGGCGGCGGGGGGCAGCGTCGCGGTCGCGGCGTGCCGGACCGAATCCAGTTCCACGCCCTGCGCGGCGATCGCCCGGGCGCCGAGTCCTTCGGGATCGGCCAGGAGTCCGAGGACGAGATGCTGAGGCAGGATCTCGGCGTTGCGTGCCGCCCTGGCCTCGTTCTGCGCGATCACCACCACCTGTCGTGCGCGCGGAGTGAACCGGCTGAATCCCTGATTCGGGTCGAGGTCGGAGGCCTGCCCGGGATCCTTGGGGACGAACCGCTTCTGCGCGGCCTGCTTCGTGACGCCCATGCTCTTTCCGATTTCGGTCCACGATGCCCCCGAGCGGCGGGCCTGGTCGACGAAGTGGCCGATGAGATGGTCGGCCAGTTCACCGAGGTGTTCGGCGGCGAGGACCGCGTCGGTGAGTTGCTCGAGCGGGGCCTCGGCGTGCACCTTCTTGATCGCGTCGATGAGCTCGTCGAGTCGGATGGGTGGGGTTGTGCGATCCGAATTCTCCATGCGTCAACTCTAGGTTGACGCACCGTGAGCGTCAACCCGAGGTTGTCGCTTTCGACTTCCGCGAGCTGCGCACCGACCCGCGATCCGGTCTGCTAGTTTGATGACTAGCAGATCTAGGGATAGGGGTTCTATGCATATCGAGAAGGATCTGGTGGCGGCTTCGGCCACTCCCCTCGTGCTCGGAATTCTCGCGGAAGGCGAGTCCTACGGGTACGCCATCTTGAAACGAGTCAACGACCTGTCCGGCGGGCGGATTCAGTGGACCGACGGAATGCTGTACCCCCTCCTGCATCGCCTGGAAAGATTGGGGTACGTGTCGGCGTCGTGGGGGGCCTCCGACAGCGGGCGAAGGCGCAAGCACTACACGATCACCGCTGCGGGCCGGGAGATGCTCGCGGAACGACGCGCCCAATGGGACGTCGTCGCGGACGCGCTGAGCCAGGTGTGGCGCTCCGTCCAACTACCCCCCGCCACCGTCGAAGGATGGTCGTGATGGATACCGACAAGGAGCTGGAATCGCAGATCGGTCAGTGGCGGGGTTACGTCGAGCGCCGTCACGCGATATCCGCGGCCGACACCGACGAGATGGAAGACCATCTCCGTGATCAGATTTCGGACCTGTCCGCCGCCGGGCTGAGGACCGACGAGGCATTCCTGGTCGCGGTCAAACGCATGGGCAACGTCGACGACATCTCCCGCCAGTTCGCTCGCGAGCACTCCGATCGGCTGTGGAAGCAACTCGTCCTCATGCCCGCCGCGTCGGATGGCGACGGCACTCGCCCCACACGTGAGCTGTTCGTCGTTCTCGGGCTCGCCGTCGGCGCGGCACTGTCGGTCAAGGCAGGCGTGGCGACACTCGACGAGCAGGACCTCGCGCGCAATCTCAGCCTGTTCGTTCTTCCGTTCCTCGCCGGATACTTCGCCTGGAAGCGACAGATGACACCCCGCCTCGCCGCGGTACTGCTGATGCCGTTCGCGCTGGCGGCGGTACTGCTGAACGTCTTCCCGTTCGCATCGAACGGCTCCACCGAGGTGATCGCGGCGATCCACGCACCGATTGCGCTGTGGTTCGCCGTCGGTCTCGCATATGTCGGCGGTCAGTGGCGATCGGACCGGCGGCGAATGGACTTCATCCGCTTCACCGGCGAATGGGTCGTCTACCTGACCCTCCTCGCCCTCGGCGGCGGCGTCCTCATCGGCCTGACGATCGGTGCGTTCGACGCGCTCGGCCTGAGCGTCGAGTGGTTCATCGAGGACTGGGTGCTGCCGTTCGGAGCGGCCGGCGCGGTCGTCGTCGCCGCATGGCTCGTGGAGGCGAAGCAAAATGTGGTCGAGAACATCGCCCCTGTCCTCACCCGCGTGTTCACCCCGCTGACGACACTCATGCTGCTGGTGCTGCTGACGGCATTCGCGACGACCGGCAGCGTCGTCGACGTCGACCGAAACCTGTTGATCCTGATGGATCTCATCCTCGTCGTCGTCCTGGGATTGCTGTTGTACGCAATTTCGGCCCGTGACCCCTACCTGCCGCCCGACCTGTTCGACCGCCTCCAACTCGTCCTCGTCGTCAGTGCCCTCGCGGTCGACCTGCTGATGCTGTTCGCCATGCTGACTCGCATCGCGGAATTCGGCTTCACCCCGAACAAGGTGGCGGCACTCGGAATGAACCTGGTCCTCCTCGTCAACCTGACGTGGTCGGCTCATCTCATCCTCGGGTTCCTGCGCGGCCGCCGCGGATTCAGCTCCACCGAACGCTGGCAGACCCGTTACCTTCCCGTCTTCGGCGTGTGGGCGGCGTTGATGGTCGGCGTTCTCCCACCGGTTTTCGACTTCGTGTGACGACAGTGCGGAGCTGATCGAGAGTGTTCTCATCGGACAGGGAATTCACGGCGTACGGCCCGTCGTACTGGGCGATGATCGCGCTGTTCGTCGTGGGGGCCGCGGTTCTGGTCTGGCTCGGACGAAGGCAGACCGAATCGCAAGCCCGGCGCCTGGGCCGAGTCCTTGCGGTGCTGACGGCCGCCATATACGGCGCGACGCTGGTTCATTTCTCGATTCCGCCCACGATCGGCGGCTCGGTACCGCTGCGCCTGACCGATCTCGCGACCGTGGCGGCGGCCTGTGCCCTGTGGTCCCGGGCGCAGTGGGCCTACGCACTCACGTATTACTGGGGACTCGTGCTGAGCACCCAGGCGTTGATCTCACCTGTTCTGACCGGCCCGGACTTCCCCCACTACCAGTTCCTCGCGTTCTGGGCGATTCACCTGCTCGTGGTCTGGGCGGCCATCTATCTGACGTGGGGTCGAAGGATGCGGCCCCGGTGGCGCAGCTACCGGTTCACGGTCCTGGTCACCGTCGTCTGGGCGGCAGTGACCTTCACGTTCAACCGCGTCGCCGGAACCAACTACGGCTTCCTCAACAGAAAGCCCGCCACCGCGACCCTTCTGGACGTTCTGGGTCCCTGGCCGCTGTACCTACTGAGCGCGACGACACTGATTCTCGCCGTGTGGGCCCTGATGACGTGGCCGTGGGAGCGGACACGACGACGCACCGAGGACATCCCGCGGCCCTCCTGATCGCTGCCGGGAGTCTTCGGTGTCACGCAATACCTTCCGAACGACGCTGCGGCTGCGTAACATCAACATCATCTCGCTGGAATCCCTCTGGAGGCCGACGTGGGTGGACTTGGTATCGATCTCGGAACTGCCAACACTGTCGTCGGAACTCCCGACGACGGCATCGTACTGAACGAGCCGTCCTTCATGCTCGTTCGAACGAAGGATCCGCACCGTGCTCTCGCAATCGGCACGGAGGCGCGAAGTCTCGTCGGCCGCACTCCTATCGGAATCACGCCGGTTCGACCGATGCGCGACGGGGTGATCGTGGACCTGGAGTCGGCGCGGGCATTCGTCACGGCCGTCATCAAACGGGTCTCCTCTGCAAGGCGATACGGGCTGCGGCCCAAGGGAGTCATCTCGGTCCCCGCGGGTGCCACCCCGCTCGAGCGTCGGGCCCTGCTCGAGGTCGGCCACGAGTCCGGTTTGCGGAAAGTGGGGTTGGTACCGGAGCCGGTGGCGGGTGCGCTCGGTTGCGGAATCAACCCGATGGAACCACGCGCACACCTCGTCGTCGATATCGGCGGCGGCACTTCGGAAGTCACCGCCATCTGTTTCGGTGGCATTCTCTCTCACCGTAGTTGCCGCGTCGCGGGCGACGAATTGACGAACGCGCTGTACCAGTACCTGAGGGCAGAGCACAAGATTGTCGTCGGCGAACTCACCGCCGAGCGTGCCAAATTGGGTGAACCCGACAGCGCCGAGGGGCAGTCGCTCGTCGTCGAGGGCCGCGACGCCGTGACCGGCCGCGCACGCCTGGTGACACTCGAGACCGAAGAGATCGTGGACGCGTTGCGGCCGACGACAACCGGAATCGTGCAGACATTGACGGAATGCCTGGACGACCTCCCCGCGCAGGCGATCGGTGACGTGATGTCGGAGGGGCTGCTCGTCATCGGTGGCGGGGCGTTGCTCCGCGGGCTGTCCCAGCTGCTCGAAGAGGCTTTCGGATTCCCGGTGAAGACCGCCGAGCGCCCGCTCACCTGCGTCGCCGAGGGCGCTACTGCCTGTCTGGTGCACCCTGAGGTGGTTGCCGCCTACAGCGCCTGATCACCGAATCGGCGCCGGCGCGGGTGGTCGCGGAAAGTAGTGCTCGAGGAGTTTCTTGACCACGGGGCCCGCCGTCGCCGACCCGAAGCCACCACCGCGGATCAGCACCGACACCTGGATCTGGGGTGCGTCGAAAGGCGCGACCGCGGAGAACCAGGCGTTCAGCCCTTCTCCGGGCGCCGACGGGTCCTCCGCCGTGCCGGTCTTCGCGCCTGCCGGGACCGGGAGGTCCGCGAGTTGCCCGGCGGTCCCCGCCGACGCGGACGCCCGCATGCCTGCCCGGACGGGACCGAGCAGGTCGGCGAAGGGTAGACGCCGCGGCGCCGCTGTCGGTATGGGCACCGAGTCCGACCCGTACGCCGCGGCGAGCTGGGGCGTCACCATCGCGCCGGTGGCGATCCCCGACGTCCAGCGCGCCACCTGTATCGGGGTCGCGCTGACGGTGCCCTGTCCGATACCCATCAACAGGGTCGACCCGGGATACCAGGTGGCCCCGATGCTTCCGACGTTCTCCGGGGTGCCGAGGAACCCCTCGGCCTCGCCGGGCAGGTCGATCCCGGACCGCCGGCCGACGCCGAGTTGCCCCGCGACGTCCGCCATCTTCTCCGGGCCCAGGAGTTCACCGAGCTTGTAGAAGTAGACGTTGTCGGACCACTGAATCGCCTGGAGCAGATTGTGCGGGCCCATCGGTTGCCAGTTCCGGAACGTGTGGCCGCCGTAGGTGTAGGCGGCGCCGGTGTCGATCACCGTGTCCGGCGACAGCACCGGGTACTGGGTATTCGCCGCCGCGACGACGATCTTGAAGGTGGAGCCGGGTGGGACCGCGGTCTGGGTGGCGTTGTTGAGCAACGGGCTCGGCCCCGGCGTCTGACTCTGCGCCGCGAGGGCGACGAGGTCGGCCGGAGGTCCGTAGACGTTGTTGTCGGCCCCCGGGACACTGGCGAGGGCCAGCACGGCTCCGTTCCGCGCGTCCATCACGACGGCGGCACCGAGGTCGCCCTTACTGGTGCGCATCGCCTCCACGAGCGCGTCGGTGGCCAGGTTCTGGACCCCGATGTCGAGGTGCAGGCGCAGATCGTGGCCCCGTACCGGGTCCACGCGTTCGCCGGCCGCCACCGGATGCCCGGACGGATCGACATACATGCACTGTTTGCCGTCGCTGCCGCGGAGCAGAGCGTCGTACTGCTTCTCGAGTCCCGCCTTGCCGACGCGTGACCCGAGTGCGAGATGCGGCCAGCGTTCCATGTCGTCGGCGTCGGCGACGCCGACGTGTCCGAGGACGGAGGCGAGCACGGCACCGTACGGGTACTGCCTGCGACCGGACGGCACCACGAGCACACCGGGCAGTCGCGCATCCACGATGCGCCGCGCCTGGTCGGGCGCGACCCTGCCCACGGCCACCTGAGACTCCCCCTCGCCACCGGCCTCGATGAGGCCCGCCAACTCGTCGGGAGACGTGGCGAGCAGAGCGGCCAACCGGTTGCGGGTGTCGTCGTCGTTCTCCTCGAACATCCGAGCGACCACCGCCACGGCGTACTCGGCGACATTGACTGCGAGCGGAATACCGTTGCGGTCGAGGATCAGTCCGCGCTCTGCGGGCAGGCGGATGCACCGCATCATCTGCTGGTCGCTCATCGCCCGGAATTCCGCACCCCGGTCGTGTTGCAACTGCCAGGCGAACACCGACATCGCGACGAGTGCCGCGGTCATCGTCAGGGTGCCCGCCGACATTCCACGCGGGCGGCGTCGCCGTCGGGGATCCGGGGTCCACAGCGGTCGCGCGACGCCGTCTCGGCGCACCGCGAGCACCAGTCCGATGGCGACGAAACCGACGATGGCGGCGGTGCCCCCGTAACTGAAGAGGGGAATCGGCATGCCGGTATGGGGCAGAAGCGACAGACTCTGACCGATCGACACCAGCGCGTGGATGCCGAACAACGCGCCGATTCCGGCCGCGACGAGTGCGGCCTCGCGCGTGCGCGCCGTGCGCGCGGAGAGTGCAGCCCGCCACACGATGACCGACGTTGCCACCACGACAGCCAACCCGGCGATCAAACCCCACCCGTACACCAGGCTGGCGAACGCGAGATCGTGCTCCGATTCGGGAAGATACTCGGCCCGCACCGCGTACATCGGGTCGCGCGCCAGCCCCCACAGGCCACCGCTGCCGATCGCGATGTTCGCTTGCAACTCGGCCCATCCCGCGCCGGCGGGGTCGGCGTTGCTCGACAGGAACACGTGGACCCGTTCGAGCTGGTAGGGGCGGAGGAAGAGCACGGCCAGCGGAAGCGACGCGAGACCCAGCACGAACAACGGAACCAGGGGCAGCAGCGGGACGCGGGCGAGGATGAGCATGAATCCTGCCGTCGCAACGAGAACGACGGCAGTCGACAGGTCGGGTTGGAGTGCGACGAGTGCAATGGGTACGCCCCCGATCGCCAAGGTCGCGATGAATCGTGCCAGCGTGAACCCACCGGCGAGCATGCTCGCGGGCACGAGAACCAGGGCGAGCTTGGCCAGTTCGGACGGCTGGACGGTGAATACGCCGAAGTCCAGCCAGCGTTGAGCACCCTTGGTCGCGACCCCCGCGAGCGGCACGACCGCCAGCAACACGGTCGCCACGGTGAACACTGCCCAGCCGAAGGCGCGGAGATCACTCATCCGCAGGCGGGACACCACATACATGATGCCGAGACCGGCAACGGCGAAGAGCGTGTGGCGAACAGCGTCTGCCGTCTTCCCTGTCGAGAGCAAATTCAGAAGGCCGAGCACGACGAGAACGATCGCCGCACCGACGATCCACGGGTCGGATTCGTGCTTGTCGTCTTGCTTGTCGTCGTGCTTGTCGTCGTGCATCCCACCCCTCCCCCGGCGCTCAGCAGCGAGCGTTTTCGGCGGGCACCAGCAGCGGCTCGGACGCGGCCGTCGCCGGGGCGCTGGTGACGGCCGCGAGGGCGAGTGCAGCGCCCGGCGGCAGATCGGTCCGGACGATGCCGTAGACCTGTTGTGACCCGGGCTGAACGGGCAGCGTCACGTCGCTGGCGGGCCGCACCTCGCCGGTACAGCGGTCGTACACGTTCACCCGCCAGGTCACACTGCCGACAGCTGCTGCCGGATCGAGGCGAATGTCGACTCGGATCGCGCACGCCTGCCCGGGCAGGCACTCCCCGTTGGCGCGCGTGACCGTGACGAGGGTGATCGGCCCCGCACTCCCGGGGGCACCGATGTCGACGGGCGGCGGCGGCCGGCCGACATCGTTCGTCACCGGCGGTGGCTGATCAGCCCGGGGTTCCGGTGGAGGCGGCGACACGGGCCGAATCTGATTCTGCTCCGAGGGATTCACGGGATTCAGGACGGCGTCCCATCCCCGGCGCAGCTCCGACCACACCCGTGGAGCCATCCACGCTGCAGCGACGAGTATCAGGATCGCGATCAGGCCGAGTGCTCCCTGTCGCCGCGACGGCCGTCTCCTTTTGCGATGCCACGGATTCCGGACCGGCGGGAACCAGCCTGACGGTGCGAGCGTGGAACCCGCCGCCACATACGGCCAGTCCCGGACATCCGTCCGCTCCTCCACCACCCCGGTGTCCGGACGCGGCCGTCCTGTGGTGGCCGCGACGAGCCCGGCAAGTTGGCAGCGTTTCCTTCTCTCCTCGGCCGGGTCGACGTCGGGTGCGATCGCCTGACGAACCCGGTGGACCAACGCATCCAGATCTGTTGTTTCGGCGAGCGATTCGTGCAATCGGTCGGCCAGGGCCGTACCGCGACAGTTCGTGGCAATGCTGCGGAGAAGTTCGACCACCGCCTCGTTCATGTCTCGCCGGGACGCACTGCCCGCGCACTCGATCGTGAGATGCCCGGCGTCGGACACCGTCACGTTCCGGAGGCGGAATGGGTAGGGCCCCTCGCCGCGCGCCAGTTCGAGCTGATGGAGCGCATCCGCGACGAGTAGTGCAGCCTGCGCTCGTGTCAACATCGCGACCGCCAGGAGTCTTCCGAGTGCGACACCGCGGACACCTTCATCGTGATCGATGTGCTCGGGCGGATCAGGTCGGGCATCGGCGGGTTCGGTTCTCCTCGCAAGGATCCCTGTCACTGCTTCGATCATCGCGCACCCCGACGCTATGCCTCCCGCACGGTTGAGACGCGACCGGAGCGGGCGGCGGCGGACCTTGAGTTGGGCTTACTCGCTGCCGAAATCCATTACGCCTGCGTCATTCCATTTAACTCCGCGGCGTGCTCCGGCGTCCGAGAAATCGCCTCGTCCGCTTCGACACAATTCGGTGTCGTCGGGACAGCTGAGTCGCACCGCTGTCTGTCAGCTCCCACTCGGCGGCACCCCGAACGCGTGCATCACGACCGCACCCCAGTCCCGCCACATCGGGCACGGTGGAGAATCCCGGTGGTCCAGGAACCGGATCACCTCGTCGTCGAAGGTAGGAGAGGTGGGCAGCGACGAGTGTGCGGCGCGGACCGGGCAGCCATTGCGTTCGACGTCCAGCCGCCAGCCGTGCGGCATCAGGGGAAGATCGGCAGCCGAGGTGATACTCAGAACACGCACCTCCCCAGGCAGCGGCTCGCCGAGAATGGCCTGCGCACTGCCCGCCGTGCCGAGCAGTTGCCGCGCCGCGGGCGTGTGGGGGTCGAAGTGGAAGAAGACGACGTCGGTCACCGGCGCCGCCCACCGCAACAGGTCGCCGAACACCCTGCCCCGTCGATCGCCATCCGGGGGTGGAAAGCCGAGCGGGGTCTGCGGAAAGACGCCCACCAGCACCAGCACATCGACCTGCGCCCGCCCGGTGGCAACCGCGTCCCACGCAATCCACGCGGCGTGGGAATGTGCGGCAACGGTCAACGGCCGCTGCAGGTTCGCGGTCTGTTCGGCAAACAACGCGACCTGTTCCTCGACGGGGCGCTGCGTGTCGGCAGATTCGTACGGGGCCCCCGACCTGATCGGACACGTCGAGTCGCGCTGCGGCTGCCCGTCGCCGGGACCGGCGTAGGAGAAGTAGTAGACCTGATCGCATTCGTAACCCAGCCGGTGCACGTCGGCCCGGGGGATGCTCCCCTGCCCCGATCGCGAATTGATTCCGGACATGAGGAACAGCGAACCGGCCTGTCGGGATCCGGGTTCCGGATCGTCATATCCTCGTGTCCGAACAAAGATCACCGACGCCGCCGTCACCACGACGAGCACGGCAGCAAGCGCCGCGACGGGCCGGGTAACCGGCGCACGGTCCATCGCCCACACCGTCAGTCCCGTCGCCACAGCCGAGACCGGCACTAGCAGCACGGTGAGGGCCGGGGCCCGGTCGGCCAGAGCGCCGAGCCCGAGGACCGCGGCGCAGTACGGCACCATCACCTCGATCCGCAGGCCGCGGCGCCACGCCCGCGCCATCGCCTCGCGCAGGGTGACCCCGCCCTGCCACGGGACCGGGCCGAGGATCACGACCAGCAATCCGACCAACGCCACCGCCGGCCAGAACGCCCGCGAGTACAGCGTCGCGTAGGCGGTCGCGTCGCCGAGCGCCGAAGGAAGGACGGGGCCGAACGCCGCCGCGTAGAACATCGCGGCGAAACGGAGGCGTCGGGCATCGAGTCCACCGAGAAGCCAGGCCATCAGCAGGACCCGCACGGCCGACACCAGGCCCAGCAGCACCAGGAACTGCGGCCACGAGTCGGTACGCACCAGCAGAAGTCGCAGGTCCGCGAACTGATCCAGCGGCGGCAGCGCGACCAGGTGCAGCAGTCCCGGCCAGACGGGAACCATCCCGCTCGCCGCGAGCACGACGACGAGCACCGCGACGGCGGCCAACGGCAACCACCGCGTCCATTTCGTCGACGTCATACCTTTCGCTGTACTCGCTGGTCGTGGTCCTGCACAACCCATGGGCCGACCAGGTAGGGCAGGTTCTCTCCACGGGGCCCGGCCAGGGAAGCACTCGCAGCGGACGCTGGACGCCGTGGCGGACAACGGGATTCCGGACCGGGCATCATTTGCGCGCGGTTCGTCGGATGCGTGACCGCATCACGGAGGATGATCACCTCATGAAACGTGCGGAGGCCGGAAGCCATGGGACGCTCATGACCTTCGACCAGTTCGCGGACATCTTCCGGGACGTCGCCAGTCTCGGCGTCGTCCGAGACGACTTTCACCGATTCGACGACGTCGTCACCGCGAAACTCTACGACCTGCTCCTCGTCGCGCAGGAGAGCGCGGCCGCCCAGCACCGGCACATCGTCGAACCCACCGACCTGCCGATCACCCGAGGCCTGCAGGAGAACATCGGATTGTTCCGCGAACTCGGACCCGGCCTCCGGGTAGATCCGATCGTCGAACGACTGTCCGACTACCCGCCCCTCGACGGCGTCCTCGCAACCGAAACCCGATCGGGGCTTCCAGACATCACCGGCGGACTCAGCGTCGCCCTCGCGCGCACCTTCCGCATCGTCTACCCCGAGTTGAGGACCGTGCGGGCACGGACGACGCACTGGTCGGTGATCAGTACCCTCGTCGACCTCTACCTCTGACGTCGCCGACCGCGGCAGAGCACTGTTCTTTCGTGAATGCGAAACACCCCCAGGGGTGAAAACATCCACCCCTGGATGGATGTCCGACCACCCCTTCAGGGGGCGTTGTCGGACCCCCCTTCCGGCGAAGACTGGTGTTCGTCCACAAGGGACACGGAAATTCACACACCACACTCAGGAGCAACGCAATGAACTCGACGAAGACACGCATCGCCGCAGCAGCCGCAACGGGCGCCGCCCTCGGATTGGGAATGTTCATGGCCCAGAGCGCCACTGCCGCCGCCGCACCCGCCCAGTCGACGTTCCCGCAAGTCGTCTCCCCCGAATCCGGACTCTCGCCGTACAAGGTCGAGGTCAGGGACCGAATCGGCTGCGCAAACGCGTGGCCCATGGTCGCCTGCGACGCCCCCGACGAAGACGTGCCCCCGCAGGTGACCCTCGTCGAGCCCGGCACCACTCTGGTCGAGCCTGGCGGCACAACCCTTTACGGCCCCGCCGCCGCGACCGTGAACTCCCAGCAGGGTGCCACCATCCACCAGGTCTACTACCCCCTCGAGCCCGACGACGGGGTAATCTCCCACTCGCTCGATCCCGATATGCCCTGGATGTGACATCCGGTCGACACCGACTCACTCTGGATCGATAGCACTCTCTCGCGGCCGCCGGGGCCATTGGCCTCGGCGGCCGAGACGTGTGCGCTGACGCGCCCCGCGCGCATCTCGGAGTATTTAGAAAGACGAACCATCGATGACATCCGAATCCATGAGGTGGAGGATGAAACAGACCGGTCTCGCTCTGATCGTGGAACGGGTCTCGTTGTGACGGGTCGCTTCAAGCGAATCGACTTCTCCGCAGTTCCCGACTGAACGTGAGGCGGCCGAGATGACGGCAGAAAACGTGATGGGCGCACAGAGCGCCGATCAAGAATGTGAAGACTGCGGCTACAAACCGGAGCTGAAGCGAACTCTGGGCTCCTTTCAGGTGTTCGCTGTCTCGTTCGCATTCATCTCGGTGGCGGTCGGGATTTTCGGCACCTACGACGACGTGCTTCGAGACGCGGGGCCGGTGGGGATCTGGCTCTGGGTCATCGTGGCGCTGGGGCAGACCCTGGTGGCGCTCGTGATCGCCCAGTTCGCGGCCCGCATCCCACTCAGCGGCTCCTCCTACCAATGGGCCTCGCGGCTGGCCAACCCGAAAGTCGGCTGGTTGTTCGGTTGGCTGACCTTCTGTTACCTGGCGCTGGGCGTGGTGACGGTCGACAATGCGATGGCAAGCAGCGCCCTCATGCCACTGTTCGGCATGCAGCCGGACGAGGGCACGGCGCGCATGATCACGCTCGTCGTGGTGCTTGTTCAGGCCGTGCTCGTCGTGTTCTCCACGCGCCTCGTCGGCTTGATCACGTCGGGCGCGGTGGGGCTCGAACTGGTGATCGTGGTGGTGCTGGCGATCGGGCTTTTCGTCGCTGTCGCAATCTCGGGCGAGGGCTCGGTTGGCAATCTCACCTCGCGCGGTATCACCGAGGGCGCCCCCAACTATTTCGCTGTCGGCGGCGGGTTGATGGCTGCGATGATCATGGGGCTCGCCACGCTCGTCGGCTTCGACTCCGCGGCGAATATGGCTGAGGAGGCCAAGGATCCGTTTCGCAGCGTCCCGCGCGCGATCGTGGGATCGGTCGTGGCGGCGGCTGTGCTGGGACTGGTGTTCCTGATCGCGCTCACGATCGCGATCAAAGATATCCCCCGGGTGAGCGATAGTGACACGCCGGTGGCGGCGATCCTGCGCGATCAGCTGGGTCCGGTCATGGAGAGGTCGCTGCTGGTCGCGATCGCGTTCGCATTCTTCGGCGCCGGGATGGTGACCCTGGCCACCTGCTCGCGGATGGTGTTCGCGATGTCGCGCGACGCACGTTTTCCTGCTTACCGACTGATGCGTCGGGTCAACCCGCGCACGCAGACACCCATTCCGGCGACCATCCTGATCGTCGTCGTGGGGGTCGTCCTCATGGCCGTGCTGCCGGGTGGCGCCCTTCTGGAGTTGCTCACGGTGGGGACGGTCATCTCGGCAGTTCTCTACGGCGCGATAATCGTCCTCTACCTTGCGGTGCGGAGGCGACTGGATCGGAAGGCGGGTGCGTTCGATCTCGGGCGCTTCGAGTTGCCGGTCGCGATCAGCGCGCTGGTGTGGTCGGCTGTCGTGCTGTTCGTGATCGTCTCGCCCTCGAGTGCTTTGACCTCGATCCTGATTGCGGTCGGCTTGCTCCTCGCGGGCGGGTTGTACTTCGCGTACCTGTTGATTTTCAAACGCGAGGTACTGGACACCGAGCCGGGAGACGCCGATGTCTTCTCGCACTGACCGAGAGATGAACCCCCTGACTACCACCACCATGCTCACCGGTGATGTCGTGCGTGCCGGCGATTCCGGCTACGAGGCGGCGCGGGTGGGCTGGAACCGCCTGTATTCCCGCTATCCCGAGGCGATCGTGTTCTGCTGTGACACGCAGGACGTGGTCAACGCGGTCCGCTGGGCTCGAGAGGAAGGCATCGCCCTGCGTGCCCGCAGCGGTCGCCACAGCCTCGAGGGCTGGTCGTCGATCGACGGCGGGCTGGTCGTCGACGTCAGTCGGATGAAGAGCATCGTGATCGACGACGCGGCGCGCACGGCGACGGTCGGGACGGGGCTGACGCAGCAGGAGACGGTCGCGGCCCTCGGGCAACACGGCTTCGTCGTTCCGACCGGCTCCGAGGGCGGCGTCGGTCTCGGTGGCGTGATTCTCGGGGGTGGCTTCGGACTACTGACCCGCAGTATGGGTATGGCGTGCGACAACCTGCTTGCCGCGGAGGTGGTGGTGGCCGACGGCGCGCGCTCGGCGAAGGTCGTGGAGGCCACCGAGCACAACAACTCCGACCTGCTGTGGGCGTGCCGTGGCGGGGGCGGCGGCAACTTCGGGATTGCGACGTCCTACACGTTGAGGCTGCACGAGCTCTCGAACGTCACATTCCTCGTCGCGAGGTGGACCGGTCACGACCACCTGGGCGCCCTGCTTCGCGGGTGGCAGCGCGACGCGCCGGTCGCCGACGACCGGCTGACCAGCGCGCTGGAGGTCGATTCCACCGCGGTCGAGCTGTCTGCACTGATGTACGGCGGTGCGCGGCGGGACCTCGAGGACCAACTTCGGTCGCTGCTGGCGATCGGCAATCCCGACGTGACCGTGACGGAGGGCCCCTGGCCGTCCGTGTACGGCGACGTCGACAGGGGGCCGAACGACGTCTTCCTCTGGAAGTTCTACTCGCAGTTCGTCACCCAACCTTTCCCCGATGAGGCGATCGATCTGATCGTCCACTACATGGCCAACACGCCCAGCCCGCCGAGCAATTTCTTCTGCTCGAGCTTCGGCGGTGCCGTCCGGCACGCTCCGCCTGGTGGGTCCGCGTTCCCGCACCGCGACGCGCTGTTCTACTGCGAGCCGGGCGCCGCCTGGAACGACCCCGCCCTGAACTCCACGGCACTGGGCTGGGCGGCCGACTTCTGGCGGGCGCTGCGCCCCTACGGCGACGGTGCCTACGTCAACGTGCCCAACGCCGCCGCGTCGGACTGGGAACGCGAGTACTACGGATCGCACCGCGAGCGGCTGCGCGAGGTCAAGGCCACCTACGACCCGGAGAACGTGTTCAGCTTCGAACAGAGCGTGCCCCCTGTCGCCGGTTGACCCATCCCGAGTCCTACGCTGGGGCGATGGCGGTCAACCGGAGTCGCAGGGCCAGGGGCGCCCGTAAACGTAAGCGTCGGATGGAGAGTGTCGAGCACGACCTCACCGCCGAGCAGTGGAGTGCGCTCACCGAGGCGTGGGGTGGCTGCGCATACTGCGGCGCGACCGACAAGCCGTTGCAACGCGACTGCGTGCAGGCGCTGTCCCGCGGCGGGCGTTACACCCTCGACAACATCGCCCCGGCCTGCGGCTCGTGCAACGCCAGTAAGTGCAACGACGAAGTCACCGGCTGGCTGCGGCGCAAGCGGCTCGACGAGCGCGCCTTCCTGTTGCGTCACATCGAAATCAAGACAGCGCTTGCGCTGCGATTCCCCACACCCCCGGACACCGAACTCGAAGCGCCGGAAACCACTGCCCCGTGAAGACCGGGCCGCTACTTGGTGCCGAAGAGACGGTCTCCTGCGTCCCCGATGCCGGGCAGGATGTAGCCGTGCTCGTCGAGTTGGCGGTCGACGGCGGCGGTGTATATCGGGACGTCGGGATGCGCCTTGTGCAGGGCGGCAACGCCTTCGGGGCAGGTCAGCAGGCAGACGAACTTGATGGACTTGGGGCCGCATTCCTTCAGCCGCTCCACCGCCGCCACGGCCGAGTTGCCGGTGGCAAGCATCGGGTCGATCACCACCACGTCGCGCTCCTGCAGATCGCCGGGCATCTTGAAGTAGTACTCCACAGCTCCGAGGGTCTTGGGATCGCGGTAGAGACCGATATGGCCGACGCGCGCGCCCGGCACAATTGTCAGCATGCCGTCCAGGATGCCGGTGCCCGCGCGCAGAATGGAGACGAAGACCAGCTTCTTACCGTCGATGACCTTTCCGGTGGTGGATTCCAGCGGTGTCTCGACGTCGATTTCCTGCATCGGGATGTCGCGGAGGACCTCGTACGTCATCAGCGCGGAGATCTCGTTCGCCAGTCGACGAAAGCTGTTGGTGGAGGCATCCTTACGGCGCATCATCGTGAGCTTGTGCTGCACCAGCGGGTGCTCGATCACGTGTACCGTGCCCATGTAGTCGTCCTCGTTTCTTCTAGAAGACCGTGCCGTCGCTGACGACGTTCAGCGGCGGCAGCCCACCCCGCGAGCGCTGTGCCAGCGCGCGGCCCGCCGCCCAGGTGCCGCCCTCCAGGACGCAGGCCAGCGGCATCTCTCGGGAATCCACGCCCAGACGTGCGCGCACCAGCGGGGCCAGTTCGTCCAGGAGGGCTACCGTCAACGCGCGCCACTCGACCACCAATTCGTCTCCGGCCGTCCAGTTATGTGCAGCCCAGACCGGATCGTGCAGACGGAGCACACCGGTGTCGAGAAGCAGACCGCCGTTGCGGTATTCGGGTAGGCCGGTCAGCTCGTCCAACCCGACCACCCGAACCCCCGCCCATTGGAAGGGCTCCAGCAACGAATAGCTCAGCCATTGCGACAGTTTGTGAAACGGCATCCAGCCCCGGGTCAAGCCCGGACCGGCCACCGCGTCGTGGCGCCAGACGTCGCCCAACGGTTCGGCGCCGATGGCGTTGCCCGTAGGCCAGATGCCCGAGAGCGACGTCAGAAGCTGCGACAGGATGTCGTGGGCGGCGACCGTCGCCGCGGCGGCACCCTGTGGGGCGACCAGCACATCGAACAGGCCACCCGGCCGGCCGTGCGGGCCGAACACTTCGGGCTGCGCGGCGAGCGCCTCGCCCAGCCGTCGCAGCAGCAGCACGCGACCTTCGAGACCCACCAACGGATTGGACGGGCCGGCCTGGAACACCTCGGCCAGCCGGTCGGTATCCAGCCCGCGTAGTCCGGCCGCATCGACCTGCAGCGGGTGCGCCGCGTCGCTCGAAAACAGGCCACCGAGGAATGCGTGCCAGCTCGCGACGCCCAGTCCCTCGGAACGCGCGAAGCGCTGCCCGCCGTCCACCTCGTGGTAGTGCCAGTCGGGACCGGCTCCTGCGTCGAGCAGGACGCTGACCACCGCCAGGTCGATCATGGCGCGGGCGCGGCCCGGCGCGTCCAGCGCGGTCAGTCGTGCATCCAGCTCGGTCTTGCGGTCCACGCCGCCGGCTTCGAAATGGCGCCAGCGGCTGTGGTACGGAATTGTCAGGTCTGGATAGCGGGCACGCGTGACGGCGGCGACCTCCGCCGCGGCCGCCTCCAATGCGTCGTCGTCGACGCCGAACCAGAGTGAATCGCCCTCGCGCGCACGGGACAGCAGTTGTCGCGCTCGCTCCCGTACCGCCGACGTGGTACGTAGAGCGGCGGCCGCACCCTCGGCCCGCCCGGTGTCCAGGACGGGACCGACGCCGGTCACGCTCATCCGTCCAACTCCCGGCCCTTGACCTTCGCCAATTCGTCAGCGTCCGGCACAGCGCCGGGCGTGAAGTAGCCGGCCGCCATCTTGGCGTCGATCTCCACGCGCGCGTCGGCCGGGATCAGGTCCGCGGGAAGGTCCACCCGCTCCGCGACCTCGATACCCGAGCCGGTGATGGCGTCGTATTTCATGTTGCTCATGGAGACCAGGCGGTGGATCTTTCTGACGCCCAGCCAGTGCAGCACGTCGGGCATCATCTCCTGGAAGCGCATGTCCTGCACGCCGGCCACGCATTCGGTGCGGGCGAAGTACTGGTCGGCCGTGTCGCCGCCCACCTGGCGCTTGCGCGCGTTGTAGACCAGGAACTTGGTCACCTCGCCGAGCGCCCGGCCCTCCTTGCGGGAGTACGCCACCAGGCCCACGCCACCGCGCTGCGCACCCTGGATGCACTCCTCGATCGCATGCGTGAGGTACGGGCGGCAGGTACAGATGTCGGAACCGAATACGTCCGAGCCGTTGCACTCGTCGTGTACGCGTGCGGTCAGCTCCACCCCGGGATCGGCCAGGTCACGAGCATCGCCGAAGATGTACACGGTCTGACCCCCGATCGGGGGCAGGAACACCTCGAGGTCCGAGCGCGTCACGAGCTCGGGGTACATGCCGCCGGTCTCCTCGAACAGCACGCGGCGCAGGTCCGTCTCGCTGCAGTGAAAGCGCTCCGCCACACCCGGCAGGTGCCAGACGGGCTCGATCGCCGCCTTGGTTACCAGCGCAGCACCACTGGGCAGCAGGAAGCGGCCGTCCGGGTGCAGGCGACCTTTCTGGATGGCCTCCATGACCTCCGGCAGGATCACATGCGCCTTGGTGACAGCGATGCTCGGGCGGATGTCGTGACCCGCCGCCAACTCGGCGGCGAAGACCTCGGCCACCGTGGCACCCCACGGGTCCAGGCTCACGATCTTGCCGGGCTCGCTCCACTGCGGGTACGGGCCGATGATGTTCGTGGGCGCGGTATCGGTGAGGTCGGCCTTGTGATGGCGCGACAGCGCGCCCGACGCCACCGCCAGTGCCCGGTAGATGCTGTACGAGCCGCTGTGCGTTCCGATCACGTTGCGGTGGGCGCGGTTGGTGGTGGTACCGACCACCGGTCCGCGCTCGGACGGCGTGGGTGCTCCCCAGTGGATCGGCAGGGCGCCGACACCGCCGCTGTGTGAGGTCAACCGGATGTGCCCACCGGCGGGCTCGGGGGTGGCGGCGACGGATTCAGCGGACATGACGTTCCTCCGTTAAGGAAGGCCCGACGGCACGGCATGCCGCCGGAACGTGTCTCCGGCGCCGGATGCTGCCGACCACCGGAAACCGAAGCATAACCACTCTTTCACCACAATGTCGTGTGGCGAAGACGGCGACGAGCGAATGCTGACGAGGTACACGGTGACTGGGCCTGGGATAGTGTCGCCGAGGTGACGAAGAATCGAGCGCGAGCCGTCGACCTGCGAACCCAGATCGAGGCGGACGACGTCTTCGCGCGGGGCGACGCGTTGCGTGCCACTGTGCCGTCGAGTGCGCACGGGAGCGCCGCGGTCGGCGCGGGACGGCCGGATGTGCTCGATTTCGTCGAGGCCAGCAATCGAGGAAGGCTGGCGAATCTGATCCCGCTGCGAATCGGTCGGATGATCGCCTCCCCGTTCGCTTTCTTCCGCGGCGCCGCGGGCCTGATGGCGGCCGACCTCGCCGACTCTCGGGTTACCGGATTGACAGCGCAGTTGTGTGGTGACGCGCATGCGGCCAACTTCGGCCTGTACGGGACACCGGACGGTCAAATCGTCATGGATATCAACGATTTCGACGAAACCCTCCCTGGTCCGTGGGAGTGGGATCTCAAACGCCTCGCCGCGAGCCTGGTCCTCGCCGGACGTGAAGGCGGTGTGTCCGAGAACGGCTGCATCGAGGCCGCCGAGGACGCCGTCAAATCGTATCGGCGCACCATTCGCGATCTCGCCGAACTGCCATTCCTTCAGTCCTGGAATGCGCTCCCGGACAAGTCGGTGCTCGAGCGGGCCAAGGCCGAGGCTCTGCTCGACGACTTCGACAAGGCCGCACAGAAGGCGCGGCGCAATACCAGCGAGAAGGTGGCGGCGAAGTGGACCGCTCACATCGAAGATCACGAGACCGGGATCCGCCGACGACGGTTCATCGACGATCCGCCGGTACTCACCCACGCCGATCGCGCAACCGCCGATGCCGTGACCGACGGTCTGGAACTTTATGTCGACTCACTGCGCGAGTCCCGCAGGAACCTGATCACCCGATTCGCCGTGTCCGACGTCGCGTTCCGGATCGTCGGAACGGGCAGCGTCGGTCTGCGCAGCTATATCGCCCTGCTACACGGTAATCGGGACGAGGTGCTCGTACTTCAACTGAAACAGGCCCGGCCGTCCGCGCTGTCGGCGTACCTACCGGTCGACGAGCCGAAACACGAGGGCAAGCGGATAGTGCACGGCGCCCGGCTGGTGCAGGCGGAATCGGACATTCTGCTGGGCTGGACGACCATCGACGGCCTCCCCTACATCGTGCGGCAGTTCCGAAACCTCAAAGGGGACATCGATCCAACCGGTCTCGAGCAAGACCATCTCGACGACTACGGCCGGCTCGCCGGCGCCCTGCTCGCGCGTGCACATACCCGCTCGCTCGATCCGCGGGTTCTCGCCGGCTACTTCGCCAGCGACACGGAACTGGACGAGGTGATCGGGCGGTATGCCGTCAGCTACGCCGATCAGACCGAAGCCGACCACGCAACACTGGTCGCCGCGGTGAAAGCGGGGCGGATCGCCGCCGAGCCGGCCTGATTCGGCACGTCAGAGCCACGAGCAGCTGGTGGCGAAACCGAGAGAGGTCGCCACTCCCTCGAGATACGAGGCGCGGTTGCACCTCGTATCCACCCGAGCCGGACTGCCTCGGATACGTGAGTGTGAGTGGCGACCTCTTTCGTCGCAACGAGAACGTACCTCGCCCCTCCGACATGAATTCCAGTGGTGGCCGGCCGCGGCGAGAAAGGAGGGACAAGCAGTTGGTCAACTCCCCTACGGCACGTTGAAGATGCCTCTTGCTCCCACGTACTCGACCAGGTTCCCCATGGCGGAGGCGGCAACAACCCCGGTACCGGTGTGGGCAAGCCCAGGCTTGTCCTTGGCCACGGAAGCAACACCAGATGTTCCGTTGGACAGGTTGGTCCAGGCAACCCACAGCACGACGGTTTCCATGAGTGCGGGGTCGTGAAACGTCACGACCCCCGGCGCATCACCCGTAACCGCAAACGGGACGTCGATACAGGCGGGGAAGCAATAGCCGAAAGTCCCTGAAGCCCACACGCGGGGTATCTGAAAAGGCGTCGACACCGGTGCCGCTGTGGCCGCACCAGGACACCAGACCACTGGAGTTGCGGCGAGACCCACTACGAGAACGGCCCTACGCAGAGACCATCGACGACGGTTCATTCACACGAGCCTCTCGTCCGTGAAACTACAACTCGGCATCCTCTCCGACGCAAGTACTTGCCTCATCGTAGCGATCGTTCCTGGTCAGCACGCGGAAATACCGGCAAACGCATCGGTCCGACGCTTGGGTTCAGACTGCCGCGTACCTGCTCACGCAGATGCGCCGGGACGTGCCACGCCCCACTGATTGCAGTGGGACCGGCCCGCAATCGGCACCCGTTCAGGGCGGCGGCCTTGCGACGCACGCTCGATCGCCTCCTGCCAGATATTCGACCCAGGAAGTGCACCGCACAATCTCCACCTGGTCGGCTCACTACTGATGCGAGTACGAGCCCTTCGCGCGTGCCGCCTGCAGGCTCTCACAGGACTCTGCGGCGGCAGAGCGCCGGCGCCGCCAGATCGTCCACCGGACGGACAGGGCAAGCACACGTGGCACGACGAAATACACCGCCGTGGGAACGACGACACCGGTGAGCGACAAAGCCCGCAACCAGGTCGGCCAGGTGGCCGTGATCGGGCCCGACAGGGTCATGACGGTCATGCCCACCGTGACGAGCGGGAAGATGGACACCCAGGTGACGACCACCCGCAAGTGGATGGACGGGGCCCTCGCCGGCACGAGATCCCGAGCATGCCCGTCGGCACGTTCCGTTCGTGGAGGCCGGCGCTTCGTGGTCGTCGGAGCGAAATGTTCGACCACCGTAGATGCGAGAGCAAGAGATTCCATCCTGAGGTAGCCCTTCTCGTAACTCCAACTATTCAGTTGCCTTTCGACCGTAGGGGCTGGACTTACAGATTGCAACCAGACAGTTGGAGTTGTCGTAGGATGCAGCCGTGGCATGGGATACCGAACGAACCAAGAGACTTCTCATCGAGGCCGGAGTTGCAGAGTTCAGTTCGTTCGGTCTGGCCGGTGCTCGTGTCGATCGGATCGCCGAGAAAGCAGGCGTGAACAAAGAGCGCATCTACCAGTACTTCGGCAGGAAGGAAGCGTTCTTCAGCGCGGTCCTCGAACATGAACTCGCAACCACACTGGCCGCTGTCGAACTGTCCGGTCACGGGGTCGTCGCCATCGCCGACTACGCCGGTCGCCGATTCGACTACCAACGCGAGCACCCCACTTTCACCCGTCTGCTGTTCTGGGAAGGACTCGAACTCGAGGCACCTGTCGCGGAAGCATCGCGACAGAAGCACGCTCAGGCGATAGTCGCCAGCGCACGGGAAGCTGTCCCCGAACTTTCCGAGAGCGACGCCCAGGAACTGCTCATCACCGTGATCACCCTCGTCGACGGCTGGGTAGCTCTCCAGACCGCAGACCGGCTGTTTTCGACACCTCTTCCGCGTGGCCGCGACCGGGACTCGCGCCGACGCGATTTCATCGTGATGACGGTTGAGGCCGCCACGCGAGCCGCACTCACCCGAACCCAGTCGGCCCGGACCCAACTCACCGCAGGCTCGCCGCGGATGGGTGATGCGGGTTCCGCATTGCGGTCCACCCGAGCGGATGGAGCTGGCAAGGTCTAATCAGGCGTTCGGGTGGCGTTCGGTCACTGCAGAGTGGCCGCTGGTGATTCCACCGGTCTCCGTTGCGGTGTTGGGCGTGACCTGGGGCCGGGACATCGGCACGGTGCTGGTGCTCGTCGTGGCGGTGGTGCTGGTCGGCGCAGTGCTCGCCGCTGTTCATCACGCCGAGGTGGTTGCACACAAGGTCGGCGAGCCGTTCGGATCGCTGATTCTCAATGTCGCCGTCACTGTCATCGAGGTCGGATTGATCGTGACACTGATGATCTCGGGTGGTCCGGCGACGGCCTCGTTGGCCCGCGACACCGTATTCGCGGCGGTGATACTCACCGTCAACGGCATCATGGGGTTGTCTCTGTTCGTCGGCGCGCGAAGATACGGGGTCGCGCTGTTCAATGCGGAGGGTACGGGCGCGGCACTGGCGACCGTGGCGTCACTGGCTACCCTGAGCCTGGTGCTGCCGACCTTCACGACGAGCCGGCCGGGTCCCGAATTCTCCTCGGCTCAGTTGATATTCGCGGCCGTGGCCTCGCTGGTTCTGTACGGGATGTTCGTCCTCACCCAAACCGGGCCGCATCGACACTTCTTCCTGCCCGTCATCCCCGACGAACCTGTGAGCGTCGAGGACCGGAACGCGGCACCGCCGACGGGCAGGGTGGCGGGTGTGAGCCTCGCGCTGCTGGTGCTGGCGCTGTGCGGAGTCGTGGGATTGGCAAGGTCCGTCGGCCTGCGCCTCACCGTTCGTGGAGACATCACCAGCGAGTCTCCCCGAAATGCGTTCGGGTAAGTTTCCGCGCATGGAAACCGCATCGTGGGTCGGCGCGGCGGCTGCGGTGCTGTTCGGTGCCACCGCTGCCGCAGCGTGGCGGAAGGCAACCCTCGCCGATCAGGCCAGGCGCGAGGCCGAGGCTGCACTGGACGTGGCGCTCGAACAGGTCACCGCGTTGACCCGGATCGCCGACGCCGCGCAGCGAGCATTCCCACAACCGCAGCACGTCGAGTTCGAAGTCCACCGCATTCGGGGCCCCGTCGACCGGTTCCGGCTCCGCAACGTCGGAACGGGGACCGCCACCGACGTGCGGTTCGTCGTCGATCCCGTCGAGGAGCAGAACCGCCGGATTCCCACGCCGCAATGGCTGCAGGACGAACAAGTGACGTTGCTGCCGAAGGAGTGGGCCGAATTCGCCGCGAGCGCGTTGTCGCCCGTCGGCGGCTCGTGGCGAATAGTGTTTCCGGCATTCGTCACCGTGATCTGCGACGAAGCCGGCGTTCCGCAACGGGTGGACCTGCCGACTGCTGTCGTTACCGAGGACGGCGTGATCGGCTGAACTGCCGAGACCCGCAACTGGCGAGCAGCGCGGCTATCAGCGACTTTCCTTGCCCAGACGGTTCCCGACGCGATCGAACCATTCGAGTACCGCACGTTCGTACACGATGCCGAAGTCGAGCGTGGCCATGGCGAATCGGTTGGAACCGTGGACCGCGGCGTCACGCTCGTACTCGGCGAGCTGACGCTCGTGCGCTGCCCGGTGCGAGTCCAGCATCGCGGCCAACCGTTTGGGCGGAAGGTGCGCGCCGAACGCGACGGTGAGCAGCATCGGATAACGGATGTTCTCCGGGCCGGGGTCGCGCTCGATCCACTCCGAAAACGCCCGGCGACCGTCCTCGGTGAGCGTGTAGGGCTTGCGCTCGCGGGCGCCCCGTTCCCCCGCCTCGATCAACCCGGCACGCTCCATCGCGGCGAGCTCCCGATACACCTGGCTGGTCGTGATCGACCAGAACTTGCCGATGCGTTCCTGCGCGGTGACGACCAGGTCCCACCCGGTTTTCGATCCCTCGTGCAGGAACCCGAGGAGCGATGCCGCAGTGGCGTTGAGGGGACGTTCTGCCATGGCACGGTCCTTCGCGCAGTCGGGGGGTTGACATTCCACTGTGGCATATCGATCATAGTGAGAAGCGACATTCCACAGTGGAATGTCATCGCTGAGGAGGGTCCGATGCAGTACGCGGACAACATCCGGATATCCGATTCCGAACGTGAGCAGGTCGTCGGTGAGCTCGGGCGGCATCTCACCGAGGGGCGACTGACCATCGGCGAGTTCGACCAGCGGGTGGCACAGGTGTACCAGTCGACGACCCAGCAGCAGGCGCATCAGGTGTTGCGTGATCTTCCGTCGGCACCCCCGCCAGTTGCCCTCGCGCGGCCCGTGGCACCGGCGGCCCACCCCTCGCGTCGTCGCATCCCGGGTCACCAGCGGATCGAGTGGCTCGCCTGGCTCGCCGCCGGAGGAATCAACATCGCGATCTGGGGCGTCGTCTCGCTCGCTACCGGCGTGATGATCTACCCCTGGCCGATATGGGTGATAGGCCCGTGGGGTTTGGTGCTGCTGGGCAGGACGGTGCTCAGGCGCGAGGGCGGGTGCAGCAGGATCACCGATGCGTTGCACGACGACCGGACCAGAGTCGCCGCGAGTCGCTGAATCTCCGCGGACGAACGGCGTAGCGCCCCGGCCCGTCGGTCACCCGGCGAAAAGCGCGGTCCAGGGTCGGATCGTGGGTGGCACCGTGCGCCCGCAGCCGCGCATACATGCCGCCTGGGTGAGTGCCCCAGCGGGCTGGAACACCCTCGATGGCCTCGGGGGTGAGATCTGGTGCACGGTGCCGAGAGGCCGTGACCAGGCAGAATGGTCCGTATCCCCGCCCGACGAGGGCCGCGAGGACCAGAAGATAGGTATACCCCCCGGTGAAACGGCCGATGCGCCATCTCCCTGCAGTGCGCGACGATGTGACCTGTCTCATACTCACGAAACCGGGGTCGCCCGCTGGTCCGACGCCGCCACTGACGGAGGGTGCTCGCACCGATGAATGCAGAACCGATTACCTGCGGTGATTACGTCACGGCAACCTTCGCGCGTGATTTCGTCGCCGAGGGATTCGACCACGACGCCGTCGAACGCATCTACAGCGGTCTGTTCGACGAGTGGAGTCACGCCCTTGCTCAATCGGGTCTGTTCACCAACAGAACCGTCGCGGCCGCGCTGAACTCCTGGCAGGACGACCCACACTCCCTCCTCGACGCCCTTCTGGCGAACGCGGACGAGATGACCCTCAAGCGCTACGACCTCGTCTGGGAGGCACTGGAGCGCGCCCACGTCGGTTCGGCCGCACCCCTCGCCGAATACGCATGACGCGGCCGCCTACGGCAGTGGCGCCGCGAAGTCCACCCGAATCGTTCAACCCCACTGTCACAGACCACCCACCACACCGACGAACGAGAACAATGAGCACCAACACGTACCCAACCATCGAAACCATCCGCATCGGGCAGTCCGGTCACGAATGCCGCTACTGCGGGCACGCCGTCGTCAAGGATGGCCCGGGCTACCGGCACACCACGACCGGTCAGTACCGCTGCGATCCCGCCAGTCGAGCAGTGAACGAAGCCCGGCTGTCCAACAGCATGGTTCGGAGCTGAGCACGATGAACGTGCAAACGATGCAGGTGAGCGCGGCGCCCGACGGGCTGGGCCGGTACCGCGACGCGGTCGATGCGCTGCATGCCTTCGACGATCCCGGCCACCGAACCGACCCTCGTACGGCGCTACTGTTCGACAGCCTCATCGATGATCTGATCGAGGCGGCCCAGACGGCCGGCGCAGGCGGCACGGTTCAACAGCGCGACATCTTCGCCGTGATCGACACCGCGATCTCCCGCCCGCGCCCGTCACTCTGAACCTCCTGCGGCACCCACGTCCGAACGAAGGACTCCAGCTAGGAGTGGGCAGTGACGGTCAACTCGATTCCACTTCCCCGCCTGATGGTGTTGTAGATCGGGCAGGACGCCTCGAATTTCGCAGCCAATGAGTCGGCCGTCGGCTGTTCCACCCCGTGAATCTCGATGTGCTTCACGCGGATGTCCTCGAATCCGAAACGAGGTGGTTCTCGCGGGCATCGCGGATGAATCGTCCCGGCGCACCGAATACGTTGTGCCCGAGACACTTCCGCGACGTCTACACCGGAGACCATCGGCGCGGACTCGGACGGTCCCGTACACCGCTACCGGAGACGTTGCTCGGTTGCGGGTCTATGACGCGGAGGAAGCCCAGGCCTCCTCCAATCTGCAGCAAATCGAAACGGAACACCGCGAGACCCTGACCGCCGTGCAGAGCGGCGACGCCGAGAAGGCGCGGATCCTGATGATCGCCCACCAGGCGCGGACCCGCGATCTGCGTATCGCAGCAATGGCCCGCCGGTAGATCGCCGCGTCATCGCGGAACCGGGCGTTGCCTCACCGTCTACTACCATGCTTCGCAGATGGGGATGCGCGGTCAGGGCGCCCGGTGAGACGAAGGATCGGCAATGACGAACGACCGCAGTGTGGACCCGAAATCTCAACCGTCCGCAGGGCGGCGGCGCCTGCCCTGGCTGCTACTGGCGGTCGTGGTGGTCGTCGTGGCAGCGGTCGCCGTCGTCGCCTACGTGCTGACTTCCGGAGCCGACGACGAAGCCCGCGACTTCTCGCCGAGCGCGGACAATCCTGACCCGTCACTGGGAATCGAAGGGGTCGTCACCGTCGACTATCCGCCCGCCGCCCATGTGCAGGCACCGCAGCGGGTGGCCTACGACCAGAGTCCCCCGTTCGGCGGTGCACACGACCAGTACTGGGCAACCTGCACCGGCATTGTCTATCCCGAAGCGATCCGCAGCGAGAACGCCGTGCACTCCCTCGAGCACGGCGCCGTGTGGGTGACCTATGATCCGGACCGGCTGGACGACGACGACATCGCGGCTCTGGCAGCGAACGTCGACGGCGAACCGTACACCCTGGTGTCGCCGTACCCCGGTCTCGACTCGGCGGTGTCCCTGCAGTCGTGGGGTCACCAACTGAAACTCGACGACGTAACCGATCCGCGGATCTCCGACTTCCTCACCGCGTTGCGACAGAATCCGAACACCTACCCGGAACCGGGGGCAACCTGCTCGACGGTGCGGGGTGGATTCGACCCGGCCGATCCGCCACCGTTCGATCCCTCCGCACCGGGTGCGGACGCCGTTCCGGTCGCCGGCGAGTAGCCGCGTCCGCAGACGTTCCCACTCCACTTCGGTCGAGATCGGGTTCCCGCGTTCGACGCCGAAATTCACCTACCGAAAATTTGCCCGACTGTCGATATCGCGATCGCCGATTCGACGAATAAGTAGGAGCACATGAGGAGGTGAGAGCGATGTTGGCGGCACATCTGTTGTCCGGACCGACCAGCGAGGAGGTCGATCTGATCGTGGCGGAGGAACTGCATCTGCTCGACGCCTCCGCATGAGGGCGTCGACGCCGTCGAACACGGGCACTGCTAGCCGGTCGTGCCCGGCTGGGGAAGATCTGCGTCGAGCGCGGCGGTGATCCGCTCACCGATCGAACGGAAATCGAGGTCGGTCACGAATCGGTGTGCCGGGCCCTGCGCTGGAGCGATGCCCCACACCGCGGCCCGGCCGTCCTCGTGGAGCACCTGGGGTTGGGCGCCGACGGCGGACAGCACCACCGTGGGGTCGAGCATCACGGCGGCCGCGACGGAATCGTGCGCGGTGTAGATCGGGTCCTCGGAGCGATATGTGCCCGTGCAGTACCGGTGATAGTCCTCGGTGATGTCGCGGACGAACGTCGCCGTCTTTCCCACCGCGGAACGAGCGACGAGATCCGCCCAGGCCAATCGGAGTCGGCCGGTGACATTCATTCCCACCCACGTAATCTGCCCAGGCGCTGCAGCAACCACTGTGGCCGCGACTGGATCGTGGTTGGTATTGGTGTCGCCTTTTTCGAGGAATTGTGGTTGTTCTGCGGCCACGACGTCTCTACGGGAGACGGGTCCCATGCCGCCCATGATGGTGACCGAACGGAAGCGGGTCAGGATCCGTGGGTCGCATGTGACAGCGGCGGCGATGTTGGCCAGCGGACCCAGGCACAGCAGGTCCACCGCACCGGGCCGGTCCTGCGCGACGCGGAGCAGTTGGTCGACGGCGGACTCGGACGCCGGGCCCACGCCCGGTGGTGGCCGATATCCACGGTCCCCGAGTCCGTCGAGTCCGTGTGGGGAGCTGGTGGCAGGTGGTGGCCCGGGGCGTGGTTGTCCGACGCACACCGGAACGCCACGCATGCCGGCGACGGACAGAACGGTGAGGGCGTTCCGCGCGGACTGCATTTCGGTGCAGTTCCCGAACACGGTTCCGACACCGACGATTTCGGTTCCGGCGTGCTGTGCAATGGTGAGCAATGCAAGCGCGTCGTCGACGCCGGCGTCGGTGTCGACGAGTACGTAACGGTCGGTCACTGCCGGTCCTGTCCCCCGTGATCCCTGATCGAATCGACTCGATCACCCTCGCGCGCAGTGTAACTGGACCCGGCTCCCGCCCGTTCCGTCGGTCAATAGCTGAAGGTCACCGCCCCTTCGTCGCCGATCCACTTCCACATCGGTACCGTCCCGGCGAGTTCGGCATTGGATACCAGCGCGTCTTTGTCGAGGTGCTTGGCCTCGAAGCAGATCGGACACACCATGTAGATGCCGCCCGCGGTCGCGAATCGTGCCGCCAGATCGGGAAGCGGCGGACAACCTTCGCAGGCCACGCCCTGAATCGTGCCGTCGAGCGCGAGCCGTACCGCTTCTTTCGTGAGAAACATCAGCGTCTCGCGCTGTTGTTCTGCCGCGCCGACCGCGACCAGAAACGCAACCGTCACCTTCTCGGCGTCCTCGAGACCGGTGGTGAGACTGACCACTGCTTTATTACTCATGGATTCGAGTCTTCGCCGCACGAGGACTGCCGACAAGGGGGCTTCATCGAGTCACCGGATTCGCCCGTCGAGATCGATGGCGGTTCAGTTGTTTCGACCGCACCCACAACAGATTCGAGCCTAACCTGAAAGGGTGTTCGAACATCGTTCGTTTCAGCAGGTTTCGATGCCTTTGCGCCTCGCAGTCCGTCACGATCACTCCACCAGGGCATCCGCCGGCGAACGTATCGGGATTCACCCGCGGATGTTGACTCGGATGGGAGCGGAGCCGCGTCAACAGGCTCGCGTGAGCCACGGGGAAACGACCGCACTGTTCACTTTGATCCCGGATACCGATGTGGAAGAGATCGACACCATCGGGATAACGGAGGGTGGCTGTCGTCGGCTCGGCGCGGCGCCGGGACAGACGGTGATTCTCGACCGTCGGTGCACCGCCTCCGCGATGACCGAGGAAGAGGCCGAAATCGGGGGTGAGTTCATCGAGCGGCTCGAAGACGACGGGCGACATCACCGTCTCGTGGTCCTGGCACCGCACGGTGGCGCGATCGAAACCCGAACGGATCAGCAGGCTGAACAGGTCGTCGCTTCGCTGGGATCACGCGATTCGACGCTGTGGGTGTGTAAAGGGTGGCGACCGGTAGGCAATGCCTACCGGGCATGGCACATTTCCTCGACTGATCTCAGCGTGCACAGCTTTCCGCTTCTACGCTCCCTGTCGGCGAGACGATTCCGGTGGGCGCTGTCGTTTCACGGCTACCGAGGAAACGACGTCCTCATCGGCGGCCTCGCTCCCGCGCGGCTCAAGGCGGACGTCCGGAACGCGATCGCGAAGGCACTCGACGGAAGCGGTGTCTGTGTTCGCGTAGCCGAACCCGGAGAACGACATAGCGGTGAATCCCCATCCAACCTCGTCAACCGCCTGACCATCGACGCTGCCGGCGGAATCCAAATCGAACAATCACGAGCCGCGCGGACACTGCACGGTCCGGCGATCGCCGCAGCGGTCAGCGAGGTCTACGACACCTGGATCGCCACCGACAATCGTCGGTGAGACTTCACGGGCCCGCGGGAGCCCAGCACGGCCCGTCCGGGGGCGGGGTGTGCTCGTATCCCGGGTAGCACGGCAGCACCTGCGGGGCAGGGGCCGGCGCGGGTGCAGGGGCAGGCACGGGTGCCGGTGCATTCGCCGGTGGCGAGCCGGGCGGGAGGCACGGGCCGTCCGGGGGCGGAGTGTGCTCGTAACCCGGGTAGCACGGCAGCACCTGCGGAGCGGACGCTCCCGGAGGGGGTGCGGGTGCCGGCACCACCGGTGGTGATTGCGGTGTCGGTGTCGGTATGGCCTCCTCCTGAATGGGAGCCTCCGCGACCGGTGTTTCCGTCGGTGCTGGTGCTTGCACCGGCGGCACCTGCTCGGCAGCGGTCGGGTTCGCCATGGCGGTCGGTGACGACGACGGCGATACCGGCCCGGCCGCGCTCGACGACGGCGTAGGCACTGCAACGTGGGGGGATGATGTTCCCGACCCGATGATCAGGCCACCGACAATAGCGACAGCGATGATCGCGGCGAGCGCAAGTCCGGCGACGATCAGGCGACGGTTCCGGTCGATCGGAGGGGTCGCGGGAGCGGGCTCGACGGCAGGCTGTTGCGGTGGCGCCGCGACGCGGGCGGCGGCGGCGAGTTCGCCCGCCGACCGATAGCGGCGCGCGGGGTCGACCGCCGTCCCGCGTGCGATCACGGCGGCCATGCCGACGGGCGGCGTCGGGACCGCCGAGGTCGGGAACGCCTCGCCGGTGAGGCACTCGTATAACACACAGGTCAGGCCGTAGACGCCCGATGCGGCCCCGAGAATCGTGGGGAGCCCTACGTCGGTGAGCTGGATCAGTCCGCCGTCCTGCACGATCACATTCGCCGGCGACACTTCCTGCTCGACCAACCCGGCCGCGCCCACGGCTTCCAGCGCCGACGCCAGTTGCTCGACAACGCCGACCGCCCGTGATACCTCCATCGGCCCGGTGGTCTGGAGGATCGTCCGCAGGTTCGTTCCCTGCGTCGTCGGCGTTGCGAGAAAGAGTCGGTTTCCGATCTGCCCGAAATCGTGGATCGGCACTATGTGCGGGTTCCGGATCTGCGCCGCGATCCCGACATCCCGTTCGAATCGTCCGCAGAATTCGTCGTCCTCGGTAGCATCCGGCGGCAGCACCCGCACCACGACCTGCCGGGACGTGACGGTGTCGAACGCCGCCCAGACCTCGCCGCTCACATCCACCGTCAGCGAACGGTCCAGCCGGTATCTCCCGAATAGCGCTCCAACTTGCATTGCCACTCTCCGCCGATCGAAATTGCCGCGTCTGCGGGTCCGTGCACCCGAAATTCTAGGCGGTGGGGGCCATAGGTTCTCGTTGGAGCCCGGTAGTGTGCTCGTATGCGCAGAACGCACCTAGGCTAGTCCCGGTCCGGGACCGCCCCGACTCAGGAGAAGCCTGATGCGTACTGCATTCTGCAATGCACTCTATTCCGTGTTCGATCACCGGATCTGTTGTGGGCGGATTCCCGAATGGACCGCACACGTCGGTCAGCCGTGGGACACCTACGACGTCGCACCGTGGAATCTGTACAACGTGATCTGGCGGATCCAGCACTGGATTCGCGGCGGCGTCGACGCTGATCGGTAACCTGATTCCACTCTTCGGCGGCGTCCGATTTCGACTCGGGCGCCGCGGAAGGTACCCCGACGGTCTCTACTTCGCGTGCCTCGCGCGGGCGACGAGGACGTCGTCGCCTGCATCGATGCCGGTGCCGAAGCCGCGGCTGATCCCGTCGAGGACCCGCCGCAGCCATTCGGTGTCACGTGTCGACGCGCGTTGCAGTTGCATCCGCCGGGATCTCATCGGCACCATTCGTAGCTCGAGCAGTTCGTGCGTGCGCGCGTCCAGCGTCACCAGGTAGAGCAGCCGCAGATCGTCGCGGTAGCCTTCGTGCCCCCCGATACCCTCGTAGTCGTTGATCAGGTCGCCGCAGCCGTACAGGATCGGGTGGCCGCGGTAGATCTCGACCGGCCGCGGGTGGTGAGACGAGTGCCCGAAGACCACGTCGACACCACCGTCGACGAGCCGATGCGCGAATTCGACATGCGCATCCGGCACGTCGTATCCCCAGTTCGAACCCCAGTGCAGAGAGACCACCACCACGTCCGTGTTCTTCCGTATCAGCCGCGTCCGGTCGAGGACACGGTCTGCCTCGGCGGCGGTGGGTTCGGAAAGGTACGCGACACCCGGCCGGTCCCGGCGGGCCGCCCCGTGCGGCGAGACCCCGCTCGACGACATACCTGCCGCCCAGATCAACAGCCGACGACCCGTTCCGCCCCCCACGACCACGGGACACCACGCCTGCGCCACGGTGCGCCCCGCTCCGACGGTCCGCACGCCGTTGTGGGTCAGCACGTCGAGGGTCTCCACGAGACCATCGGCGCCGAAGTCGAGTAGGTGATTGTTCGCCAGTACGCAGACGTCGATCCGTGCAGCGGTGAGCACCCCCAGGTTCGACGGATGCATTCTGTAGTTGATTCCCTTGGAAGCGAATCGAGCACACGTGGTGACGGTCGTTTCGAGATTGACGACGCGGGCGTCGGGTGCCGCCGCGTCGAGGATCGGCAACGCCTCACCCCACGGCCACCCGAACCCGACGGGGCCGGGGATCCGACCATTTCGCTTCTCCGCCAACGCAACGTACTCGCGGGCATCGCGGACGCAACGCTCCCTCAACTCCGGGTCGCCGGGAAAGGGGAGGATCTGGTCGACGCCCCTACCGGTCATCACGTCGCCGGCGAGGAACATCGTGAGGGTGTCGGACATCGAAATCCTCAGCGACAGTACGAGTACCGGGACCCCACTCGGAGACCGACTTCACGGCCCAGAGCATGCACCCGTCGCTCGCACTGTCATCGGGTACGAGCGCCGGCGCGGTCGAGCTGAGAGACCCGTTGAGGGCTCAGCTCGAGGATGACGCCGATATCACGCACCGAAAGCCCCGATCGGCGCAGATGCACCACCGCGGCCCGCGAGGCCCGCGCTGCACATTCCTGCGCGTGGGCGGCGGACTCGACCTGCAAGTGGGCCGCTCGGGCCTCCATGAGCGCCGCCGAATCCCCGATCTCGTAGTCGAGGACCACCTCGATGTCCTCGGCCGGCACATCCTCGACCAGATGCACAGCATCCGCCACCATGGCAGAAACCTGATCGAGCCGCCGCACCTGGGTGAGAGAGGCCTCGACTCCCGGGACCTCCACCACCCACCAGTCGCCACAACGGGTGGCCTTCGCCGTCACCTTCATCACGAACCACTTCCTACCCGGCCCGCATCCTGCGAAACTCGCCCCTCCCACGACAAGTCTAGTCCCCCTCTACTGAGCACAACTACACGGACAGAAGACATTCAGCGTGCGTGACCGGTAAAGATCGACCCGTCCGCGCAGGCACTCTCACCAGAAATCCAGTGCCTGTGCAGTCGCGGTGGACTCCGCATGGGTGGGCCGCAACGCACCGCCGATGGCGTAGACGGTGTGACCGACCGTCGCAACGGACATCCCGTGAGCTCCCGTGGGCATGGGTGGTAACGGTGACCAGGTGCCGGAGTCGACGTCGTAGGCCTCGACGGTCGACAGCACCTTGGTCGGCTGTTCACCACCGACCGCGACGATGCGGCCGTCGATGAACGCCGCACCGAGCCCACCGCGAGGAGTGGGCATGGCGGTCAACGTCGTCCACGTTCCCGCGGCGGGATCGAACCGTTCCACCGCCGCCGTGTTCTGGTCCGACGCCAGATCTCGCCCACCGATCGCATAGAAGTACGTCCCGTCCGACACCCCGGCCAGATGCTCCCGAGTGGTCGGGATATCCGAGACGGTCGTCCACTTCGTGCCGTCGAACACCTCGGTCGTCGGCACCAACGCGCCGTCCGCCTGTCCCCCGGCGACCACGATCTTGTCGCCGACCACGGCCGCGGCCCCAGCCGACCGCGGCTCGTTCATCGGCGCCAAATCCACCCACTTTCCGTTCCGCAGCGCGAGCACCCGGTCCGACGTGATCCCGGTGAGGTTCGGACCTTCCGGCACCCAGCCTCCGAGGACCACCAACTCGCCCCCGTACTCGACGGCCATCGCGTGATTGAGGGGAACCGGAAGGTCGGGGCCCGCCTTCCAGGTGTCGATGGCGGGGTCGTTCCCCTCGACCTTCGGGGTCGACCCCGCATTGTCGAGTCCGCCGAGCACCCAGATCGTGCCGTCCGCGACGGCCGTCGCCGTCTGCTGACGGGCGATCGGTGCATCCTTCAGCGGACGCCACGCCGGCGCCCACTGAGTCTTGCGTGGCGCGAGCTGGAGGGCCTCGGACACAGCAGTCGATTCGGCGTGTGTCGGTTTGATACCGCCGCCGACGGCATACACCGTGTTGCCGACCGCGCCGACCGCCATCCCGTGCCGCGGTGTGCGCAGGGCCGGCAATTGCGACCACGTTCCGGCCACCACGTCGTAGGCCTCGACCGTCGACAGCACGCGAGTCGGTTCTTCGCCACCGACCGTGACGATGCGGCCGTCGATGAACACCGCACCGAGCCCGCCGCGAGGAGTGGGCATGGCCGGCAACGTCGTCCACGTTCCCGCGGCGGGATCGAACCGTTCCACCGAGGCGGTATTCTGATCCGACGCCAGATCCCGCCCACCGATTGCATAGAAGTACGTCCCGTCCGACACCCCGGCCAGATGCTCCCGTGGCGTGGGGACAGGCGCGACCGTCATCCACTTCGTACCGTCGAACACCTCGGTCGTCGCCACCAGTTGACCGTTCGCCTGTCCCCCGGTGACCACGATCTTGTCGCCGACCACGGCCGCGGCCCCAGCCGCCCGCGGCGCGTTCAGCGGCGGCAGGTCCACCCACCCGCCGTCGCGCATGGCCATCACCCGATCGGAGTCGACCGCGGTCAGGTTCTGACCTTCCGCTTTCCAACCGCCGATCAGTACGGGTTCGTCGTTGTAGGTGACAGCCATCGCATGGTTGAGCGGGACCGGAAGGTCGGGGCCGGCCTTCCAGGTGTCGATGGCCGGGTCATAGCCCTCCTGCTGGGCGGAGACGCCGTTGTCGTCCAACCCTCCGAAGACCCAGATCGTCCCGTCCGCGACTGTCGTTGCCGTCTGCTGGCGGGCAACACGGGCATCCTCGACCGGTCGCCACGCCGCAGTCGGGTCGACGGCAGGAGAAGCGCCGGCGTCCTGGACGGTAGGTCGTGCGGTGCCTGGGCCGGTGGTTTCTCGAAGCATGAGGTACCCGCCGCCGGCCAGCACCAGCGCGACGACCAGTGCCAGGACGGTCAGGACCGCGCGCCGACCTGTGCGGGACTCTCCGATGCTGCCCGATTCTCCGGTCGGCGGCCAGGGCGGCGGGCCATTCGGCGGCCAGAACGGCGGTCCCGACGGATGAGAATCCGGCTGGAGCTGCTGGGTCGGTTCGCCCCACGGACGCTGACCGCTGTCCGAACCGTCGTAGCGGATTCGACGGTATCCATCGGCACCAGAATCCGACGGGCGCTCCTCGGTCGCCTGCGGGGCCTCCCGGGGTGCCAGCGCCATCGCGTCCGAACGCAGTCCGATGTGTCGCTGCGCGGCTTGGAGTTCGTGTCCGAACTCCTCGGCGGACCCCGGCCGAGCAGCGGGATTCGTCGCCATCGCCCTCTCGATCACGGCGCACACGCCGTCCGGGATGCCCTGGGCGCGCAGGTCCGGCACCGGTTGGCTGCTGATTCTCACGAATTGCGCAACGAGTTCCTCACCGGTCTTCCGCTCGAACGCCGCCCTCCCCGCGATCAGTGAAAATATCGTCGCGCCCAGTCCGTAGACGTCGGACCTCGCGGTCGGCGATTCCCCGTTCAGCACCTCTGGTGCGGTGAATGCCAGTGACCCGGTAAACCCGCCGGTGGCCGTTTCGTACCCGCCGGCGATGTGCGCGATGCCGAAATCGGTGAGCTGCGGCTCGCCGTAGGCGGTGAGAAGGATGTTCGCGGGTTTGATGTCGCGATGCAGCGTGCCGGTGCGGTGCGCCGTCTCCAAGGCTCCCGCCAGCTTCACCCCGATGCTGATCGCCTCCGGCCAGGGCAGCGGACCTTCCCGGCGTATCTGGACCGCCAGTGAATCGCGGGGGTGATAGTGCATGACGATGTACGGTCGACCGGCGTCGGTCACGCCGACCTGCAGTATGTTGACGATGTTCGGGTGACCGGAGAGCCCACCCATCGCGTACCCCTCCCGCAGGAAGCGTTCGCGGTTCTCGGGGTCCAGGTCCGATGTCAGCACCTTGATCGCCACGATTCGCCCCAGCGAACGCTGCAGGCAGCGGTACACGACACCGAACCCGCCCCGGCCGACCTCCTCGGCACCTGCGAACCCGGCAGCGTCCAATTCGGCCACGATCCCGCGGCCGACGGCACGAACCGACGCCGCCTGGGTCGCATCTGGGTCGAAATCGGCCATCGGGCGCCTCAATTCCGTCCGACGTCCACGACGTCGCGGGGACGCACGCCGAGCTGGGCAGGCTTCGTGCCGACGTGCACACTCGTGTTCATCGCTTTCACCTCTGATGCAGGTCGACCTGACACGCCGATGCGTTCACGAGAGTCGACGACGCGAATATCTTTCTGTCACAAGGGCGAAGCGCGGAGTCTTTTCGTCGTAGGTCGACGGGATCCGCCCTGTCCAGAAAGTATTCGACGGGTCGGGAGCCGCGTCAAGATGACAATTTCCCCTCCCTAGGGTGCCTATCGGCGGCCGCGACTTCCTGCCACGTCGGCCGCAGTGCACCGATCGGGCTCTGCTGCCGCCCTAGAAGGTGCCGTCGTAGAGCGCGTAACCGCCCGGCCCCGCAGCTTTCGCCCGATACATCCTAGTCCGCCCGGCGGACGAGTTCTTCGCGGGTGCACTCCGGATCGGACAGTGCGACACCGATACTGGCACTGATCGGCCAGTCGGGAGATTCGGCCCGGGTCAGGTCGGCGAGGCTTCCGGTGATCCGGGCGGCAATTGCCACCCCCTCCGTTGCACCTGTGACGTCCTCACACACCACCACGAATTCGTCACCGCCGAGGGGGGCAACGGTATCGCCCGGGCGCACCGCCGACCGCAGATGCCTGGCCAGAACGATCAGCGCGTCGTCGCCGCCGGCATGGCCGAGGCTGTCGTTGACGACCTTGAAGTCGTCTAGATCGACCAACAACAGCGCAACGCGCGTGCCGCCGCGCGGCGCGGCGACCAGGGCCTCGCCGAGTTGACGGCGGGCCGGCGCGCGGTTCGGTAACCCGGTCAGCGGATCGTGCAAGCTCTGGTGCACCAACGCGGCTTCGGCCTCGATGCGGCGGATCGCCGCGGACAGCACCGCCGTCACCGAGCGCAGAAAGGTCAGGTCACGGTCGGTGTATTCGCGAGGACGACGACTGTGCGCGGTCAACACATCCCGCACCGCTTCGGAGCCGATCGGAACGCACACCCCGCTGTGCAGCCCGCGCCCGGTCATCCCGGCCGTGGAGAATCGGGTCTCGTGGACCCGATCGGCGCACACGATGACCGACCCGCTGGCAGCGGCATACCCGGGTTGCGAACCCCTTCCCGGGGCGAACGTCGTCGGTGAGGGCTCGGGTCCCTGATAGGCCAGCACGGCGAGTTCGCCGCCTTCTGACCGGACTTCCGCAGCTGATGGGCACACGATTCCGCGAAAAGGCGTGTTGACGTGCGGGGACGCCGCGCGGCCGCGTTGGGGTCGTGTTACTACAGGCCTTGCTTTGGCGGGATCTCGCTTACGCGTCGGTGGGGGCGAAGTCGAAGAACCGGGGCGGTTCGGGCAGCTCGAGCGCGGTAAGGATCTTTCGCTGCCCGGCGGTGACGGCGGAGCGTTGCGCCACCTGGCCGTGGTCGGTGGCGAGGGTGACCAGGTGCATCCGGTCGAGCTCGTGACGGATGCTGCGCCAGGTGTCACCGGTGGCGGTCTCGGCGACCCGGATCAGCAGCAGCGCCAGCCAGCACAACTGGACGTGGGCGCGGATGCGGTCCTCGCGGTGGTGGAAGACCGGCCGCAGCCCGAGCGAGCCCTTCATGTCGCGCCACCCGGCTTCGACGGCGAGCAGCTGCTTGTAGGCGGCGGCCAGGTCCTCCGGGGTGAGGGTGGTGTCGGACGTGCGTAGCAGCCACTTGCCGTCCAGGCCGGCCTCGGTCTTGATCGCCGTGTGGTCGATGCGCAGCAGCCCGGTGTTGGTGCGCCGCAGATACCGTCGCAGTCCCGGCTTGGATTTGAGCGAGCCGACCAGCTCGTCGCGGCGGCGCGATGTCCAGGTGTCGGAACCGTCGATCAGCTCTTCGAGGTGCGCGACGAGGTTCTCCCGTACGGCCGCGTCGCGGTCCGCCTGGTCCGGGTTGTGGCAGACGACGAATCGCCTGGTCCGGGCGCCGCCGTCGCCGTCCCCGTCACCGCCGGGCGCGACGTGCACCTCCTTGACCCGCAGGTTGCCGGCCACGGTGTGGTAGCGGCCCGGCCTGGCGAGCGCGGCGGCGGCCTCGGTGTTGGTGTGGCGCAGCTTCTCGGCGTGGATGTAATGCCCGCCGCCGCGGGTCAAATACGCTCGGTTCGCGGCGGAGGCGAAACCACGGTCGGCGACCCAGACCAACCGGCGCAGGTTCCACCCGTCCAGGTCGTCTTTGACGGTGCGGATGATCGCGGTGTCGGCGGTGTTGCCGGGGAAGGTCCAGCAGCGCACCGGGATCCCGTCGCGGGTGACGGCCATCGCGATCACCACCTGCGGCAGGTCGGTGCGGAAGTCCTTGGAGTGGCCGAACTCCCGCGCCCCGGACTCGGCCGGGTTACCGGCCCCGTCGTCGCTGGGCGGATCGGCCCGCTCCGGGCCCTCGGTCTCGAAGTAGGTGCTCGTCGTATCGACGAAAACGATGTCCAAATCCAGGTTTAACAGGTGCGCAACGGAATTGAACACATCGGCGGCGATCTCCTCGAGGGCGTCGAGGAGGAAGTCCATGCCCCGGTAGGCCTGATCGTCGGACAACGCGGTCATGTGCTCGATGGCGACGCGTTCGGTCACCCAGCCGGTCGCCGCGAGCTTCGAGCCGGGTTCGAGCGCGCGCTGGGCGACGAGGGTGAAGATCACCCGCTCCACCGCGTCGGCGGCGAGCCGCCGCCCCTCGGCGGCGCGGCGGATCGCCGCCGAGATCCCCAGCCGGTCCCAGAGCCGGTCCAGCGTCCACGCCCCGCCGAGGCGCCGGCAGTCGAGGATCTCCACCTCCCCGCCCGCGGTCGACGCCGCGGCGGACTGGTCGGGGGCGAGGAACCGCGAGATCGACGACACCAGCCGGGCCAACCCGTCCCGGTCCACGGTCTCGGCGCGGCCGAAGTTGTGGATCACCTTCGCGGTCGGCGAGCCGGTGTCCGGGTGCCGCTCGTTGTGCGCGAGCTGCAGATACGACACCACCGAGCCGTCCTTGTTCTTCCGCCGCGTCTCCCGCAGGTACATACCTACACAACACCACATCGCATGCGGCTTCACCAGCCGACACGCCGCAAGTCGTGTGCCTACAGATTTTCGCGTTCCAGACACCCTGCACCGCTCTGACCTGCGCCTTCATTCCGCGGCAGGCACGAAAATGCCTACGAACTGCGGAAGTCCGG
>NZ_JBLWIT010000094.1:23877-65102 GCF_048381435.1 Rhodococcus mengyinensis | reverse complement strand
CCGGACTTCCGCAGTTCGTAGGCATTTTCGTGCCTGCCGCGGAATGAAGGCGCAGGTCAGAGCGGTGCAGGGTGTCTGGAACGCGAAAATCTGTAGGCACACGACTTGCGGCGTGTCGGCTGGTGAAGCCGCATGCGATGTGGTGTTGTGTAGGTATGTACCTGCGGGAGACGCGGCGGAAGAACAAGGACGGCTCGGTGGTGTCGTATCTGCAGCTCGCGCACAACGAGCGGCACCCGGACACCGGCTCGCCGACCGCGAAGGTGATCCACAACTTCGGCCGCGCCGAGACCGTGGACCGGGACGGGTTGGCCCGGCTGGTGTCGTCGATCTCGCGGTTCCTCGCCCCCGACCAGTCCGCCGCGGCGTCGACCGCGGGCGGGGAGGTGGAGATCCTCGACTGCCGGCGCCTCGGCGGGGCGTGGACGCTGGACCGGCTCTGGGACCGGCTGGGGATCTCGGCGGCGATCCGCCGCGCCGCCGAGGGGCGGCGGCTCGCCGCCGACGCGGTGGAGCGGGTGATCTTCACCCTCGTCGCCCAGCGCGCGCTCGAACCCGGCTCGAAGCTCGCGGCGACCGGCTGGGTGACCGAACGCGTCGCCATCGAGCACATGACCGCGTTGTCCGACGATCAGGCCTACCGGGGCATGGACTTCCTCCTCGACGCCCTCGAGGAGATCGCCGCCGATGTGTTCAATTCCGTTGCGCACCTGTTAAACCTGGATTTGGACATCGTTTTCGTCGATACGACGAGCACCTACTTCGAGACCGAGGGCCCGGAGCGGGCCGATCCGCCCAGCGACGACGGGGCCGGTAACCCGGCCGAGTCCGGGGCGCGGGAGTTCGGCCACTCCAAGGACTTCCGCACCGACCTGCCGCAGGTGGTGATCGCGATGGCCGTCACCCGCGACGGGATCCCGGTGCGCTGCTGGACCTTCCCCGGCAACACCGCCGACACCGCGATCATCCGCACCGTCAAAGACGACCTGGACGGGTGGAACCTGCGCCGGTTGGTCTGGGTCGCCGACCGTGGTTTCGCCTCCGCCGCGAACCGAGCGTATTTGACCCGCGGCGGCGGGCATTACATCCACGCCGAGAAGCTGCGCCACACCAACACCGAGGCCGCCGCCGCGCTCGCCAGGCCGGGCCGCTACCACACCGTGGCCGGCAACCTGCGGGTCAAGGAGGTGCACGTCGCGCCCGGCGGTGACGGGGACGGCGACGGCGGCGCCCGGACCAGGCGATTCGTCGTCTGCCACAACCCGGACCAGGCGGACCGCGACGCGGCCGTACGGGAGAACCTCGTCGCGCACCTCGAAGAGCTGATCGACGGTTCCGACACCTGGACATCGCGCCGCCGCGACGAGCTGGTCGGCTCGCTCAAATCCAAGCCGGGACTGCGACGGTATCTGCGGCGCACCAACACCGGGCTGCTGCGCATCGACCACACGGCGATCAAGACCGAGGCCGGCCTGGACGGCAAGTGGCTGCTACGCACGTCCGACACCACCCTCACCCCGGAGGACCTGGCCGCCGCCTACAAGCAGCTGCTCGCCGTCGAAGCCGGGTGGCGCGACATGAAGGGCTCGCTCGGGCTGCGGCCGGTCTTCCACCACCGCGAGGACCGCATCCGCGCCCACGTCCAGTTGTGCTGGCTGGCGCTGCTGCTGATCCGGGTCGCCGAGACCGCCACCGGTGACACCTGGCGCAGCATCCGTCACGAGCTCGACCGGATGCACCTGGTCACCCTCGCCACCGACCACGGCCAGGTGGCGCAACGCTCCGCCGTCACCGCCGGGCAGCGAAAGATCCTTACCGCGCTCGAGCTGCCCGAACCGCCCCGGTTCTTCGACTTCGCCCCCACCGACGCGTAAGCGAGATCCCGCCAAAGCAAGGCCTGTAGTAACACGACCCCAACGCGGCCGCGCGGCGTCCCCGCACGTCAACACGCCTTTTCGCGGAATCGTGTGCCCATCAGCTGCGGAAGTCCGGTCAGTGTCCGGCGCCCATCTGCCCGCTCAGGCGCACGTGCCGCTCGGACGAGGCCGCGTTGAGGCCGACGATGGTGACGGTCTTGCCCTTGGCCGCGTATTTGGTGGTGATCGCGTCGAGGGTCGCGACGGTGGAGGCGTCCCAGATGTGGGAGTCGGACAGGTCGATGACGACGTTTTCCGGGTCTCCGACGTAGTCGAACTGGTAGATCAGGTCGTTGCTGGAGGCGAAGAACAGTTCGCCGTGGACGGCGTAGACGCGGGTGTTCTCGTCGTCGGGGTGGGCGATGTCGACGACCTCGGTCAGGTGCGCGACCCGGCGGGCGAAGAGCACCATCGCGGTGATCACGCCGACGATCACGCCGTAGGCGAGGTTGTGGGTGGCGACGGTGACCGCGACGGTCGCGAGCATGACGGTGGTTTCGCTGCGGGGCATGCGCCGCAACGTCTTCGGGGCGATGGAGTGCCAGTCCATGGTGCCGACCGAGACCATGATCATCACCGCGACCAGGGCGGCCATCGGGATCAGCGCGACCACGTCGCCGAGGCCGACGACGAGGATCAGCAGGAACACCCCGGCCAGGAAGGTGGAGATGCGGGTGCGGGCGCCGGAGACCTTGACGTTGATCATGGTCTGGCCGATCATCGCGCAGCCGCCCATGCCGCCGAACAGGCCGGTGACCAGGTTCGCGATGCCCTGTCCCCAGCCCTCGCGGGTCTTGTCCGAGTGGGTGTCGGTGATGTCGTCGACCAGCTTGGCGGTCATCAACGATTCGAGGAGCCCGACCAGGGCCATCGCGAACGCGTAGGGGGCGATGATCGAGAGGGTGTCCATGGTGAACGGCACGTCTGGGATCAGCCAGGACGGCAGGGACGACGGGAGTTCGCCCTCGTCGCCGACGTTCGGGACGTTCAGCGCGAAGATCACGGTCGCCGCGGTGAGCAGCACGATCGCCACCAGCGGCGCCGGCACCACGGTGGTGACCTTGGGCAGCAGCACCATGATCAGTAGTCCGACGGCGACCATCGGATACACCAGGGCGGGGACGTCGATCAGGTGCGGCAACTGGGCGGTGAAGATCAAGATCGCCAGGGCGTTGACGAATCCGACCATCACACTGCGCGGAATGAACCGCATCAGTTTCGCCACCCCGAGCAGGCTCAGGACGATCTGCAGCACCCCGGCCAACAGGACGGCGGCGATCAGGTAGTCCAACCCGTATTCACGCGAGAGCGGGGCCACGACCAGGGCGATCGCGCCGGTGGCCGCGGAGATCATCGCCGGACGGCCACCGACGATGGCGATGGTCACCGCCATGGTGAACGACGCGAACAATCCCACCCGGGGATCGACCCCGGCGATGATCGAGAACGAGATCGCCTCCGGGATCAGTGCGAGCGCAACCACCATGCCCGCCAGGACCTCGGTCTTGAGGCGGCGCGGGGACCGCAGCGCCGCCCGCACGGACATGGTCTCCGCGGGCGTATCGAGTTGTACTGCCATCAAAAGCTCCGTTCGCACCCGACGCACAGCCGGGTGCCCTAGACGTAGACGACGCGGGACGGGCGTCACAGGGGATCGGGCGGTGATCGCGGCCGGAGCAGCACTGCTCAGGACCGAGGCATACGCAGCAGGGGCCGGCGTCGGCATCACCGACAAACCGGAACTCTACCCTGACGGGAGAGTTAGAGTGCGAATCGGGTGCTGCCCATCGTTCCGTGCGATGGTGCTCGCCCGCCTCGACCCGACCCGACCTTGGTCGAGATCGGCTATCGCGCCGCCGGCTGGAACCAACTCGGCTCGACGAAACAGCCTGGCATGTCGCTCCCTGCGATCAAACCCCTCATCGTCTGGGTGGGCGCAGTCGCACAGCCGCTGTCGGACCACCGCCCGGTACGCGTACCATCGCAACCAGCAACTACTGGTGGAGGGGCCCGCCACGGAATGCGGGGCGATCCGCCAACGGTCCCTACCTTTCGCCGGACGGGAAGGTAGGTGCCGGTCATGAATTGTCGGCGCTCCAATCGCAGCAGTTTCCTCGACACGCCCCATCGAGTGGCACTAGCCGGGGATTGGCATGCCAACACCGACTACGGTGTTATGGCAATTGCACACGCCCGCAAACGCAACGCCGACGTCATCACCCACCTCGGCGACTTCGGGTTCAATTTCACCGATGATTATCTCGACGCACTCGACCATGCACTCGCCACACACGATCTGATCCTCGGATTCGTCGACGGCAATCACGAGAACTTCGATTGGCTTCTGACCCAACCAGTCGCCGCCGACGGCCTACGCTACCTCCGAGACCGGGTCGTGCACCTGCCGCGGGGATTTCGCTGGCAATGGGACCGCACCCGGTGCCTGGCGGTCGGCGGCGCGCACTCCATCGACAGTTTCCTGCGCACACCCAACCGCACCTGGTGGTCGCAGGAGGAAATAACGACCGACCAGGCACAGTCCATCCGTGCCGGTGGGCACGCCGATGCCATGTTCTGCCACGATTGCCCCGCCGGGGTCACCGTCCCCGGCCTCGAGCGGGAGCGCTTCGGCTTTCCGCCCGAGGCGGTCGAAGCGTCCGAGCGCGGCCGGCGGACTCTGCGCGGCATCGTCGATATCGTGCAGCCGACCAGGCTGTGGCATGGTCACTTCCACTACCGATACCAGTCCGTCCTCGACGGCGCCGGATACCGGACCGTGATCGACGGCCTCGGACGCGACAAGCAACCCATCGACAACAACCTGGTCGTCGCGAACCTGACCGCACTGGGATCGCGACCATCCCGCGGCCCCGAGCGGTCAGCCATCACGCACCCCGCAAGTCTCGAACAGCGATGAGTACCGGCACGATCCGCTACGACCGGTGATACCGCCGGGCACAGACATCGGGCGCGAACGCGATGCGCCCTTGTGCTGTAACGGGACCTTAGGATCTCGGTCACTAGCGAACGGCAGGTGCGAGGGAACTCAGCTCTGGGTGAATGTGGTTGAGCCCACGAGCAACCCCACCGTGGTGGCGTGCTGCTCTCGAATCGAGACATCGATGACGGGTACCCCGGGACGTCTCCGGGTGCGTTAGACGTGTGCGAGCCCCGTACCGTGGAATCATGTGTGGGACGGTATCGCTCCCCATCGCGGTGTTGGTGCGGTTCCCACCGCCCTGGAATACCCGAAATATTGGGTGTCTGGTGCCGCACCGGGATCCGGTGCTGCCGGTGCGAGAGCGTGCCAGTGTGATGTCATTTCCTGCCGATGCGGCTCGCACTGGGGACAGCGCTGCCGAATCCTGGTGCAAGGGCTGCCGTGCGCGCCCCTGACGCAGGGGGTTCTGCTGGTCGAGCGTGTTCGTGGCGGGGCCGTTAATATCCGTGGTGCACGCGAATCGGGTACGCGAGCGGATTCGGGACTCCCCGGTCCCCGGGTATGGTGCGGCGCCGCGACCGATGTGACGACCCCTCGTCATCAGCCTGCGACGCCCACGGTCCACGGTAGCCGGATTCACGTTCGGTGCATGCGAAACCGGCCGACGGGTCCCCGGGATCTTCTCGCGAACTGGAGGATATCGGTGTGGTGCGTTATGCAATTGTTGCTGTGAGGGTGCATGGTATGGACATGGCACGGAGGGTGGCTCAGCACAGGCCGACGGCGGCAGCGGGCGCGGTGGAGACCGTCGACGCGATTACGGATGCGATGTTGACGGCGTCGCGGCTGTTGGTGTCGTTGTCGGCCCGCTCTATTGCGTCGGTCGATGATTCGATCACGATTCCGCAGTTCCGGGTTCTGGTGGTTCTCGAGACCCGTGGCCCGATGAATCTGGCGTCGCTGGCTCAGAGTCTGGATGTGCAGCCGTCGACGGTGACGCGGATGGTCGATCGGCTGGTTGTCGCCGACCTGATCTCGCGGGAGGCGAGTGCGCGGTCGCGCCGCGAGTTGACGGTGGGGTTGACCGCTCGGGGGGAGGCGGTGGTGCAGGAGGTGACGGCGCGGCGGCGCCGGGAGATCGCGGCGGTGGTGGAGAAGATGCCGCCGACCACCCGGGTCGGTCTGGTGCGGGCGCTGAAAGCGTTCACTGCGGCCGGTGCGGAACCGGATGCGGCGTCGGTACTGGATTCGTATTGGGTGTGACACCGGCGCCGGGCGGCGCCGGGGTCCCCACGACTGCGAGAATGCGCTCCCAGGTGCCGTCCTCGATGTAGCGGCGGTGCCGTTTCCACACCGTTTTCCACAGGCCGAACCGGGCGGGCAGGCCGCGCCAGGGCACCCCGGTGCGTAGCCGGTACAGCATCCCCTCGACCACCACTCGATTATTTGTGAAGTTGCGACCCGCCGTACCGTGAGAGCTGGGGAGCAGTGGCTCGAGTGCTGTCCATTGCGCGTCGGTGAGTAGTGGCTCCTGCCCGAGGTTTTCCACCATCTTTGTCCTTCCACTCGAGTACTACCAACTGGCGCCGACGGCGCCCGTGCTGGCGACCTGGGACGTAGTTGCCCGAATGGCTTAAACCTCTTGGGCCACCGCCCGATGCATTCCTCTCCCGCCGAACCGAGGCACCGGCATCGGCTACCGTGATTATGCAACTGTTGCATAGTGCCATAGTGTCGAGATGTCGTAAATGTCCGTCTCGGTCACAGCGCTCATGTGCGTTCGTCTATGGGCCCGGGACGGCTGCACGGAAGGGTGAGGGTATGACTGTGCCTGATCTGTCCGCCGAACAACGCGCCGACGCGCGCCGGATCGCGCTCGAGGCGAGGGCGGTGCGTGCGCGAGCGCTCGCCGAGATCGCTGCGGGCCGGTTGTCGGTGGCGCGGTTGCTCGCTGCCGCGCAGTCCGAGCGCGCGTTGGCGCGGACCAAGGTGGACGCGGTGTTGCGGGCGCTGCCCGGGGTAGGGCCCGTGGGTGCGCGGGTGCTGCTCGAGCGGGCGAAGATCGCCGAAAACCGGCGTGTGGGTGCACTGACCGCCCGCCAGCGCTCGACACTCGCCGACATCACCGAGTATCCGATCCGATGGCGGTCGTACTCGACCGGGTAGCGGCGACGTCGCCCGCAGGTCGCATAGTCGTGACCCGTGTGAACACCGTTCTCTGCCGCTGGGGTGTGATGGCTTGGGATGACAGGGCCTTGGCGATCGGGCCGGGTCTACGTGCCGCCTCGGTCGTCGGGGTCGCGTACGAAGAGGTCTCGGATGGACCGGTAGTAGTCGAGCAGAGACAAATTGTGCTCGACCGCGGCGGCGGGAGAGTGTTCCTGCTGGCCGGACCGGGTCTCGTTGTCGATGCGCTGTTGCCAGTAGGAGTCGGGGCGAGGCGGTTGGCTCATGTTCTCCCTCCTCGCGTGCTTTTCGTGACTGACGACGCAGTCCTGACATTCGGTTACCGGCTTGCTGCCCCCGGTGACCGGAGTGTGTAGAACAACCACTGTGCCACACCAACAGTTGCTGTGGCGTTCTCACCACAGTGTCCGGGATTGGTGGCACGGTGATTCGGGAATCCGGTGCGGCGTGAATTGCGCCGCCGCAGAGGTGGGCTCGTCGACAAGCGGTAGTAGGACAGACGGTATGGGAGTGAGACAGATGGCAGAGAACGAGAACCAGCGCACGCTGATCGATCTGGATGACGCCGCGATGATGCTCGAGCATCCCGCCGAAGATATTCGCGGCCGCCGCGTCTACGACCGTGCGGGACGGGAACTCGGGGCCATCGACGGGTTGATCATCGACGAAGCCGAGAGCAAGGTGCGGTTCCTCCGGATCGGATCCGGAGGATTTCTCGGGCTCGGGAAGACGAAACGGCTGGTGCCGGTGGACGCGATCACCCGCATCGAGGACGGCACAGTACACCTGGACCGGACCAAGGGACACGTCGCCGGCAGCGACCCCTACGACCCGGAGGTGGTGCCGGTGGCCGACTTCTACCAGCGCCTTTACGAGCACTACGGGTATGTGCCGTACTGGGCGCCCGGCTACGTGTACCCGTATCCGCCACCGGCGTAGCCGGTCCGTCGAGTTCGTGTGCGGGTCGGCAGGTGGGGGTGCCAGCGGGGTTTCGGCGGTAGTCGTTCAGGGTGGTCGGTGTGGCCCGCCACTGGGCGGATCGCCGATCTTGATGGTCGTGAACGCGGCACCGACAGTCGGCGCACCAGAGTGACACCTTTGTCGTGGTGGTGCCGCGGAAACCCCGGGGGAGCGGCAGGAGGTCTCGGGCGTCGCGTCCGCGGCTGTTCTCGGGGGGTGTCCCTATGGTTTTCGTCAAGCCGCTGAGGGGGTTGGATTCCGGTAGAGTTCCTTGTTCTTAAGCATGGCGTAGAGGACGTCGCAGCGGCGTCGGGCGAGGCAGATCAGGGCCGCGTTGTGTTTCTTCTTCTCGTCCCGTTTCTTGTTGTAGTAGGCGCGACTGGTGGGGTCGTGGAGGGTGGCGAAGGCGGACAGGAACAGGGCGCGTTTGAGTTTCTTGTTGCCGGAGCGGGCGGGGTGCTCGCCACGGATGGAGGATCCCGATTTTCGGGTGACCGGTGCGATGCCGGCATAGGCCGCCAGGTGCGCGGCGGAGGGGAAGGCGGAGCCGTCGCCGACCTCGATCAGGATCCGAGCTGCTGTCCTGACGCCGATGCCGGGCATCGAGGTCAGGACTGGGGAAAGAGGGTGGTCATCGAGGGCCCTCTCCACGTCCGCGGCGACCGCTTTGCGTTGTAACAGGGTCTCTTTCAGTGAATCCGCGAGTTTGGGGAGAACGGTTTCGGCGGCCGCGGTGCCGGGCACCACCACGGCCTGCTCGTCGAGGGCGGCAAGGATGTCGGTGGCCAACCTGGCGCCCATGCGGGGTGCGTGCTTGACCGCGATCGCGGTGAGCTTGCGCTTGCCGGCCTGCCGGATTCCGGCCGGCCCGCCGCAGCGGGAGAGGATCTCGAGCACCGCCGGATGGGTGATGCGGGGGCCGAGGACCCGCTCGAGGGCCGGGTGGATGGAGGTGAGCAGGCCTCGGATGCGGTTGCTGACCCGGGTGGCCTCACCGGCAAGGTCGTCGTCGAATCCGACGAGGACCTCAAGCTCGGCGAGGGCCTCGTCGCCGGTATCGACCCGGCGCAGGGTGTGCGGCATGGTGCGGGCGGTATCGGCGATGATGAACGCGTCTCGGGCGTCGGTTTTCGCCTGTCCGGGGTACAGGTCGGCGATGCGGCGCATCGCCAGTCCGGGCAGGTAGCCGACCTCGTGGCCGCCTACGCGGGCCACGGTGACCGGCAGGGCGCCGATCGTATTGGGTTGGTCGACGACCACCAGCACCGATCCGTGGCTGGCCAGGCGGTCGAAGACCGCCCGCAGCTTCGCTTCGTCGTTCGGCAACGCCTTGTCGTAGATCTTCTTTCCGGCGGCGGTCAGTCCGACGGCGTGGTGTTCGCCTTTGCCGACGTCGATGCCGCAGTACACCGCATAGTTCGAGTCCATTCAGGGGTCGTCCCTTGTGTCTCGGTCGGCCGGTCGCCGATCCGGCATCGACGCCCGGCACCCACGTTACAAAGAGACCTACCCAATTTCGGTTGGCCGTGTCCCTATCAGCGGTCCGTCGACGCCACCACACCCGGCGACACCACCCCCCGGATCATGCGAGAGACAGGGGCAAGGAGTCATACCGGGTCTGGCGACCGTAGCCCTTCTGTGAAGGACCGTGAATAAGGTAACGGGGCAACGTGTTGGCGGACTGTCATGGCGGGACATGGGATACCGATCCGACGTCGACGGTCGAGGTGGTCGGAGCCAGGCCGATCCGGGTCCAGTCCACGGTCACGGTGAGCGATGCGGGTGTCGGTGCTCCGCCGCCGATCCAATACCTCGGCGTGGTGCGGAAGTCGGTCAGTCGAGTTGTTCCGAACGACAGGATCGGGGCCTGGTAGGGGTCGGCTTCGCCGTGCAGGGTGCCGTAGCGCACCTCGGTCCGGAGGAACGACCACTGCGCGCACGGGTCGTGCGGATCGGTCAGGTGCCGCGTTTCGAAGCGTGCCTGTCGGGCGGCGTGACCGTAGGCCGTGAGCGCCAGACACAGTTCCACACCGTCCGGGTAGAGGAGCAGGGCGGTGAGTTCGACGGTGATTCCGAGATCGGCGGCCAGAACTGCCCGCCTGTGTACGGACGCACCGGATTCGGGCGGTGGGGGTGCGGCCGGCCAACGTCGTCGCATACCCGTCATGCTCTCACCGGAGTAAGCGTCTCGACGCGAGAATCCTGCCGAACCGCCTGTTTTCACGTCCGCGCGGCCGACGGAAGCCACGACGATCTGCGCGGGAGTTCTTCTGTCCGGAACCGGGGTGCGATCGAACTACCCGTTTTCCGGCAGACCCGTGCTCGGATCGACCCCCGACAGGGGAAACCTCCTACAACTATTGTGTCGAGCAATCTTTGCTGGGGGTTCTTCGCTCGATGGTGGGGTGCGGGTGGTGGGAGCAAAGGGAAACCCTGCGGAAAACGGCTGTTCGACGCTTCTTCAGAGGTGAGGAGAGGAGAGACGAGGAGGATGTGCGGGGAAGTGGTGCGGCGGGGCGGAGTCCGGCCACGAGCCGGTAGACGTGGCTCGATCAGGGTGGATGCGGCGGGGATGCTCGACTCGCCGGAGATGAGCATTCTCGGGTGTGTTCGGCGGCGACGGGAACCCACGGATGCAGGGCGGAGCGGACGGTGGAAGCCAGGCGTTCCTTACCATTCGTCAGTCGCACTTGGGCGACGTCGTCCAGTGTGGGGTTGGCGGGGAGCAATGCGCGCCCTGGCAACAGACAAATGCATGTTCAGGTCTATCGGCAATCCCTGGTAGCGAGAGAACGGGCGGGGCGGTGGGTTCCGGAGGTGTTCGTCGCGCCCCGCCACGTGGAGGCCGCCCGGTCTACCAGCGCTTCCGCAGGTCGGCAGGGGCCATGAGGGGTCAGGGTTCGCCGACGGCGGTCGGTGATGGGGTGGGGGTGTCGAGGGTGGATCGGAGGAACGGAAGGATGCGGTTGGCGATCGCGTCGTTGTAGGTGCCCGGGTGCTGGTTGGGGTTGGCGTGGCCGGTGCCGTCGAGTTTGACCACCAGGAGGGTGCCGTCCGGTCCGCCGGAGTGGTCGATGAGGATGTGCTGGCTGTAGTCGACGTCGACGACCTGGTCGGCGGCGGCGACGCGGGGGCGCAGGAATACGATCGCGGGCCGTGGTTTCCCCTCGCGCGGGTGGGCGAGTGCGTTCAGGTTGTCGATGGCGCCGGAGGCGACGATGACGGTGAACTGGGACTCGACCAGTCCGTTGCTCGCGGCCCGGCGGGAGAGGATCTTGTCGCGCAATACCTCGCGCAGGACCTCGCGCAGTTCGGCCGGGTCGATACGGGGGTACCAGGTCGAGTGATCGACGAATCGGTCTTGGCGGGCGGCGGTTTCGACGAGCAGGCGCAGCACTCGGCTTTCGCGGGCGCCGGGGATCCAGCCGATCCACCGCAGTAGGTTTTCGCCGGCGTCCCGGCTCCGCGCGCGTACCGCGTGCAGATCGAGTGGGGTGCAGTCGAGGATCACCGCGTCGACGGTCAGATCGGTGTCGCGGTAGAGGTGGTCGGCGATTTCGAGGGCGATGACGCCGCCCATGCTGTGCCCGGACAGCACGACGGCGTCGACGCCCTGGGCGTGGGCCTGTGCGCGGATCAGGGTGCTGATCACCTTGGTGTCGATACCGCTGTTGTCGTAGCGCACCGCCCAGACCTGCCCGATGTGGGAGAGGGCGGGCAGCGAGGATGCGGTGCGGGTCGCATCGAGATTGCCGAGTCCGACCAGTTCGACGACCGCGGTGCTCTGTTGGGTGGGGTGTTGGGCGTCGTAGACCGAGTGGATCTGCGGTTGGGTGGTTGCCAGTCGTGCCTGTTCGGGCAGCACGTCGTGCATGAAATACACACTGCCCGCGCACAGCGCCGGTACCAGGATCCACATCGCCAGCCACACCAGCGTCCGCCGGGTCCGGCCGAACCGGACCCACCGGTGGCCGGTCCGGGTCTGCCGCAACCGCGCGCGGCGCCGCTCGTCGCTGAAGTCGGCGACGGTGGTGCGGTGACGGGGGCGCAGGGGCGGCATGGGATCGGTGCGAGGTGAACGGTGTCGGGCGCGTGGGTCGGTTCGGTTGAGGGGCTTTCTCTCACTGTAGGGCCGTTGCCGCTGCGGCCGCGGGAGGCGGTCCCGAACCGGGCGTACCCGAGCGTTGAGGTTGCACCCTAGCGGGACAGGGCGAGCCGCTGCCAGGTGACCAGGGTCAGTGCGGCGCCGATCACGGGGATCGGAAGGACCAGCAGCAGTCGGGCGGCGGGGACGGTGCCGGTGTCCGCCGCTCACAGGCCGGGGAGGGAGAACGGGAACCATCCGCCGATTCCTGTCAGCACCGCCATCTGGGCGAGGACGACGACGGCGATGACCGCCGCGACGGCCGGCAGGTAGCCGCGGGCGAGGGTGGCGACGCAGGCGCACGGAAGGGCGAGCGCGGCCGTCGAGGCGGCGACGAGCAGAAATTTCCCAACCCGCGTGCGGAGGTCGGGTTCACCGCTTTCGTCGAGGATCAGGCCCGCGCCGACCAGGGCGGCGGCGAGGCCGACGGCGGTGGCCACCGCCCAGGCCGTCAGGATCACCAGTTTCGCCGAGGCGACCGCGGCCCGGGAGACCGGTGCGGCGCAGATCCCGTTGACGCTGCCGTCGGTGAACTCCCGGCCGAAGACCCAGCCGATGATCACCCCGAAACCCAGCAGTCCGGCCACCGCGATGATGGTGTCGGCCGCGGTGAACAGACCGGCCCAGCCGCCCTCACCGCCGATCGACTGGGCCTTGGCGGCGGTCAGCGAGGAGCCGCCGGCCGGCGGGTGCACCGTCAGCACACACAGCGCGGTGACACCGGCCACCAGGAAGACGGTGGTGACCTGGGCGGGGCGGGCGCGGCGGAACTTGAGCCACTCCACCGACAGCGCGGCGCGGAGCTCGGCCCGCCCGGTCACGGCGTGGCCTCGGTGTCGGCGTAGACCAGTTCGAAGAACCGCCGCTCGAGGTCGATGCCCGTCGGCGCGAGGGTGCCGATGAGCCGCCCCTCGTTGATCACGGTGATGCGATCGGCGACCCGCGCCACCTCGTCGAGGTGGTGGCTCGAGACGAAGGTGGCCGCGCCCGCGCTGCGGGTGCGGCGCAGCAGCTCGCGGACCAGCATGATTCCGGCGGGGTCGAGGGCGTTGGTCGGTTCGTCGAGGATGAGCAGGTCAGGCTCCGCGATCAGGGCGGCAGCGAGGCCGAGACGCTGCCGGTTGCCGAGGGAGAGCTTGCGGGCCCGGGTGTGGGCCCACGGGGCGAGTACGAGTTCGGTGGTGTATCGGTCGGCGGCGGTCCGCGCCGCCGTGGGCGAGAGTCCGGCGAGGCGCCCGGCGATGCGCAGGTTCTCCACGACGGTCAGTTCGGGGTAGGCCAGCGGCATCTCGATCAGGTGCCCGCCGTCCAGTGCCGCGCCGACATGGTGAAGGGATCGTGTCCGTGCACGGTGACCGTGCCTTCGTCGGCCCGGATCGTGCCCAGCATCAACCGCATCAGCGTCGTCTTCCCGGCACCATTGAGGCCGACGAGGGCATGGACCTCGCCCGCGCGCAGATCGACGGTGACCTCGTGGAGGGCGCGGCGCCCGCCGTAACGCTTGCTGGCCCGGGTGCACTGCAGCACCACCGCGCCGGAGACTGTCATGGCGTCACCGAAGCGTGCGCGGTGATGCGCCCGGCGCCGGGCACCAGCGCGGTCAAGGCGAACGTGATCCGCTCGCCGAGAGTGCCGGTGCCGCTCTCGGCCCAATCCGTCAATGCCGCCGACAGTGCACCCATGCACGCCCCGGCGGCGACCTCGGCCTCGAGCCGGCCCGCCCCGGACGCCCGCAGGGCATCGGTGATGGCCCGCTGGGTGACAAGGTTGGTCTCCCACATCCGCGCCCGCAGCCGGGGGTGGGAGGTCACGATCCGCATGCGGGTCCGCACGTCCCCCAGGTCTGCTTCGGGCACCGTGCGCCAGGCCTGCGCCAGCCCGTCACACGCCCGCTCGAGCGCGCTGTGCGAGCAGGGTTGGCGGGCCACGCACGCCGCGATCACCGGATCGTACGGGTCATCGAGCAGCACAGCATCTTTCGTCGGGAAGTGACGAAAGAACGTCATTTGGGAGACACCCGCGGTCGCCGCGATCTGGTCGACGGTGGTGGCGTCGTAGCCCTGCGCGGTGAACAGGGCGATCGCGGTCGATTGGATCCGAGACCGTGTGCGGGCGGACTTCGACACCCCATAATGTTAGTCGCTAACATTATGGGGGTTCAAGACCCGCCGTCTCGCGGTCCCGCCGTTGACGGCGGCGTGGGCGATGCCGCGAAGGCGGCCGGCCCGGCTCCACACCGCGCACAACCAGAAGTGGGTTCCGTCATCGTGCGTACGTCACACCGATGGGCACAGGCTCTGCCGGGTGCGGTTCCAGAACGGGAACAGTTCCGGGCTGGTGGCGTCGGGATGGTCCACGTGCGCGACGGCAACAAATTCCAGGAACGTCTTGCCCACCGTTCGGGACAGTGCGCATGCCTGCAGGCTCAGTTTCGCGGAGGCGGCGAACCCGATCCGGTCGGCGTAGGGGCCGAGGGGGCTGGTGGTGAGGAACTGCTCGAGGCGTGCTCCCCATTGGTTGTACTGGGTTTGCAGGGTGTAGTCGCAGGGGTGGGTGAGCAGGTCGGCGCAGGTGGTGGGTCGGCCACTAATGACGAACACCGCGTCGGCGAGCGGGTGGGGTTCCGGGTGCTCCGGATCGTGGCGCAAAACCTGGAACACGGCGAAGCCGAGTCCGGCCACGATGAGCAGGACGAGCACGGTTCGGACCAGGCGCGGCATGATGGTTGCTCCTTTCTCAGCGGGGGCTGCCGCCGGCTGTGCGGTAGTGATCGACCGCGGTGTGGAGGCGGTCGAGGGCGGTCCCGTAGGCGGTGAAGTCACCGGTGCGCTGGGCCTGCCGCAGGGCGGCGAGGGCGTCGTCGAGTTCGGTGACCGCGGCGGTCAGCGCATCGATGCTCGGTGGGGCGGCGGGCTGCCCCGGCGAGGGCGCGGGTGCGACGGACGGGGGCGGCGGCGCGGGTGCGCCCGCGCGGGCGGGTGCGAGTGCCGCCTCCCCGGTGCCGGGGCCGAAGACCTGGTCGAGGGCCTCAGCCAGGGTGGGGGCGTAGCCGATGCGGACGCCGCCGGTGCCGGGTTCGCGGTAGCTGACCAGCAGCCGGGCCAGTTGCGGGAACGTCGATCCTTCCGCGGAACTGGTCAATCGTTCGGTGAACAGCGGTTCGACGTAGAGGATGCCGCCGTCGGCGATCGGCAGCGTGAGCAGGTTGCCGTAATGGATCTTGTTGGAGCGCTCGAGCAGGGTGCGTTCGGAGGCGACCCGGGTGTCGGAGATCATCGAGTTCTGGGTTTGCTGCGGGCCCTGGGTCTGGGTGTCGGTCGGCAGCCGGAGGATCTCGAATCGGCCGTAATTCTCGGGGTCCGAGCGCACCGACAGGTAGGCAGAGAGGAATTCGCGGTTGAAGCCGACCATGGCGCTGGTCAGGCGGAACGAGGGCTGCGCGGTGTCCCGGTCGCCGGTCAGGACGTAGTACGGCGGTTGCGGTCCGCTGGTGTCGGCGGTGGGGTTGGTGGGCACCGACCAGAAGGCGTTGGTGGTGAAGAATTCCCGGGGGTCGTCGACCTGGTATTTGGCGAGGAGCCCGCGCTGGAGGCGGAACAGGTCCTCCGGGTACCGGAAGTGGGCGCGCAGCTCGTCGGGGATCGCCTCCGGGGGCTGCACGGTGCCGGGGAACACGCTCATCCACGCGGCCAGGATCGGGTCGGTCGTGTCGACCTGGTAGAGGGTGACGGTGCCGTCGTAGGCGTCGACGGTGGCCTTGACCGCGTTGCGGGCGTAGGACACCTGCGGCGGTTGCTGGATCAGGCCGGTGCCGGTGGTGCCCGGTTCGCGCAGCGCCCCGGGTTGGGCGTAGGGGTAGTGGTCGGCGGTGGTGTAGGCGTCGACGATCCACACGATCCGCCCGTCGACGACGGCGGGGTAGGGGTTGGTGTCGGTGGTCAGCCACGGGGCGACGTAGTGCACGCGGGTGGCCGGATCGCGGCGGTAGAGGATCTTGGAGTCGTCGCCGATGACGCCGGAGAAGACGATGTTGCGTTCGGCGTAGGTGACCGCGTAGGCGAGCCGGTGGGACCAGCTCCCGATCGGGACGCCGCCGGCACCGGTGTAGGTGTAACGGGAGGTGTCGGTGTCGTATTCGCGCGGCGCGGTGGTGTCCGCGCCGCCGACGATGGCGTAGTCGGGTTCGGCGGCGCCGATCTTCTCCCCGTAGTAGATGCGGGGTTGGTCGACCGGGATGACCTGGTCGCCGGCGGCCTGGGAGGCGATGTCGCTGACCAGGTAGATCGGGTAGCCGCTGTCGCTGCTCGCGGCCTGCCCGGCGGCGTCGCGGACGGGGGCGTTGACCCGGTTCGCCGGCGCCGCGACGAAGCCGTTGCCGTGGGTGTAGACGGTGTGCTGGTTGATCCACTGGGTCTGGTTGCCGCTCAGGCTGGTCGGGGACAACTCGCGGGCGGCGACGACGTAGTCACCGACCCGGCCGTCGACGGTGTAGCGGTCGAGGTCGAGGGTATCGGTGAAGCCGTAGAAGTTCTTCAGCTGCTGTTGCTGGGTGAAGGTGCGGGAGAGGACGTTCGGGTCCAGCAGCCGCATGGTGGCGATGGTGGTGAGGTCGGCGGGAACGCTGTCGGGCGACCGGGTGCCGACTCCGGGGTAATCCAGGTAGTCGACCCGGTCGGCGCCGATGCCCATCGCCTGCCGGGTCGCGGCGATGTTGCGTTCGATGTAGGGGCTCTCCCGGTCGGCGGCGTTCGGGCGGACCGAGAACTGCTCGACCACGGCGGGGAAGATGCCCCCGACCAGGATCGACGACAGCACCAGCAGGGCCGTCGCCATCGCCGGAATCCGCAGATCGTCGGTCACCAGGACCGCGAAGAACGCGGCCGCGCACACCACCGCGATCGCGACGAGGATCATCCGTGCCGGCAGCACCGCGTTGATGTCGGTGAATCCGGCGCCGGCGAATGTCGGTTCCTTGCGGTCACTCCACAACAGCGTGTACCGGTCGAACCAGTAGCTGACGGCCTTGAGGGTGATGAAACTGCCGCCGAGCACCGACAACTGGATCCGGGCCGGCCGGGAGATTTTAGTCTTGCCGGCATCAAGAGAGACCTGGATCCCGCCGAACAGGTAGTGCACGCAACCGCTCCCCACCCACGCCAGGAAGACGGCGACGAACAACCAGGTCAGGATCAGCCGGTAGAACGGCAGATCGAAGACGCAGAAGCCGATGTCGTGACCGAACTCGGCATCTGTGGTGCCGAAGCTGCAGCCGTGCAGGAACAGCTGCACCGTCTCCCAATTCGCCTGCGCATGCGCGCCGAACGGCAACGCCAGCAGCACCGGCACCCCGATCGCGAACAGCCGCGGATGGGACAGGACCGCGGCCCGGGACCCGCGCCGCCAGTCGTCGCCCGACGGTTCCGGGGTGAACAACGGCCGGGCGCGAAACGCCCACCACAGCACCCCCCACAGCATCGCCGCCACCACCACCGTGACCCCGGCGAACAGCACCAGCCGGGTCACGACGATCGTGCCCCAGACACTGCGGTAGCCGACCGCACCGAACCACAACGCATCGGTGTACACCGCGACCAGGCTCGGCCCGACCACCAGCAGCGCCATGCATCCGAGGAACGTCCACAGGGCGACGGCGACGCGGCGCGGGAGCACCGGCCGGGCCGGATCAGAGGTCTTCACCGCACTCACCGTCTCCGGTCACGGCCGGTCACCTCCGCCGGACTCGTACACGTCCGGAACTCCGTCCCGATTCAGATCGACCGCTTCCTCCTCGGCGATCAGCCGGTAGACCCGGTTGCGGATCCGCAACACGATCGCGGCGAGCAGCGCCGCGATCACCGACCCGACCAGCACCCCGATCTTGACGTGATCGTCGCGCAGGCTCGCCCCGCCGTAGGCGAGTTCCCCGATCAGCAGCGACACGGTGAACCCGATCCCGGCGAGCATCGCCAGACCGAGGACGTCGATCCACCGCAACCCGGAGTCGAGGGTGGCCCTGGTGAACTTGGACAGCACGAACGTGGTCCCGAAGATCCCGGCCGTTTTCCCCAGGACCAGGCCGGCGACGATGCCGAGGGTGATCGGATCCTCGACCGCGCTGCGCAGCCCCGAAACCCCGCCGATGGTGACACCGGCGGCGAAGAACGCGAACACCGGCACCGCGAACCCGGCGGAGATCGGCCGGATCCGGCGCTCGAAATGCTCGGCCAACCCGGGACCGGCCTCCGGCCCCCCGGCGGCCCGGCTGCGGATCACCGGCACCGTGAAGCCGAGCAACACCCCCGCGACCGTGGCGTGCACCCCGGAGGCATGCACCAGCCCCCAGGTCAGCACCGCCAGCGGGATCAGCAGCCACCAGGACCGGTTCCGCCGTTGGACCGCGAACCCGAAGGCGGCCAACGGCACCACCGCGGCGACCAGCGCCGGCACGGAAAGATGGTCGGTGTAGAACACGGCGATGATGGTGATCGCCAGCAGGTCGTCGACCACCGCCAACGTCAGCAGGAAAATCCGCAACGTCGACGGCAGATGGGTACTGATCACCGCCAGCACCGCCAGCGCGAACGCGATGTCGGTGGCCGTCGGGATCGCCCAGCCGCGCAGGGCACCCTCCCCGGTGCGCAGGTTCACCAGCACGAACACCACCGCCGGGAGCGCCATCCCGCCGACCGCCGCGGCGATCGGCAACGCTGCCCGGGCCGGGTCGCGCAGATCACCGGCGACGAATTCGCGTTTGAGTTCCAACCCGACGACGAAGAAGAAGATCGCCAGCAGCCCATCCGACGCCCACGTGCCCAGCGGAAGATGCAGGTGCAGCGCTGCCGGACCGACCGCGAAATCCCGCAACGCGTCGTAACCGCCGGACCAGGGCGAATTCGCCCACACCAGCGCGACCACCGTCGCCGCGAGCAGCAGGCCGCCACCCACGGTTTCCTTCCGCAGGATGATCGCGATGCGCGAGGCTTCCGCCCACGATCCGCGGGGAAACAGCGGGGCCCGGGCCGATCGAGTGCTACTCATACGGTGCCTTCCGGTCGGGTTGCAACGACCGCCGACCAGACTTCCCGGCTCACCGGTTTCACCCTAGCGTGAAACGCAGTGCTGCCGCGAAACGTCGCACAGCGAATCGGTGTGAGGACGCGCTCATCTACGTGCTCGCCGTTGTTCTTCGGCGTCACTCTCACTGTCGGTCCGTCGGCGAAGTCCTCGCCCGGTCGGTGCCGACATCCGGACCCTTTCCCGTCCGGAACGAAGCAGCGAACCCCGCAACTTCACATCATCGAAGCCAGCGGGAGGGTGTTTCGCCGGCATTTTCGAGCGCCTCGGGCGGCCTTGGACCTCACCGCATCGGGACTCCCGCTCGAGGCGCCACCAACCCGCACGCTGCCGCCCCGCGCAACGCCGGCCTGACCAAGGCCCTGTCGGGATTGCCCATCCAAGAGGGAGGGGTCTCTGCCCCGAGACCTGTTGAAACCACCTGCGAAAAGGGTGGCAGCGGTGAGAGTTCGGCAGAGATGCTGAGACTTGGCTGCCTATCGTGGGCGACACGCCTGTATTCGGAGCTCGGCTTGGCATGACGAGTGGCCGGGAGTGACAGCCTCGACGGCCACGGGGAGGAGCGGACAGTGAACTCACCCGATCGCGGGGCGCCGTCGTGGGGTATCTGATCACGGTGCTTCTGCTGGCCGTCCCGACCTTTTTCGCGTTGGTGGCCCCTCACCGCACACCGCCGTTGGCGCGGGCGAGTTTCTGGATGGGAATCGCCCTCAACGAGCTTCCGCTGTATCCGATGATGTGGATGATCGCGGCCACTGCCCTGGCACGCTGGGACGCAACACTGGTGACCAGCGAGGGAAGGATGGCACTGCCCGTGGCAGGCGGGGTGGTCGCGGCGCTGATGGTCATCCTCGCCCGCGGTCTCGCCGCCCGCGGCGTACTCGCCGAGGCGCTTCGCGAGGCAGGTTTTTCCGACGGGGCGGACCGCGTTCGTTATTGCGGGCGTCCCGCGAGAGTGCTGGGGTCGGTGTTGGTGCCCTTCGCCGTGCGTGCCTGGGGCGTCAGGCACCGACGCAACATCCGCTACGGCGAGTACGGCCGCCGGAACCTTCTCGATGTCTACAGTCCGGTGGCACCGCACCCGGGGGCGCCGGTGCTCGTGTACTTCCACGGCGGAGGGTATTTCTCCGGGCGCAAGGACAAGGAAGCCCGCCTGCTGCTGTATCGGCTGGCACGCCAGGGGTGGGTGTGTGTGAGCGCCAACTACCGGCTGCGACCGACAGCGTCCTTCGGCGATCACCTGACGGATTCGAGAAGGTGTTGGCCTGGACCGCCGACCACGCGGCCGAGTACGACGGCGACGCCGGCCGGGTAGCCTTGGCAGGAAGTTCCGCGGGGGCACACCTGATTTCGGTCGCGGCGCTGGCTGGGTCTCGGCATCTGCCGAACCGTGTCGGGCGGGCCCCGTTGACTGTGGACGCTGTTTCTACGGGTACTACGGTTACTACTACGGTCTCGGCCCGGACAGCGACACCGCGTCCTGCCCGGGCGACCTCGTGCATCCGGATGCCCCGCCGTTCCTGATCGTCCACGGTGAGCACGACACATATGTGCCTGTCGCAGGGGCGCGCCCCTTCGCGCGTCAGCTGCGCGAGGCGTCGAACAGTTCGGTGGTCTATGCCGAACTTCCTGGGGCGCAGCACAGCTTCGACCTTTTTCGCTCTCCCCGCTTCGTGAGTGTGGTCGATGCGGTAGAGGTGTTCCTCTCTCGGTGAGAGTCCCTCCGAGCGTGAACATGATCGGCGCCTCTGAGACGGGTGGCCGAAGATCGGTTCGACAGGTGTTGGTGTCCAGTGGCCGCGGGAGCCTGAGCCGGTCGTCGTGGTGCGTCGGCGGCGCCGATCAGGTAGCAGCCGCGCTCGGTGCGCAAGCCGTCGGTGTCGGCGCGGACCGGCGTGGTTGCCGAACGCTCCGAGCACGGTGGGCGGGCCGTCGTAGTCGGTGGGTGCGTACACGCATCCGATGACTTTCGTTCCGGTCAGCAGGTGTTTGGGCTGCACGTCGTTGTGGCCCGATCGGAGGCAGGGCGGCTGCCGTGGCGGCTGGATCGCAGGTTCTGCCGCAGAACGCGGACCACGGTGCCCGGTCTCAGCAGCCGCTGCGGGCGATCGACCAGGGCGGCGACGCGGATGAAGGTCGTGGCGAGCACGGGATCGTGGGCGGCGGCCGCATGCAGACGCGGAATATAGGCGTTGGCGATTCGCATCTTCGGGCTGCGGGCTCCGATCACGTCCGGGAAGGCCAGGTCCACGCCGACCGACATGTCCCACGGCACGTCGATCACCTTCGCGACGTCGCGAAAGAACGTACGTGGGTGGGGTTCGGTGCCTCGTTGCAGGTGACGTCGCAGCGTAATCGCCTCGAGGGCCGCGGCAGTCATGCCCTGCGCGTAGATCGGGTTGAGGCTGCACAGGGCGTCTCCGGTCACGAGGAGTCCGGCGGGGAATCGTGACAGGCGTTCATACCGCCGGCGGACGCTCGCCGGAAACCGGAACGACCGGGGCCGCTCGAGCGGCTCGGCGTCCCGGATCACGTCGCAGAGATCCGGGATCGGTAGGGTACGGGCGAAGTCGAGAAAGCCGTCCGGATCGGTGGGCGGATAGTCGCCGAGCATTCCCATCAGCGTCACCAGAAAGCGATTCCCCTCGAGCAGTTGCACGGCGCCGCCCCGCGGAGCATCGGGCGCCGGACCGATCACGACCCCGAGGTCATTACCCAGACCCGGGGCCGGGGCTCGGTAGATCTGGGTCGTGTAGCCGAGACCCACCTGGACCTTCTCCTCCTCTGGCGATTCAAAACCCATCTCCGCCAACCACGTTGGCGAGCGTGAACCCCGCCCGGTCGCGTCGACGACCAGGTCGGCGTCGAGGACCTCCTCGGCGCTGCCGTCGGCCCGTCGAAGCACACGGACCCCGGTGATGCGGCGACGGTCGGGCGTCATGGTCAGGCCGGCGGCGTCGCAGCGGTCCACGAGGGTGACACCGGGCAGTTCGCTCACCCTGGCACGCACGTAGCCCTCCAGATACGGTCGGCTGGCGCTGACGACGGTCATCCCGCTCTCCGGCTGCGGAAACCGGTGCCCGCTCAGGCACCATCGCACGTCGCGCAGGTTGTCCAGTGTCGGCACCCCACGTGCGACCAGGTCGTCGGTGAAGCCCGGGAACAGCTCCTCGAGGACCTGCTGACCGCGTTCGATCAGCACGTGGGTGTGCCGGGCTTGGGGCACGCAGCGGCGCGGGGTCGCCGTACCCGGGAGATGATCGTGATCCACCACGACCACCTGCACATACGCCTCGGACAGCACCCGGGCCGCGAGTAGGCCGGCGATGCTGGCGCCGAGCACCACTGCTCGGTGACCGATCCAAGTTGTCATGGGAGCCTCCTCGATGCAAATGACGACAACTACGAGAAGGGTGCGACAATTCGGTGCTCATTCACCAGTCCGGTTACTGCTCGATGGTGTTCACTCCTGACGTCCGTAGATTTCGCGATCCCACAACCACGAGACGATCTGCGCAACCCCCTGTGTGAGGTGGCGCCGATACGTGCTGAACGGCAACCCGAGGATCTGGGCGGCGGCCTCCTGGGTGGCGGCCGGGCGCAGATACGTCCGGTCGACCGCACGTACCATTTTGTCGTCGCGGGGATCGTCGGCCAGGGCGTCCACCGCGTCGCGGAGCACGGTGTCCAGTTCGGCGACATCCGGCTCGGCGCCGCCGCGGTCGCACACGACCCGGGTGCGCATCAACGGATTCCGCCGGAGCAGGTCGGGGCGGCGCCAGTCGTGCAGCGCCTGCCGGACCGCCTGCTCGAACTCGGGTTGGGACAGCACCAGCAGTTGCGGCCCCGACCGCTTGGGTGCAGCGGGATTCTCGGACAATGCGCGGACGGCGACCTGCTCGAACCAGGCATCCACCGGGACGCGACGGAAGTCGTGTGAGAACAGCCCATACCTGCGCGCACCGACCTCGAAATCGGCGCCCCCGGCCCGCGGAAGGTCGGCGACCGCGAAATATTCGTTCCACCGGTCCGGCTCGGCCAGGGTGAGGAAGTCCCAGGACAGCCTCGGGGTGCACAGGTACCGCTGCATGGTCATGATCGGGATCGCGTTCAACGTGGGCGACGGGTCTTGATAGGCGGTGGCGTCGATGACGAACCGGGTCTGGGTGACCGTCTCCCCTTCTCTGGGCGGCGACTGGGCGCGGGCGAAGTCCCAGGCAGCCGCGGCACCGGGATCCGCGGCGATGTCGTCGGCGGACGCGCGGCTCAGATCGAGCAGACCGAAGAACCCACGGGCCGTGCCGTCGGGACGGCGCACGATGTAGAACCCCTCCGGTTGGCGCCGAAACCACGCGGCGGCTATCTCCGCCGACTCCGCCCCCTCGTGGGAGCGAACCAACTCGACGATCGTGTCGCGATCCTCCGCGCGTGCGGGCTCCGGGTAGTGGTGGCCCCACGACTCCCAGTCCACCGGGGACAGGACCCCGGGAAGATTCCGGAACACGAACTTCAGGTCGAAGATCACGCGCTGCTGTTCGCGCCCGCTACGCGAGGTCAACCGGCGACGGAGGTGCCGCCACACGCGGTGGAACACCTCCGTGTAGGAGTCGAGGTCGCGCCACCGCAGATCCGCGTCGACGACGTCGCGAGCCAGATCGTGCGGGAACAGTCCCTCCGGGCCAGCCTCGACGAACGACAACTGCCGCAGCCACGCGAACACCTGGTGCGCGTCGTCGAGTTCGAGGACGTCCCGCAACAGGGACTCGGTGGTCACCCGGGCGAGGGCGCACACCTCGAGCGCCCGGCGGTGCACGGGACTCGGCACCACCTCGATGAACCGTTGCATGAGCACCCCGATCAGGTCGGGGGTCAACGGATCGGCGGCGACCTCGCCGCCCCGGGATGCCACGTCGGCCAGCAACGACAGCGCCAGCGGATGCCCATGCGTGACCTGGCAGATCCGCTCGTGCAACTGCGTCGGCACCGCCACCGCGCGAAGAAACTCCCGGCACTCCGTCGGGGTGAGGTTTCGCAGGGACACGACCCGCAACAGTTCACTCCACACCGCGTCGGCCCGCCATTGGGGGCTGGGCGGTGTCCGGGCCGCGATCACGGTGAGCGCCGTCGCAGGTAGCCGCGGCAGCAACCGAGTACGCATCCACTCGTCGATCGGCCCCAGCACCTCATAGCTGTCGACGAGGACGCAGAGCCGCTCCTGCGCGGACGTGATCGCGCCGGTGTCGGGCACCTCGACGGAGTCGCTCAACGCCGCGAGGACGGCGGAGGGGGACGGGGACAGGTCGCGGCCGTCGAGCCGGACGACCGTGGCGCCCAGATCCTCGGCGATCTCCGCCAGCATGTCGAGCAGTGCGGTCTTCCCGATCCCTCCGGGACCGTGCAGGTACAGCACGGACCACTGCGGATCGGCCGACTCCAGCCTGGCCCGGACCAATTCACGCTCACCCTCGCGGCCGACGTAGGTTCGTCGGCGCCGCGAGTTCAGCAGATCTCCGAGCGGTATCGAGGACGGCCCCGTGCCCTCCATACGACCAATGTTAGAAGCAGTACGGCAGAGCACACGCCAACGGCATCATCCTGGTGGCCTGGCGGTCGATCGTTCCTGAATGTTCTCCGCGTCGTCCCACTCGGAATGGGTCTGTCTCACAACGACGGCGGATCCGTCACAGCTGTGCCACGAGAAGTCAGATTCCGCCACGGCGGGACCTCTACCTGGCGGGGTTTGTCGCGGCCGTGCTCGGGTACGCCTGTGACATACAAATTTACTCAGGCCCGACACGTGACCTCAGGCGCGATCGTGGATGGGGAGGTGGCGGTGGATGCTGCGGAGACTGGTTCTACCGGTGCTCCTGGTCGTGGTTGTGGCGGTCCTCGGGGGATGCGACTCCACCGACGAACGCGCCTGTTGTCTGCCGCACGGGGCGATCGGGGCTCGTTACATCGCGATCGGGGGCGAGGACGGTCCGCTGGGCGGGTGCACCGGGCAGGAATCCGGCCGTGACGGCGGGCAGGTGCAGGACTTCGCCAACGGTGCGATGTTCTGGACCGAGGAGACCGGCGCCTGGGAGGTCTACGGTCAGATCGGGGCCAAGTACACCGAGATCGGCGGGCCCACCTCGGCGGTCGGGTGGCCGGTCAGCGGGGAGCTGATCACCCCCAACGGGGTCGGCCGCTTCAACCGATTCGAGCAGGGCAACATCTATTTCGCTCCCACGGGCACCCACCCGGTGTACGGGGCGATCTTCGCCGAATGGGGTCGGCAGGGCTTCGAGAACGGCCGGTTCGGGTTCCCCACCTCCGACGAGTTCGACATCCCCGGCGGGCGGCAAACAAATTTCGAGGGCGGCTGGATCCGGTGGATCGCCGACGGTGACCAGGTCCTCACCTCCTGACCGCCGATCGCCGGGGTGGAGGGATGGCCTCCGGCACACCGAGAGTCACCGTGTGTGCCCACTCGTCCCCGGAGTTCTGGTCAGCGCAAGATCACCCACACCGCCAGGGCCGCAAGAATCGCAGCGGCCAGCAACAACAGCAGCATGGTCTCGGTCCCGTGCGAGAGCATCCAGCCTGCCATGCCCCGAGTATGGTCCGCCCTGCTCCGCCCGGGGCTGGTTCGCGGATCCGATGGCCGCTCCGTCCAGGAGTAGCCGTCGCTGCGCGCCCGGTTCGGCAGCCCGCGACGGGTTTGGCGACCCGCAGTGGGTGTAGTGATCTCGGTTGGCCGGGAGAGGCAACCGAGATCACCGCGGATTGTGGTTATGCGGTGTCGGCTCCAGCCGGGATGTGGCGCGTCTACCTGCGGCGATCCCCATCGAACCCGGGGAACGGCGCCTGAAACCGCACGTCGCGGGGAGTAAACTCAGGGAGAATCCGAGAGATCTCCCTCGCGCAGCGGAACCGACCGGACATCCGGTGCGCCGCGGCCCGGAAAAGGGGTGACCCGATGCAGTGGTGGGGTTGGCTGATTCTGGTCGTGGCGGTGGTCGCGGTGATTGTCGGTGTCCTGCTTGCCGTGCAGGCCCGCCGCCGGTCCGGTGGGGTCATCATCGCCGATCCCGACTCCGATCCCGGCGGGGGTGCCGGGGACGGCGGGGGCGGGGGCCGGTGATGAGTGTGCTGATGCGGTGCAGTGAGATCACCACCCGCCCGGTGGTGACGATGGCGGGTGAGGCCGTGGCCCAGGTCAAAGACATCGTCTACGCCGCCGGCGGCGGCGAGGTCGCCGGGTTCACCCTCGCCGGGCGGGGGCCGTTCTCCGGCCCCCTCGATCGGGGACTGGTGTGGGATGCGGTGGCCGCGCTCGGCGCCGATGCGGTCATGATCGCCGACGAGGATGCCCTCGCCCCGCTGGCGGGGGTCCTCGAGCGCGCCTCGTCCCGCCGCGGATCGGGCAGCGACGTCCTCGGCGCGGAGGTGCTCACCGACACCGGCACCGCCCTCGGCGCCGTGGTCGATGTGATCGTCGAGGTCGACGGCGCGAACGGGCGGTGTGACGTCGTCGGCTACGAAATCGAATCATCGGAGGCGTCGAGATCGGAGGTGTCGGAAATGTCGGAAACGTTCGGCCACAAGGGAACCAAGGTGCTGCTGCCGTTGCCGGACACCCTCGCCGCGTCCGGGGAGCATGTGATGGTGCCGGCGAGCGCGACCGGTTTCGTGCGTGATGACCTGGCGGGGTTCGGTGCCGCGGTCGCGGCGTTCCGGGCGCACCTGAGAGGGGAACGCTGATGCGTTATTCCGCTGCGGTGGGCCGGCAGGTGGTCGGTTCCGACGCCGCGGACACGGTCGGGCAGGTCGCCGGTTTCGTGGTGGATCCGGCCAGGCGCCGGGTGGTGGCGGTGCAGGTGAAAACGTCCGGGCCGGGCACCATCGTGCCGTGGGCGAGCATCGGCACGTTCGGAGACGATGCGGTCATCGTGCGCGGGCCGGACGCGGTCGGCGAACCGGACGCGGCGATCGCGGCGCTGTCCGGCAAGGACCACACCCTGGTCGGCAAACGCGTGCTGACCGTGGCCGGAAACGAGTTGGGTACCGTCGCCGACGTCGATTTCGATCCCGGCTCCGGGGCGATCACCGCCCTGCTCGGCGAGTGTGGGGAGGTGGCCGGGGTTCGTCTGGTCGGGGTCGGCTCCTACGCCGTCGTCGTCGACACCCACTGAGACGTCCCGCCGATGGTCGGCCCGCGCAACCACATGTCCGGCCAGCGAACGAATGGGGGAGAACCAGCAAGGAACCCGAGATGATGAGCAGCCACCACCCACCGACCGGACCCCTGCCCGTGATCGATGCCCGCGGTCACCGCGGGCTGGTCGAGCGCCTGATCCTCGGTCCGGCCGAACGCCCCGACCAGAACATCCGCTGGCACCAACGGCTCCCCGGCCCGCAGACCCCCGGCATGGTCAGCACCATTACCCTGCTGTTCGGGGTCTGGGTCGCGATGTCGCCGTTCCTGTGGCACGAGTCCGGCACCGACTTCTGGACCGCCGCTCGCTGGAACGAGATCCTGATCGGTTCCGCGCTCGCCGTCCTCGGCCTGGCCCGGCTCACCGTTCCGGTGCGGGTGCTGACCGCCACCACGCTCGGTGGGCTGGCCGGGGGATGGCTGATCGCCTCACCCTTCGTGTTCGGCACGGTCCCGGTACCGACGCCACCCCCGCCACCGTCAACGACCTCCTGGTCGGACTGACCGTGCTCGCCGTCACCGCCCTCGGCCACGTCGACGCCCGCGCCGCCCTCAACGCCCCATACGGCGGGTGACCTCGAGGAGATCGGTCCGAAGCCGCGGAGGCCATGAGCGTGCGGGTGTCCGCTCGCTCAGACCCTCATCGAAACCGAGTGATGGGTGCCGAGACCCCCGATATCGGGTGGGTGGCATCGACGAAATCGTGTACTGCGGGAACCTGCATTCTCAGGAGAATTCCGCGGACGGCACTGAGGAACATGGTCATGGACCTGTCACCTCCTCGGGGGTCGTCGTGGAAATGTCCGGTTACCTCTCCTGCCAATAGTGGGTGGCTGCCGCGGTGTCAGGTCAGCTGATTCGCCGACACCCATCGCGGGGTAATCGCCGACGCATGACCATACGACACGCCACTCTGATCGCTGGACTGTCCCTGACCGCCCTGGTCGCCGCCGGATGCGGCGACGATGACGGATCGACGGAGACGGTCGAGACCCCGCCGACGTCGCTGCAAGCGACGACGGATACCGATATCCCGACTCCGCTGCCGGGCACGCCGGGTGCGGCCTTCCAGTTGCCCGGGGAGGTCGGCGAGGACGACAACGCCTTCACCTACGACGAGGAAGCCGTCCCGGTGGGCTCGACCGTGACCGTCGACTCTTCGGAGCAGGACGGCCGCACCACGGTCACCCTCACCGCGACCGGTCTGGCCCCGAACCGCGACTTCGGGGTGCACGCGCACACGCAGCGGTGCGGGCCGGCGCCGGCGGATTCGGGACCGCACTACCAGAACACTGTCGACCCCGCGGCCACCCCGGAATCGCCATCGACGGATCCGGCCTACGCGAACCCGCAGAACGAGATCTGGCTCGACATCACCACCGACCCAAGCGGGAAAGCGCAGGCGTCGACGACCGTGGACTGGGAATTCCGTCCCGACGAGGCCCACTCGGTGGTGCTGCACGCGCAGCGCACGATGACCGGTCCCGGTCAGGCCGGGATGGCCGGTGACCGGCTGGCCTGCATCGACGAGGACTTCTGAGCCGGGTTCACCCCCGCCTGACCCGTCGGCTCACACGGTGGGTCGTTCCTTCGGCACCAGCAGGACGAGCAGCGCGATGATCAGGCCGCCGCCGGCGAGGTAGAGCCCCCACCGGCCACCGAGCAGGGTGTCGTAGTTGTCGCGGACGACATCGCCGAGACGGTCGTCGAGCCGCCATCCCAACACCGCAAGGGCGCCGATCCCCACGAGCACGCCCAGCCAGCCGGCCGCACGGGAACCCGCCAGCGCGGCGACCAGCAGCAGCGCCGCGGCCACCAGCAGCAACACCGTCATCGACCGGTAGAACACCACGGCCTGCTTTTCGATCTGCTCGACGGTGAACCCGGTGGGGAAGCCGTCGCGCAGATCGACCAGCGCGACATCGACCAGCGCGACATCGCCCGGCGCGATGTCGCCGACGACGGGCAGGAAGGCACCGACCGCCACCGCGATCGCGCACGCGAGTAGGACCAGATGGACGAAGGTGCGCATGGGCGTTCTCCTCTTCCGGCCGACGAGGTGCCCGACAGCGGCGGTGTCTTTTAGAACCGTACCGAACCCGAATCACCGACATCTCGGTGTGGAGAAACCGAAACAGGTGGCCCCAGTCAGCCTTCCACAGCCATAGCAGCCCCGGCAGGATTCGGTCGGGTAGTCGTCATGCCAGAGGCTGAGACCCCGGGCTGCGCCCGGGGCCTGAACCGACTGGGCGGACGAGGAGCGGCATTGCTCTTGTCCCGCGCGCGCCATCACGGACGGCGGCGCCGGTCGTCGTCGTGGCGGGTCACCGCGGTGCGGATCAGGTCGTAGTCGTCGTCGGTGAGCAGTCCGTCGGTATAGGCGCGGCCGACCTGGTGGTCGAACCCGCCGGGCACGGCCGGCGCTTCGGCGTCGGTGGGGGCGTCGGCCGGCTCATACACCCATGAGATGAGTTCGGCGCGCACGGTGGCGGGATCGAGTTCCCCGGCCGCGCCTCTCGCGGCGATCTCGTAGGCGGTGCCGCCACGGCTGCCCGGTGCGATGTCGGGTGCCTCCACGCGGGCGCGGGCGAGCAGGTGACCGATCTCGGCGGCACTACACCCGTTGCGGACCGCCAGGTGCGCCTCGGTGACACCGCTGTCGTGGAGTTGACGCAGGCTCCGCAGAAACCCGATGTGCGCGACCACCTCACGGGCCCGGTCCCGGGCCATCCGGGCGAACAGTGCGTCCCGGTCGATCACGTCGAGCCCCCTCGGGTCGGTCCCCGGGGCCCAGGGTAGCGGGTGTCGGGTGTAGCTGTGCGCGGGCGTAACTCGCTGTGAGCGCGGACCCGGCTCCTCCTGCACGGGTGATCGCGACGACCGTCTCCACCGCGTCCGGCACCCGTCCTCGGACCATACCGAACAAAATGCGTACGAGCAGTGGTGAGCAGAGTGTTGCGTCGGTCGTGTCGCGCATCGACTCGGGCAACGCGAGACCCAATGTGCCGTCGTACCCGCGTCCGCACCGAAGAAACCACCCGACCCGGAAACCGGGGCCGACGACCAAGGGGACGGGCCCTGCAGCAGTCCATCACCGCTTGACCTAGTCTTTGCTAAGGCATTGCAATTACATAACCATGTGGCGGGTCGAGGTGCGCGGCGTTGGCCACCGTGCCGCAGTTCACTAGCGTGGATGGCAGACACGATCTGCATACTCGGTTTCCCTGGCCGACCGGGCTGGGGCTGCCCCCGGCGTCGGCGTGTGGCATGAGGATCTTCCACGGTGGATTCCGTAGTCGACACCGGACAAGTCGAACGCACCGCACGGGAGTCGTGGTGATACACCCAACCCATCGCAGCGCGCATCCCGCACCTGCGCGCGTGGCCGTACCCGGCATCGGAGATGACCAGCACGGAACGCACACTGCAGATCGGTTTCCGAACTCGCACAGGGCCGTGCCGCGTGATGTCCCCGTGCGGCGAGATCAACATCGTGGCCGCGGCGGTACTGATGCCGTGCCTTGCAGGGTGCGACCGCCGACTACGGCGGCGAGCCGAGTGCGCCGCCGGCACGCCATGCTCACCACGGCCGTGCAACCGCAGGTGCGCGACATTCTGCACACCTGGCCGGCCTGGCCACCACATTGGGGTGCTGCGACCCGTCGACGAGGCCTTCGCCGCAGCACGCCCGCCCACAACTGATCCTCGTGGACAGGAGAAGACGATGCGAACCCGAAGCCGGCTCTCCGGCCTGCTCGGTCTGCTGGTGCTGATCTGGCTGATCATCGGCGCCGTCGCTGCCGGGCAACGCGGCTACTACGACGACGCCTCGACCCACTGCGCCAGCGTCGGCACCATCGCCGTGACCATCGTGGCCGGACCGTTGAACTACGCCGGCGTGAACCCCACCGTCGACTGCCAATACCCCCAACCCGCCTCGTAGGTGAGCCCGTGAACCGCTACCCTCCCACCCCTGCCGCAGTGAGCACCGCGTGGATCAAACTGCACCTGACGCGAATGGACTCGCAGCCGCGAACTCCCGGCCCCGACACCCATCGGGAGGTGACTGCGGTCGACACCAGCGGCGACGCACACCCCCGCGATGCTCTCCGCGGAGAGGGTTCTTGATATGCCCGTGAACTGCGGTTTCATCTTCGAGGGGGTGGCGGTTGTGGCAGTTAGGGAACATCACCTCGAGACGGTGGGTTCTCCGTGCGCCGGAGGTCGGTTCGGACCGCGGTGGGCGGTGGGGGAAGGGTGCCGTGTCGGCATTCGGTCGCGCCGTGTGCGCTGTCGTGCCGACGGCAGGGTCCGCGGCACCGGTTCGGGTCCTCCGCGCGGGGGTATGTGGTGATTGGGGCGCCGACAACACCGGTCCGGCTGTGGCGGCTGGGACCGTGGAGCCGGAATCCGCTGGTCCGGCCGTGCGACCGGTTCGAATCGGTCCTGGTGCTGTTCGTGGTCGTGGTGGTGCTGCTGATGGTGCCGTTCGCGGCGGCGTACGGGACCGCGACCTTCACCCGGCTGGACGCGCAGGCCCGCGCCGACCGCGCCGCCTCGCAGCAGATCCCGGCGGTGCTGATGGAGGATTCGCTTCCTGGGGTCGCGGCAGTGGCGAACCGATCGCACCACACCGGTAGTCATGCGCAGGCGCAGTGGTCGGTACAGAGCATGGCGCACACCGGCGATGTCCCGGCTCCGACGGGGGCGCGGGCAGGGGAGACGGTCAGCGTGTGGATCGATGGGAATGGGGAACTCGTCCCCGCACCGGCGTCGAGTACCGAGATCACCGCCACCGCGGTGAGCACCGCGATCGTGGTCTGGGTGGCCGGTGCCATCGGCGGCGGCGTTGCGCTCTGCGGTGCGCATGCGGTCATCACACGACACCGGTTGGCGCACTGGGGCGCCGAGTGGAATGAACTCGGCAAACCTCCGGGCTGGGCGATGAGTTGAACGTGAACCGACCTGGAACTGGTGAAGGCTACTGCTCTGGCAAGGAGAATGTTGGTCGTGCCTGCACCGACGAAGTACGACGCCGATCGGCAGGAACGGGCCGGCTGGATGTACCGGGACCGGCTCGACGAGTACGGTGGTTCGAGAGGTGCTGCCGTCGCCCTGTTTCGGCCAGGGTCGGCGACGCTACGGTGGATCGAGCGAGACGAAACCGCCCACGCCGGGGGCTTCCGCATACGGAAGCCCCGCGGGTCGGGAACTCCCTCGACTTCGCTGGGAAGCCTCCGAATTGCGCAGAGCCAATGAGATATTGAAGACCTCGTTCTATGTGGCGGCGAAGGTCGTCCCCGCGGGTGGGAAGTGCCCCACCACGCCGACTGCGATGATCGTCGACTACATCGACGCCTACCGTTCCCGATTCGAGGTCGGCCCGATCGCGACCGATGATTTCCTTCATGATCTCGGTGCTACTGCCATAGATGGTTTGGGCACGAGAATTCATGTACGCCTTGGTGATCGGGTACTTCTTCATGTACCCGTCGCCGCCGTGCAGATGCCGGCACCTGTCGGTCAGCCGGACCGGCGCTTCGGTGCTCACAACACCGCTTGCGCAACACCTGTGTGGCGCGTACTGACAGCGAAACGAGTGGCGAGTGGGCGTTTCGCCACTGCCGCCATCTTCATCGGTGTGCGCGGACACCCAGACCCGCTACGGCGCTGTTGGCTGATGGCGAGGCACCCCGCCGCGAGGAGTTCGTATAGGCATCACGGTGCGCGCGACACAAGCTGCGAGCAGGATAGAAGCAGGCGGACTACGTCGAACACTCACGGTCACGGGGTCAGGGCTGCGGCCGGTCGATGTCTTCGCGCCAACCCGAGGTGAGGGTGCCCTTATCCTCGATGGAGATCTTGAATCTCTTCATATCGTCCTTGACGCGACGGTCGAGCACGCCGAGCTTGTCGGCGACGTTCTCGACGAATCCGTCGGGGTCGATGTCCATCTGCGCCGTCACCCGGGTTGTCGTGTCGTCGATGCGGTGGAAGGTGATCACTCCGGCGTGGTTCGGACCTGAATCGGATTTCCAGGCCACCCGCTCGTCGGGATGCTGTTCGGTGATGGTGGCGTCGAACTCGCGAGTCCGGCCTGACACTTCGATCGTCCAGTGGGTGTGTGTGTCGTCGATTTGCCGGACCTCGTCGACGCCCTTCATGAACTGCGGGAACGATTCGAATTGTGTCCACTGGTCATAGGCGACGCGGATGGGGACCTCGACATCGACCGTTTCGATGATGGTACTCATGACAACCCGGATACCCGCGATCTCCTCGGCATACTCACACCGCCCAGCAAGGAGTATGGATCGACATGCGCCGTTCCGGCCGACGGTGCGCACTGAGGTGGACGTGTCGTGACTTCCTGCCCCGATCGTCGCGCCGGGGCCCGGTGCTCTCCCTGGCGTGACGGAGGGCCGTGTGGCAGAGGACCCAGTGCGAGTTCCGACCGGAAAGGGCGGTCCCGGATCGGCATTCGCTCACCTTTTCGCTTCGGGCAGTGATGTGCGGCGGGCAGCCCGATAAGGGGGGAGGTTGAGTTACGGGCGGTGGTGGTCGTCGTCCTCGCGGGGCAGCGCCCGGTAGGGACTGATGTAGCGTGCTCCCCAGAACGGCAGGTAGCCGTAGTAGCCGTACAGGCCACCATAGTATTCGGGTGTCTCGACCAATTCCGGGTCGTACGGGGAGCTGCCGGCGACGGTCTCCTTGGTGCGGTCGATATGGACCTTGTCGGCGTCGCGGCCGGTGATCGCCTCGACGGGAATCAGCCGTGCGGTCTTGCCGAGCCCGAGGAAGCCACCGGAGCCGATCCGCAGGAACCGGACCGTGTTCTCGCGTTCGTCGACGATGAGTCCGTCGACCTGTCCGATCTCGTCGCCGTCGCGGTCGTAGACCTTCCGGCCGCGCAGGTCCTCGAGCTGGTCGGTGAACGCCAGGTCGGTGTCGTCGAGATCGATCAGGGTGGGCTGTTTCTCGTTTTCGGTGGCCATGATGTGCCTCCTTCGCTCGTTCCGGACGGTCCCACTGGGCCCCTCGCCTTCGCGGGATCCGTAAAAGGGCGGGTCGTAGCCCCAATCAAGGCTGCTGTCCGATTTGTCCGGTTTCTCGGTCGGTGTACGGGTACCCCGCAAACCGGCCGGCTACCACCGCGCGCGTCCCGGAAAGGTCTGGACGTCGCGTGTGCATCAATACGTGGATGCATCAATACGCCGATACAACAGTGACCGGCGCCGAGAATCCCCTGCACACTCTCCCTCCCGAGGGAGGGAGAGTGCGCTCCGTGCGAGCGCATATCGGGCCGGGGGCGGGCGCCGCGGCACGATGAGATGTCCGACGTGTCCGCGGCTGCAACCCAACCCGTAACGGCTCCCGGGAATCGTGCGGAGTCGGCGGGGCGATGTCGTCCCTACGGCAACGGCGGGTTGCAGCACGCGCGGAACGCCGTCGAAGCCGCGGCCCGCACCGGCCGTGAGTTCCACTCGGCAAACCGGGCGATCAACTTGGGCGCGCCCCGAGACCCGTGGTCACCGTAGAAGACCAGCACGCGCTCGGAGAATGTCGCAAATGTCCAGTTTCGGTCTGCGCTGCCCGGGTACGCCGTAAGTGCCGCCCAGAAGGCGGCAACCATGAGGCAGGAACCGGTGCGGATCGGTGACCGGCACACGACGGTTGCGCCATCATCGCCACTGCCCGCCCGCCGCGTGCCGAGTTCTGCACTACGCGAAGGAACGACCGCGAATCCGTACTACCCGTTGGTGATCGCCATCTACCTGCTGGCTGCGCTCTGGCAGGGAAATCTGGGAACCATCTTCTGACTCCGAAATGCCGCCACTGTGATTTCACGACCCGGCGAGCCGAACCGAAGGGACAATTGTCATGACCGAACGCACCACCGGTCGTGCGCGAGCCAACTGATCGCCCTCGTGGTGGGGATTGTGTTCCTGCTGGTGGGCATCTCGGGTTTCATTCCCGCGGTCACCACGAACTACGACACCCTCGCATGGGCGGGACACCACTCGGACGCATTACTGTTCGCGCTCTTTCAGGTTTCGATTCTGCACAACATCGTGCACCTCGCCTTCGGGATCGCCGGGATCGCGATGGCCGGCTCCATCGGCACCGCCCGAGCGTTCCTCGTCGGCGGCGGTATCGTCTACCTCGCGTTGTGGATCTACCTGCTCATCGAGCAGGGATGTGCGGCGAACTTCGTCCCGGTCAACACCGCCGACAACTGGCTGCACCGGTGCCTCGGTATCGTCATGGTTGCGCTCGGGCTGCGGACCTGGCGCACCACCGCACATCCGCAGAGCGCACTACGCTGACGGTGATGACCGACCGACAACGATCCGCACCCACCACCGCGAACCCGCTCGGCGTGCACGCCGACGTGGTGATCGCCGAACTCGGCTACGGCGGCGACGTCGACCACGAACTACGCGGTGATATCCGTGATCTCGGCGGCACCACCGTCACTGGTGACGATCCGGACGGTCTCGCCGACGCGGCACTGTTGTGGTGGCGACAACCTGACGGCGACCTGACCGACGAACTACTCGACGCGTATACCCTCCTCGGCCCGGACGGCTTCCTGTGGCTACTGACCCCGAAGACCGGTCACGATGGCTTCGTCGACCCGAGCGTGATCGCCGAGGCCGCCCGGACCGTCGGTATGACCCTCACCGCCAGCCTGGACCGACCGGACTGGCTGGGAGTGCGCCTGAGTCCGCCACGACGTCGGGCCTGAGCGTCATGCAGCCGAAACCCGGCGCCACCCAGGGGCGCGACGTCCCCGAAGCGGGCCACGCGAGGCGCCGTTTACCCCTCGAGAAGCCGGGTACCCGGGGGCAGACCGCGAGAGTTGTCCACCACGCCGAACGAACACCGTTGAGAGGACTGCGACGAATGCCCACCTGCGAAACGTGTGGCAACGACTACGACAAAGCATTCACCATCACCCGCGGCGACCGGTCCGCGGTGTTCGATAGCTTCGAGTGCGCCGCCCAGGCGATGGCGCCGCAGTGCGAGCGCTGTGGCTGTCGAATCCTCGGCCACGGCGTCGAAATCGCCGACACGATCTACTGTTGCGCGCACTGCGCCCGCGAAGCCGGCCACGGGGAACTCGCCGACCGCGCCGCCGGTAGCTGAGCAACCAGGGTGTACTGCCGTGACCGAGGACGTCGAGAAACGCTGGTCCGACGGGGCCACCTTCCGCCGGGCCGCGAGCTATGCGGGTGTGGTGATCGGCGCCGCCCTGACCGTCATGGTAATCACCGTTGTATGGGTCGCCGTCGGCGAAGCGGACGAGTGCGCGGACGAGGAGATGGTCTGCTCCACACCTGGCCGCTACCTGCTGGTGTTCGTGCCCACGGGCATCCTGCTCCTCGGAGGACTCGGTGCCTTCGTCCGCGCCTACCGAGCATGGCGGACCGGGGGCACCTGGCCGATCTGGCACGGTGCCGGTTGGGCGCTGCTGCTGTTCATGCTGATCTATCTCGGAATCTCGGCCCGTGTGTTCACCAGCACCTAGACAACCGTGCCACCGAAACTGGTCGCGGTTGCGGGCAGTTGCTATCGGGGTGCGTGGCTACCCTGCGCTCATGAGGTGCGCCCGTGCGTGCGGTGTCACCGCCGCCCTGTGGGTGCTGGTCGCCTGCGGCTCCGGCACGGGCACCGAATCCGGCGATACCAGCGCGGCTCCCGCCGAGACCGCCGGCGCCCAGGACGGGAGAGACCGTGCCGCCGAAATGGCCCGCTACAATGCCGATCTCGCCGCGTTCGTCGCCGCTTTCCGCAGCCGCTATCCGGAACTGGCGAGCAACCGCAACGACGAGTCGATCGCGCACATCGCCATCGAACCGTGCATCGATCTCGCCAACGGCGCCGACGAGCAGACCGTGACCACCACGATCGCAGACCAGGCCGAAAACCGGGGCACCCTACCCACCCCGGAGCAGGCGCAGCAGATCTACCGCCTGGTCGAACCCATCTGTCCGTGACGAACGCCCGTACCCACAGCGTTGACGGCATCTTGGGACGCCACCACCATCGACCGAAGAGTGTGGCCAGGAATCGCCCGGGTTTTCGACCACCGACACCTCCGCCGAGCCCCGCACGCAGCCCGTCCAGCACCGAATGGATCAAATCCCCACCTCAACCGGATGGATCACCGCCCCGCCGAGTCCGTCCGGTGCGCATGTCGATCATGCGATGGCGGCTGTAGGGGTGGAGCGGCGGCGGTGAACCCCCGACGCGGTCACCGAGGTGGTCGTGCCGAGGTGGTCGTGATGGTGGGTGCGGGGCGGGCTTCGGAGCCGTGCGGCGTGTCTGGTCGCTGAACTGGGCCGCTCGAACACGATCACCGCTCCTCCTGCGAGCCCCGCGGATCGGAGAGCTCTTGCCGTCGAACAGGTTCCGCCTCGGCGGGGTGCCGCCGGACAGTTATCTCGGGGGAGTTGTGTACTGGGGGTGAGTTCCGTCGATCTCCCCCCCATTCGAGAATCTCGGGAACATGCCCCGGCGTCATCCCCCGACGTCGGGGGATATTGATGCTCGGACTCTGTTTGTGCGCCGGCTTCGGCGGTACTGCTCCTCTGGAGAGTCCACCTACATTGTTTCCCAAGGAGTGTCGGAATTCTGCGGCTCTGTCGGGGCTCGTCGTCGGTGACATCTTGAGAGACGTTGTCACCGGAGTTATCGACGGTGCCCGACCCCCCGGTCAGGGTCGCGTACCGTACCCAACACCACGCTCGCGAACCCGGCCGGTCCCCGCCACCCGCACCGGCCGACATTCGGCGGTGCAGCCGGGGTGAGGCACGGTCATCGGCGGCGGCCGGTGCGACGACACCGCCACCGGATTCGTGCGCGTGCTCGAGATCCCGCCGAGGATCTCCTCCGAGGGGCCACGGTGCGGGCGCGGAGACCCGCCCGCACCGGTGTCTGACCGGTGGTGCAGACGCGCCTCCCGGTGTCGGGTCACCGAAACGCGTTGAGCGTGACGAGAACTACGACAATCGCCAGGATCGATGCGGCATCAGTGGTGGTTGGTGGCCGCGGTTGCCGCGTCGGCGAGTATCCGCATTCCGTGTGCGATCTCGTCGTCGGTGGCGGTGAGGGGCGGCAGCAATTTGACGACCTCGTCTCGGGGCCCGGAGGTCTCGACCAGCAGACCGTGTTCGAAGGCGTGGGTGCTCACCCGTGCGGCCTGCGCGGCGTCGGCGAACACGAGTCCCTGAATCATGCCGCGTCCACGGGAGGACACGGCCGAGAGTGTGGCAGTGAGATCGGTGAACGCCGCGCGCATCGTTTCGCCTCGGCGGCGGGTGGCATCCTGTAGGGCGTCGTCGGTCCAATAGTGTTCGAGGGCCGCCCGCGCCGTGACGAAGGCGAGGTTGTTGCCGCGGAACGTCCCGTTGTGTTCGCCCGGCTCCCAGATGTCGAGGTGCGGTTTGAGCAGTGTCAGTGCCATGGGCAGGCCGTATCCGCTGATCGACTTGGACAGCGTGACGATGTCGGGTTCGATTCCGGCGTCCTCGAACGAAAAGAACGGGCCGGTTCGTCCGCATCCCATCTGCACATCGTCGACGATCAACAGGATGTCGCGGTCGCGGCAGAGTTGGGCGAGCGCCCGCAACCAGTGCGGCCGTGCGACATTGACACCGCCTTCGCCTTGCACCGTTTCGACGATCACCGCTGCGGGCTTCTCCAGCCCACTTCCGGAATTCTCGAGGGCGTGCTCGAGCCAGTGAAAGTCGTCGACGGTCCCACCCAGGTAGTGGTCGAACGGCATCGGGGTCGTATGGACGAGGGGTACGCCGGCGCCGGCACGTTTCATCGAGTTGCCGGTCACCGCCAGGGCGCCCAGTGTCATCCCGTGGAAGGCGTTGGTGAAGCTGATGACGGTTTCGCGGCCGGTGCATTTTCGTGCCAGTTTGAGTGCGGCCTCGACGGCGTTCGTCCCGGTCGGCCCGGGGAACTGCACCTTGTAGTCGAGAGTGCGCGGCCGCAGGACCACACGATGGAACGTGTCGAGGAATTCCCGTTTGGCGACGGTGTACGTATCGAGCGAGTGGGTGATTCCGTCCCGGGCGACATAGTCGACGAGCGCGGATTTGAGCACCGGGTTGTTGTGCCCGTAGTTCAGCGACCCAGCTCCGGCGAAGAAGTCGAGGTATTCGCGCCCGGTCTCGTCGGTCAACCACGAGCCCGACGCCGTGGCGAAGGTGGTCGGCCAACTCCGGCAGTAGCTGCGGACCTCGGATTCGAGTTCGTCGAAGACAGAGAGTCGTCGACCGGTGCTCATCGGTCGTCCCGGCCCTCGGCCGCGGCACAGATTCCCGCGGCCGCCGACGACTCGACAGCTGCCTTCCCGGTCGCCGGGGGACGTTTGGCGAGAAAGGGCGGACGGGGGACCGAGCCGGAGAAGGGCCGGTCGATCGGATTGTCGACACTGTTGAACACCACGAAGATGTTCGCGCGCGGCAGCGGGCTGATGTTTCCGCCCGACGCATGCAGGGCGTTGCAGTCGAAGACCGTCATCGATCCTGCTCCGCCGGTCAGCACGTCGATGCCGTGGGTGTCGGCCATGTCGGCGATGATGTTTTCGGCGGGGGCACCGATCCGGGGTGCGGTGGTGACCAGGGACTCCCGGTAGTAGTCCTCAGGGGTGGCGCCGGCGCACTGCACGAACGAGCGATGCGTTCCGGGCATGATCATCAACGGCCCGTTGTAGGTCTCGTTGCGGGTCAGGGCGATCGACGCGCTCACCGCGCGGGGATGCCGCATTCCGTCTTCGGCGTGCCAGGTCTCGAAGTCCGAATGCCAGTAGAAGGCACCGCCGTGAAAGCCGGGTTTGTAGTTCAGTCGGCTCTGGTAGATGTAGACCTCGGATCCGAGGATCTCTCGGGCGATGTCCTCGGCACCGGATTCGGCGACCGCGTCCCGCACGATGTCGCTGAACTCGACGATGTCGAAGATGGAGCGTACCGCGCTGGTGCCTTCCTCGCGGACGATCCGTGCATCGCCGCGAACTTTCGGATCATTCTGCAGCCGGTCGATCTCGGCGAGACAGTTCTCGACGGACTCGGTGCTGACCGCGTGGTCCTGCTGGAGATATCCGCGTTCGGCGAACACCGCCACGTCCGGCGTCGGGGAGGTACCCCACACGACGGGGTGTGGCCGTTCGAGCACCTGCGGTATCCCTAATACGCGGGACGGGTACGGATCGGTCATCGTGATCATTCCAGCAGCACCTGCATTTCGATGTCGGGACCGGGCGGTGCGTCGTCGTACCGCCTGGCTCGTCAGGGTCACCGGCAGCTCGCCGCACGGCGCGATAGCGGATCCGGTGTCGTGATTCTGCACAGCTGCGTTTCCCGACCCATGTGGAACCTGCACACGGGGTGGGGCCATGGGGGTGCGGGGGCGAAAAACCCAGCTCAGTGACGCGATTTCGTCGTTACGTCCAGTCTCCTCTCACCCACTCGGCGCAACCGAGCGGATACCCCGGCCACAGCAACTATTGCATAGTGCCATAAAAGTGCCGTGTCGCAAATGTCCGTCTTCGCTCGGAGCTGCCGATCCGAGTTTGCCTTGGTCGGGATCGGACCGGGGGTGGTGTCGGCCGCCAACGGGCCTCGCGATCTATTCCCCTGACGGTCAACCTCGTATCATCGAGAATGCGCGAAACCTCAGGTGATGCAGGCTAATCCGGCTGGACCGGGGATGCGTGTGTCGTAGTTCGATCCGGATATCCGGGGCGCGAGCTGATGCGAGCGGGGTGCACCCCCGCCGTCGGGGGTT
>NZ_JBLWIT010000094.1:0-23870 GCF_048381435.1 Rhodococcus mengyinensis | reverse complement strand
GCACGGCGGTCGGCCTCGTCCGGCCGACCCTCGGTACCCTACTGCGAATCCGGCAATTCGTACACACATCCGCTGCGCGAATCTGAGCATGCGCACCGGATGCGGGCTCGCCTCGGCCTGGGTCCCGCAAGTCGATGCACGTTGATTGTCCTGTACCGCAATCATTCCGGATCGAGGCGGGAGTGGTCCTCGTGAACCAGGGTGGGCGACGCGCTGCTACGCTGCACCCCACAACCTCGTGGAGATCCCGCACCGGGGTCGACGTGGGGGACGAGCCCCGCCACCTCCGGACCCGCACCCGGACCCGGACCCGGAACGACACTGCAGGCCAGTCGGAAGGACTCTTATGCGACGTAGATGGTTCACCCCGCGCCGGTGCGGAGCCACGCTCGCCGCTGCGCTGACGATCCCCGGAGTTCTGCTGCTGTCCGGGGCGCCCACCGCCGCGGCAGCACCGATCGACACCGTGCTCCCGGGACCGGTCGTCGGTCTCACAGGCCCCGTGGCCAGCGGGCACGTCATGGTCAGAACCGATACCGATTCGCCGGGCATCACGCGCTTCCTCGGTACCGGAGGTCGGTGTGCGTGCGTGGTCCATTGGCGCAACGTCTCGACGGGAGCTTCGGGCAGCGCGGATCTGCGGTCGGGTCCGGGCCACAGCAGAGCGATGGTGTTCACGGGGCCGGGTGTGCTCGTCGCCACCGTTACCGCAGTTGGCGTCGCGGGTGCGCCGATCACGCTCCTGCCAGGGGTCGGCGCCTGGACGGTGCGCTGACCCCAAGGCTCCTGTCCGGGGGCGCGCAACGTGGACGCCCCCACCGGGGCGCGGTCTCAGAACAGAGGTGCGCAATGACGTGCGCCCACCGAACGAACCCACGACCTGTGGGGCTCGCAAGTTTCGTGCGATTGGACGCAGCCACGAAGAGTATCTTGCATCGGTCTTCTTCGGGATCATCGCGGTGTGTGGTCTCCTCCCGATCGTCCTGTATTTCACGATAGGCTGCGCGGTCGTGGCCGGCGTTCCCGGTACCACTGTGCGGGTGCCGTGGACTGCAAAGGTGCCGCGCTCCCGGCGTTTGCGACGATTTTCGTACGCGCCCGGGCTGGTCTGGAGGGGAATCTCGAGCCAGTTGTTGGCGAGCCAGACGGTGCCGGACGGATCCACCGCGACCCCGGTATTCCGCTTGAGCCCGTCGTCTTGTGGGTGATCAGCAACTCCGGGCGGGTACCACCACCGGCGGTGTCGCCGCACAGTGACAGTCCGTATCTTGCGGCTATGACGTATGCGCAATGGGAACGAATGACGGAGTGGCCATTGGCCGGTGCAGCATTGGGCTTTTTGGGGATCTACGGTTGGACGGTGCTGGCGCAGCCGGAGAGGACCTCCGCCACGTTGGCCGAACACGCCGTCCAGGCGATCTGGGTGCTGTTCATCATCGACTATCTGGCACGGTTGACGTTGGCCGAGCGGCGTGGCCGGTGGTTCGTTTACCATCTGCATGAACTCGCCATCGTGGTACTGCCGATTCTCCGGCCACTGCGCCTGCTTCGCCTGCTGACGGTGGTCAGTTTCCTGCAGCGCTCGGTCGGCGGCGCGTTGCGCGGGCGTGTGGTCACCTACGCGATCACCGGTACCGCTCTGTTGATTGCCGTCGCCGCGTTGGCGATGCTCGACGCCGAACGCGCCGCCCCCGAGGCGACGATCACCACATTCCCCGATGCCCTCTGGTGGGCGGTCGCGACGGTGACCACCGTCGGATACGGTGACCTCTCGCCCGTCACCCCTGCCGGCCGCCTGATCGCTGTGGGGTTGATGGTGGCCGGGATCGCCTTGCTCGGTGTCGTCACCGCGACGCTGGCATCCTGGCTGGTGCAGAAGGTGGCCGAGCAGGACGAGATGAACCAGGCCGCCACCCGGCAGCAGGTTGTCGAACTGTCCCGGCAGGTCCAAGCCCTCCGCGCCGAACTCGGCGCCGCAGGCCCCTCGGTCGCCGGGGTCCCTGCCCGTCCGCATGCCGACAGTTGGTCGGCGGTGAACAATTCCTGATTGCACCCGGTGGTGTCTGCAAGTGATCGATTCACCGGGGCCGGTGTTCGTCACCTACGCAATCGTGGTGGGCGGATCATGACGCGGCCGCCTCGCCCGGAACGGCAGGGGAGGGGAGGATCAGATCGGGGCCGTGAAATCGGAGTCCGGCCCGACCTCGTGTCACGGCGCAGTGTTGTCCGCTCCGATCCGCCGACCACGCCGCACCCGATACCGGCGGGTGGGCCACGGCTGGGAGTCTGTGCGGGGAGGTCGGTCACACAGTGTGCCCCGGGCGGTCGAGATGCGTGCGGCATCTCGACCNCCGCCCGACGAGCCACGTGTCGAAACCGACTGGCGTGAAACCGGTGTCGGCCGGCCTATACGTTGGCGTGGGCCAGTGACGGCATCCGCTGCACCGCGAACTCCGTGCGCAGGTAGAACCACCAGGTCACCGCGCCCATCACCAGGAACAGTGCGGCGTAGGCCCAGAACGCGGGCGCCATGCTGCCGTAGTGGATGTTGGACAGCCGCAGGGCCTGCTGCAGCAGGAATCCGCCGAAGGCGCCGACGGCGCCGACCACACCGAGCGCCGCGCCGGCCTGTCGCTTCGCCGACGCCTTGGCCTGCTCGGGGTCCTGCCCGGTGTCGGCGGCCCTTTTCTGGGATTCGGCGCTGAAGATCATCGGGATCATTCGGTAGGTGGAGCCGTTACCGATGCCGGTGAGGATGAACAGGGCCAGGAACGCGATCAGGTACAGCGGGAAGTTGTGCAGCTCGAGGGCGGCCATGATCAGGGCGATGCCCGCGGCCTGGCTGACGAACACGGTGAAGGTGATCTTCGCGCCGCCCATCCGGTCGGCGAGCCAGCCGCCGAACGGTCGGGTGAACGAGCCCACCAGGGCGCCGAGGAACGCGAGGTTGCCCAGTGCCACCAGGATCCCGACGTCCTTGAGTTCGGGGAAGTTGGCCTTGATCAGGGTCGGGAAGGCGAACGAGAACCCGATGAACGACCCGAACGTGCCGATGTAGAGGAACGCCATCACCCAGTTGTGTTTGTTGGTCATCGCCAGTTTGTAGGACTGCCCGTCGGGTTTGGCGCTGGTGATGCTGTCCATGAACAGCAGCGCCCCGGCCGTTGCGATCAGGATGAACGGCACCCACATCAGCGCGGCCAGTGTCAGGCCCAGCCGGTAGCCTTCCGGCGAGGTGGCCACGATTGTCGTGCCCAGCGCGATCACCAGCGGCACCGCGAGTTGGGTCACGGCGACGCCGAGATTACCGCCGGCGGCGTTGATGCCGAGTGCGGTGCCCTTCTTGCCTTCGGGGAAGAAGAACGAGATGTTCGCCATCGAGGAGGAGAAGTTGCCGCCGCCGAACCCAGCCAGCGCGGCCAGGATCAGGAACACGCTCATCGGTGTGTCGGGGCGGTTGATGAACACGGCCAATCCGAGGCACGGAATCAGCAGCATGGAGGCGCTGAATGCGGTGAAGGCGCGGCCCCCGAACTTCGGGATCGCGAAGGTGTAGGGCACCCGCAGCGCTGCCCCGACCAGCACCGGGGCGGAGGTCAGCAGCAACGCGTTGTTCAGCGCCTGCGGGCCCTGCATGAACGCGAACCCGGCATTGCCTATGTTGGTGACGACGATGGTCCAGATCACCCACACGTTGAAGCCCAGGTGCTCGGAGAACACCGAGAACAGCAGGTTCTTCCAGGCGGTCTTTTTGCCGCCCGCCGTCCAGAAGTGTTCGTCCTCGGGTTGCCAGTGGTCGAGCCACCGTCCTCGTCTCCGATACTCGAAGTCCGGTGCCGGAGTGTGTGCGCCGGTCTCTGCGGTTGTGGTCATCAAGAATTTCCTTTCGGTCTGCGAAGCCGTGCTGTCGTCGTTCCGACTTCGTCGACGTCGAACGGTGTGCACACGAGCTCTCGTGGCGATTGGTGGCCAAGGTAGGAGATCGGGATTACGGGGCTGTGGCCCACGGTGACGGGGCTGTGGCAAACGATGACGGGGCGAACAATTCCCGCTCACTGCTGCGAAGTTCGGTCCGTGAGGATCGCCGGGCGGGCCGGCCCCCTCGCTGGCCACATGGTGGTGATCCGATCGCTGCCATCCGGTCGATCGAGGGCAGGGGCGACGCGCCGAGCCAAGTGCGGTGTGGTCCCGAGCAGGGCTCCCCGAACCAGCCGCGGTTCATCACGCCGAAGGTAGGTTTCGGTGCCCGGTGCGGATCACGAAGCGCGGATAATGGGGAGGGAGGGGGAGCAGTCGCAGACCTGTCGGGATCGGCGATCTCCCTGAGAGAGCGAGGAGGGTATGCCTCTTTTCGTTGTCGAGTACACCTACAGTCCCGAGACCTCGTCCGGTCGAGACGATCACCGCACCGATCATCATGGGTGGCTCGCCGAACTGGTCCGCCGCAAGGTGGTGCTGTCATCGCATCCGTTCGCCGACGGGCACGGTGCCCGGTTCGTCGTCGACGCCGCCGACGCCGAGACCGTCACCCGCCTGTTCACGCACGATCCCTTCGCCCACGCGAACCTCGTCGCGGCGGTCCGTGTCCGCGAATGGGACCCGGAGATGGACGAATTCAGTACGTAGCTCGCCGGGTTCGCCGCCGGGATGTGAACGGGGGCAACGGGTCCTCTCGCGAGTAATCCACCGTTTTCACAAACAGTGATCGCATGTGCCGCACGGGCACATTGCCCCGGCTGCACAAGTGTTCCATAATTAGCACATGCGTTCAGGTGATTTGCGGGCGTCGGCCACCATCCGCGAGGCCGCGCTGGGGTTGTTCGCCGACCGCGGAGTCGCCGGGGTGAGTATCCGGGACGTCGCCGCCGCCGCTGGGGTGTCGTCCTCGTTGGTGATGCACCACTTCAAGTCGAAGGACGGACTCAAGGCGGCCGTCGACGCCCGGGTGAGCACCACCATGATCGAGTTGCTCGCCGAGTTCGGCCGCGGCGCCGAGAGCGGGGCGTCGCCGTCGTCGTTGGCCACCGCCATGGCGGAGATGCTCGACACCGACCCGCAGCTGCCCGGGTACCTGCGCCGGCTGCTGATCGACGGGGGACCAACCGCGCACGAGTTGTTCCGGGCGCTGTTCGACGCCACCGTCGATTCGCTGTCCGGGCTCGAGGCGGCCGGTGTCGCGCGCCCGGCCGCCGACCCTGCGGTGCGGGCAGCGTTCTTGCTGGTCAACGATCTCGCGGTGATCCTGCTGCGCGATCAGGTGCAGGCGGTGCTCGGCGTCGACCCGATCAGGCCGACCGGACTTCGGCGCTGGTCGCAGACCCTGATGGACACCTACTCGCGGGGAGTGTTCGTCCTCGCGCCGGAGGAGGAGCGATCATGACATCGGTTGTCGACGTCGCGGGCCTGACCCGCAGTTTCGGATCCCGGCGGGGCGTGATCGATCTGGACTTCCGGATCACCACCGGGGAGGTGTTCGGGTTCCTCGGTCCCAACGGGGCGGGCAAGTCGACCACGATCCGGTTGCTGCTCGGCTTGTACCGGGCCGACGCCGGTACCGTGCGGGTGTTCGGGCACGATCCCCGGCGGGAGAGTGTGCGCATCCACGAGCGGGTGGGGTACCTGCCGGGCGAGTTCGCTCTGTATCCGCCGCTGACCGGGCGCCGGCACCTCGAGGCCGCCGCCCGGGTCCGGGGCCTGTCGGACCTGTCCTACCGGGACGAGCTCGCCGACCGTTTCGGTGCCGAACTCGACACCCCGGTGCACACCCTGTCGAAGGGGAACCGGCAGAAGATCGGCCTGGTGCTGGCGTTCATGCATCGCCCGGAGTTGTTGATCCTGGACGAGCCGGCATCCGGGCTGGATCCGCTGCTGCAGCAGGAATTCATCGGTCTGGTCCGGGAAACCGTCGCCGAGGGGCGGACGGTGTTCTTGTCGTCCCACGAGCTCGACGAGGTGCAGCGGCTCGTCGACCGGGTGGCGATCATCAAGGACGGGCGGCTGGTGGTCACCGACACCGTCGAGCATCTGCGGGCCAGCGCGCCGCGCACGGTCGAGCTGCGCTTCGACCGCGACGTCGACACCACCGCACTCGACGATCTCGATCAGGTCGAGGTCGTCTCCCGTGGACACGGCGCGGTGACCCTCGCGGTGGCGGGGCGGATCGCACCGCTGCTGCGGGTCGCCGCCGGCCTCGATCCGGTGGACATGACCGTCCGGGGCGCCGACCTCGACGAGCTGTTCTTGACCTTCTATCGCACGGGCGCAGGTCGGGAGGTTACCGATGTTCACTGAAGTGGCCCGCCTGGACCTGCGGCTGCGGCGGCGTTCGATGATCGGCTACGCGGCCGGAATGGCGGTATACACGTTCGTCGTCGCCCTGTATCCGACGTTCAAGGACGATGCCGGGCTGAACGAGTTCACCCAGGGCAATTCCACCATGGCCGCCCTGTTCGGGGCCAGTGGTGATCTGACCAGCTCCGCCGGCTGGCTGAACGCGAACCTGTACGCCAACTTCGTCCCGTTGTTGGTGCTGCTGGCCGCCGTCGGATACGGGGCGGCGTGCCTGGCAGGCCAGGACGAGGACGGCACACTCGGGGTGATCGCCACGCTGCCGCTGGCGCGGCGCCGGATCGTGACCCAGAAGTTCGGTGCCCTCTGCCTGACCGGGATGCCGGTCGCGGTGATTACCGCGGTGTTCGTGGCCCTGGGCCGGGGTTTCGAACTGACCGTCGACCTGGGACATCTGACGGGGATCACGATCGGGGTGCTGTTGCTGGGGATCGGGTTCGGCGCCCTCGCCATGCTGATCGGGGCGCTGACCGGAAGCCGCGGGCTGGCGTTGGGGATTTCCTCCGCCGTCGCCGCCGCCTCCTATCTGATCAGTTCCCTTGCGCCCGTAGTGGACTGGATCAGGCCGGCGCGGTACGCGTCGCTGTTCTACTACGCCGTCGGTGACGGGCAACTCGAGAACGGGCTGCGCCTGTCCTCGGCCGTCATCCTGCTCGTTGTCGCACTGGCACTCTTCGCGGCCACCGTGCTGGCGTTCGACCGGCTCGACGTGCACTGAGCCACACGGCGACAGGCGGTCACCTCGGAACGGAGGCGAGGCGGAGCCCGATCATGGGCAACTCGGTGTCCTGGTCACCGATCGCAGCCCCGAGGGTGTTCTCGATGACGGGTTTGAACGTGTCCCAGGCGCGAGGGTGACGCCTCGTATAGGCCGCCAGGGCGGTGTCGGCCTCGGCCGGGGTGAGTCGACGCGCTGTGGCGTGTGCCGGTGCGTGGCCGCCGAGGTAGACGCGCACGTCGGGGTGGGCCTGTACGTTGCGAAACCACTGGGCGCGGGCGCCGAACCCCGAGACCACCACATAGGTGTCCGGTGCGGGATGGTCGAAGACCTCGAGTACGACGTAGCGTCTGGCGCCGGTTGTGCGTCCGATGTGTTCGAGCATCAGCATCCGCGACCCGAATACGAACCCGAGGTGTGCCCGGTAGAGCCAGATCGGGGCGCGCATCAGTCGGCGCGAACGCAACAACCGGGCTCCCCCTTCGGCGATCGTGCGGGAGATGACGTGTGTCACGGTGAGGGTCTTGGACATGGCAGGCCTCGATTCAGGTGGCGAGGAACGGTGAGCGGATGCAGTCAGATTCGGGTAGCGTTTCCCCCCAATCCATTTCGGTAAATCGACAGCGCCTCGGCGCCCCAGCGCCGCATCCCGGCGCTCGACAGGGGATCGACGCCGAGAATCTCCTGCAGGCGTGGGCGCAGGAGCAATACCGCGAGATCGTTGGCCAACAAGAAGGCCGCCCGCACGTCCGGGTCCGCGCCGGGATCGGCGTGTCCGGCATCGGCCATCCGGGCAAGGGTGTCTCGACTCGCCGCGTGCAACCTTCCGAACAGGCCCGATCCTTTCGGCCCGCCGGTCAGTAGCATCCGCCCGAGATAGCCGGGGATCGCCGAGTCGGCGGGGAGGAGATCGATCACAGCGTGGGTCATCGCCGGCAACGCCGCCGCATCGAAGGGGCCGGTCTCGGCCGGATTCGAGACCTGCTCCAGCATCGCTTCGAAGGTTCGGGCGACGTGTTCGTCGACGGCCTCACGCAACCCGTCCTTGGACCCGTAGTGCCGCAGGACCAGGGCGGGGGAGACGCCGGCTGCCGCGGCTATGTCGCGGACGGTCACCGCGTCGGGTCCGTGGGCAGCGAAGAGTGTCAGTGCCTCGTCCCGGATCCTCGCTCGCGCGGTCCGATCATCCGATGGTGATCGCATGTTCACTATTGTAAACGATTGTTTACACGCCGAGAAGTCCCGACCGGGCGAGGCGGCTACCCGTCCGTGGAACTGGCAGCGATGTGGGAAGGCCTTCACTACCTGCGCGGCTCGACCTTGATCGCCTCGAGGGAGCGGGCATCGGATTGTGGGGTCGATGCCACTGTGGACCACACCGTCGTGGTGTGGGGGCAGGGGCACGCCAGCCGCGGGATTCCTCTGTTGTGTCGACCCGGCGTTCGGAACAACGGCTACCAGAGGGTGGACCAGTAATTCCAGAAGCGGTCGAGGATGACCAGCACCAGGGCGGTGTACCAGAAGGTGACGATCGTCCAGCGCCAGGTGTGCAGGAATCGACGGACCGGGCCGGGGCGGGGTGACTGCAGGGCAGCGGTGACCGCGATGACCGAGAGTGGCACGACGACCACCCAGACGGCCATGCAGTACGGGCAGAGCGCGCCGATGCGGTAGAGGCTCTCGAAGATCAGCCAGTGCACGAAGGCGGTGCCTGCGACGATCCCCGCGGCCAGTCCGTACCAGTACCACCGGGGCAGCCGGATGGCGGCCACGGTGAGCACGCCTGTGACGACGACCACCGGGAACGCCGCCAGTCCGAGTATCGGGTTCGGGAACCCGAGTACTGCCGCTTGCGGGGTGGTCATCACCGATCCGCACGAGATCACCGGGTTGAGGCTGCACGACGGTATGTACTGCGGGTCGGTGAGGAGTTTGTATCTTTCGACTGTGAGGGCGAGCGCTGCGATGAGGCCGATGCTCCCGCCGGCCAGGACGGCGGCGGCCGCGGGCCGGGCCAGCCCGATCGGTGCGGTGGCGGTCATTTCACCGCTGCCGCCACCGCAGCGGTGAGGGCGTCCGGCGTGGTCAGATCGATTGGGTGGCCGTCGAGTTCGACGGTCGGGGTCGCCGACACCCCGCCGGCGAGGACATCATTCGTCGACGCGGTGATCCAGTCGGAGAATGTGTCTGCGGTGATACAGTCTCCGATCGCCTCGGATGCGCCGGCTCCTCGGGCGATGTCGATCAATGTCCGGTCGTTCAGACCGGCGCCGCCCTCGGGGGGTTGGTGCTCGAAGAGTGCGGTGTGGAACTTCTGCCAGGTGGCGGTGGACTCGTCGGCGACGCACAGGGAGGCGTTCGCGGCGCGGGTCGAGTAGTGGGTGGACGAGGACCGATCGAGGATGGCGATGGGGTGGTAGTGGACGGCGACGGTCCCGGCGTTGCGCAGTGCGTCGATCGCCCCGCCGAAGGTGCTTTCGAATTTCTTGCAGATCGGGCACTGGAAGTCTTCGTAGATGGTGAGCACGTGTCGTGGCTGCTCACGCACGCCCACCGTCGGCGCGGTGTCGGCCGGGAGCCGGATGGCACCGGACTCGGTGACTGCCGCAGGCGCGGCCGCCGGGTTGTCGGCGTCGGTGTGGGTGAGGATCAGGACTCCGATCACGATCGCGAAGATGACGAGTACGGCGGTCGACGCGACCCGGATCAGTGTGGTGCGCCGCCGATCGTGGGCGGCGAAGTCCAGCGTCCGCCTCGTGGTCTTGTCTCGGCTCATGGTGGATCCTTTCGGCGGTCGACGTGCGGAGGTGGTCACGGCGACTCGTCCCGGGCCGTGACCGAATAGGAGCGGCGGGAGCGGCGGTCGTGCTCGTGCAGGGCGGCGAGTCGGGCGTTGTAGGCGTCGAGCGCGGCCTGATCGTCGTCGACATCGACGCTGGTGCGTTCGGTGTCGCCGAGTGTGGCCTGTCGTCGTATTCCTTCGAGCCACCGGCCGAGGCCGCCGCGGCCGGTGGCGATCCATTGGCGGGTGATGAGCACCATCAGCGTCATCATCAGTCCGTCGCCGCCGAACCACATGATCGCGCCGGCCGTCTTCTGGTCGGTGAGTGCGGTCGGTCCCCAGTCCGGCCGCATGCCGGCGTAGGCGGGTGCGAGTGGGTAGTCGGTCATCATCAGGGTGATCCCGACGAAGGTGTCGGGGCCCATGCACAGCGCCAGCACCGCCCACCTCAGCAGGTGCGGCAGCGGCCGGGCGGTGAGTTCGTCGCCGATCAGGGGCAGCAGCAGCAGGTATCCGGCGAGCAGGTAGAGCGCGAGTTCGGTGTCGTGGATCCACATATGGGTGGCCATGGCCTGCTGGAATCCGGTGAGGTGGGTCAGCACGATCACCGTCGTGTACAGGGGCACGGTGAACACGGGTGTGGTGAGGATGCGCGAGGGTGCGCTCGTCACGATCCGGTCGACGACGACCCGACCGCGCGAGCTCGAGGCGTCGTGGAGCAACCGGATCGGTGCGGCACCGACCAATAGGACGGGGACCACCATGATCAGGAGCAGATGCACCAGCATGTGTACCCAGAACAGGCTGCCCGCGTAGACGGCCATACCGCTGTTGAGGGCGATCACCAACACCATCATCGCGAGCAGCCAACTGGCCAGGGCCCCTCGGTGCCACCGCTGCCCGCGCCGGGCCAGCCTGCGCACCAGGATCAGGTACGCGAGGGTCGCGGCGACCATCGACACCGTCGCGAGCGGGGTGACGGTCCAGGCGGTCATCACCGCACCCCAGGTCGGGGCTGGGGCGGGCGTCACCGGGGCGGGTCCGTCGAGGGAGGACCGCCGAGTCGAGGTTCGAGAGCGGCGAGGACGCTCTCGTGCGTGATCCATCCGGTCAGCCGGCTGCGGTTCGTGTCCAGGACCGGCAGACCCGTGCCGGGGGACTCCGATAAAGCGCGCAGGGCCTCGGTGAGGGTGGAGTCCTCGGTCACGGCCGCGGTCAGGCGCGCCAACTGCACGACCACGGTCTCGGTGGCGTCCGGGTCGCCGAGGGTTTCGGCCACCGCCCGCGCGGTCACACAGCCGTGGTAGGTGCCGTCTGCGGCGACAACCGGCAGGATCCCGTGCTCGGACAACGACAACGCGTGCGCCGCCTCGGCGAGGGCGGTGGTCTCGGTCAGGGGATCGGGAAGTGGCTGGGCGAGATCGCGCACCGTCATGCCGGCGAACACTGCCGGGGTCTGGGGTTTTTCGATGTCGACGCCGCGGCGCAGGAGTTTGCGGGTGTAGATGGTGTCCCTCGAGATCAGGTGGCTCAGGCCCGCCGCCATGGCCACCGCCGCCATCAGCGGCAGAATGATCGAATACTCCCCGGTGAGCTCGAACAGGATGATCACCGCGGTGATCGGTGCCCGGGTCGCGCCGGCGAGCGCGGCGCCCATCCCGACCAACCCGTACGCCCCCGCGGGGGAACTGATCCCGGGTGCGAGCACATTCGCGACGTCACCGAACGCGGTCCCCGCCATGGCGCCGATGAACAGCGTCGGGGCGAACACCCCACCCGAGCCGCCGATCCCGATCGTCAGGCTGGTCGCGATCATCTTCCCGACCAACAACACCAGCAGGAACGCGAGCACGTACTTGCCCTCGACGGCATTTTCGAGCACCGGGTACCCGACCCCGTACATTTGCGGCAGCACCAGCAGCAGGGCGCCGATCAACAACCCGCCCACTGCGGGCCGCAACCATTCCGGCCCACGCCACGCCCAGTCGCAGACATCCTCGATCAAGTACAACACCTTCGAAAAGCACACCCCCACCGCGCCGACGATCACCCCGAGCGCGATGAACAGCAGATACTCGAGCGGGCTGTGCACCGAGAACAACGGCAGCGACAGGAACGCCTCGTTGCCCATGATCGCCCGGCCCACGATGGACGCCATCACACTCGAGAGCACCACCGCGCCGAAGGATTCCGCGGCGAAGTCCCGCAAGATCAACTCCATCGCGAAGAACGGGCCCGCCAGCGGCGCGTTGAACGTCGCCGAGATCCCGCCGGCCGCCCCGCAGGCCACCATCACCCGCACCCGCGACCCGGACAAACGGGTGATCCGGCCGAACGTGGACCCGAGGGCGGCACCGATCTGCACGATCGGCCCCTCCCGGCCCACCGATCCGCCACCCCCGATGCACAGTGCGGACGCCAACGCTTTGACCACACTGACCTGTGGGGCGATGCGGCCCTCTCGTTCCGCGACGGCGTACATCACCTCCGGAACCCCGTGCCCGCGTGCCTCCGGCGCGAACCGGTACACCAGGGGCCCGTAGATCGCACCGGCGATCACCGGCACCACCAGCACGAACCACATCCCCAGCGCCGGAAAATGCGGGTTGGCGGCATGCCCGGCGTCGGAGTAATCGTCCACACCGGTGAACATTCGGGTGAACGTGGTGATCAGCCACCGGAAGACGACCGCGGCAACACCGGTCCCGGCGCCGATCACCAGGGCCAGCGGGACCAGCGCGGTCGGGCTCTCCCGCAGCCACCGACCGACGGTCTCCCGGCCCGGAACCGGGATCGAACGACCTGACGGCCACCGTGCTGCCTCCGACATCATTATTGCAGTATGCAATAGTTGCTGTGGGGAGGCCATCGCCGGGGTGACGACAAGGAGCAGTTCGTGCACGACACCTCCCACCCGACCGGGCAGGAGAACACGGACGCGATCACCGACGCGGACCCGGCCGCGTCACGGCTGTTGGTGACACTCTCCGCACGCTCGATCGCCGCCGTCGACGAGACGATCACGACCGCCGAGTTCCGGGTTCTCGTCGTGCTCGACACCCGCGGCCCGCTGAGCGCGGCCGCGCTGGCTCATTACCTCGCGTTGCGACTGCCCACCGCTACCAGGATGGTCGAGCGTCTGGTCCAAGCCGGCCTGCTCAGCCGGGAACCGACCAAGACCTCACGTCGAGGGGTCTCGATCGAACTCACCACCCGCGGGCGCGCGGTGGTCGGCGAGGTCACCGACCACCGTCGCCGCGAGATCGGCGCGGTCGTCAAATACCTGCCCGGCGAGCGCCGTCACGATCTCGCGCCGTCGCCGGACTTGGTGATTCGCGCGACGCCGACTGAATAGGAAACGCCGACAGGGCGTTTCCGGGGGCAGGCACCTTCAGCGGCAACAGCCGCCGTGCCATTCCGAGGACACTCGATCGTTGGCGTGGCCAGTCCGTGTTGGGCAACGACGTCGATACCGGTGACAATGTCGTTGACCGGAAGTCAGATGAGCCGGGAGCCGACCGTAGTCAATTGAGAATGCACAATGATCCCGTCGTGGACCTACCCGAACGGTGTGATCCGGCGGCCCGCCTATGACGACGAGGGCGCGCGGCCCCGGCAAATCGTGTCATCGACGGACTCAGCGCCGGATTCATGTCCCTTTCGGTCGCCCACGGGTAGCGCCCGATCGCCTCCAGTAGTCGGCGACAACAGGATGCCCCCCGGCTGTCGGGCCCGGCCGACTCCGGAGGGGTGAGCGTCTTCCGGGCCGTGGTGATCGCGCCCGTTGTGAACACCCGCTGAGACAGCCCCCGATGTACCCAGGATGGCGTCCCATTCCGGCGAAACATCGGTGCCGTTGAGTGTTTGCTCGCGCCCTTGCGTCAGGAAGCGCAGCAGCGCAACCCGGATGAACGCCTCGACGTCGGTGAAGTCTGCGACAGTGGCGCTGTCACAGTCGCGATCACCTCGAGTTGCCCTTTCGCGAATAAACCCGGTCGTCGACGTCGGCTTGGTCACCCCCTCAGCGACCGGCGCCGCCGGCGTCCGCCCCTGAGACTCCGGCGACGCCTGGACCTGAACAGCTGCGACAACATCGCCGGACAGGAGTGCCTTTTTGCGCACACCGGTCTTTGAGGATTGCGACCACGCTTGGAGCCCACCCCACTACATGCCGAAAGCCACCGGACGCCCTGTTTGCGATACGAGCCGTCCACCTCGCCTCGGCCGCGTTTGTGAGTAACTCGCGGCCAGTCACGCCCAACGTCCGAAAGGTCTCCGGAACCGGCCGGTGAGAATGGTGGGCCACGTGCAACATCCTTCGATCAGTGGTGTTGCGATCGCCCTGCGACGCCAAGGTGTTTGAATGGCTCCGTCTCTCCGTACACTGCGAGGGGATGAATACTGAGCTTCATGCCCTGGACCTGACCGTGATCTCGCGGGACTGGCTCGTGCACCGCCCGATCGAGATCGCCGTGTACGTGGTGTTGGCGCTGCTGCTGCGGTACGGCTTGCACCGGCTGATCGATCGGATGACCCGGCGGGCTCGAGTCGGCGCGTCGGCGTTGCTGCGCCCTCTGAAAGCGCGCGATCCCTATGGCGCCTCCAACTCGATACTGAACGCGCGGCGGGCGCAACGCGCACGCACCATGGGATCGGTCTTCAAATCCGGGGTGTCGATCGCAACCTTGACGTGGGCTGTGCTGCAGATTTTGGCGGTGGTCGGGGTGAACGTGGCACCGCTGATCGCCTCTGCCGGCGTGATCGGTGTCGCGCTCGGGTTCGGCGCGCAGAACCTTGTGCGTGACTTCCTGACCGGCGTTTTCATGCTGCTCGAGGACCAGTACGGTGTCGGGGACGTCGTCGATGTCGGGGACGCAGTTGGCACGGTCGAGACCGTCGGCCTGCGGGTGACGACCGTCCGCGACATCAACGGCACCCTGTGGTTCTGCCGTCACGGGGAGATTCAGCGGGTGGGCAACATGAGTCAGGGACACGCGGTCGCGGTAATCGATCTGCCGATCGCGCACACCGCAAACGTGCACCGGGCGTTGCAGGTGGCATTGTCCGCCGCCGAAGCGGCAGTCGACGAAGCGGATATCGCCGAGGATGTGCTCGAGCCGCCGGAGATGCTCGGCGTCAACACCGTCACAGCGCAGTCGGTGGTATTGCGTTTGACCACCCGCACCCGGCCGGGACGGCAATGGGCGGTCCAGCGCCGCCTCACCAGCGCCGCGCTGGCTGCCTTCGACGAGGCCGGAATCGAAGCGCCCTTGGCGGTCCTTATGTTGACACACGCAAGCGCCTGACTGCGTTCTATTCAACGGGAACCGAGGGGCTTTCCCTCGAACCGGCCGGTGGGGACTGTTGATGGCAGAATTCCGCTGTGGTGCCGACAGGCTGGATATCCGGGTACACGTTGGTCGGTGAGTATCGAGAGTTCCTGGGTGTCGGCTCGGCGCGTGTTGTCGAGCGCGGCACCGCGACCGAGGCGACGATGATCGCCATCAGTCGATGGGCGCCACCGGCCGGCCGATTCCCGGTTCGGATCCGGGAGAGGGCGGCCTATCGGCCATCGTGCTGGCCTTCGGCCATCCTGATTGCAGTAGGCAATAGTTGCTGGGGAAGGTCATTATCGGGGTTGTCAGGGCGTGCGAAGCCTCGTGAGGCCGGTGGGGTCGCCGAGGTTTTCCTCGCGCATGTTTCGGCGGCGAAACATGCCTGGGCACGAAGATCGCAGTCGCCCGCCAAGTCGGTTGAGCTGAAAACGCATCAGGGCGCTGTGGCCGGCTGCGCAGGCGAAAGTCGATGGCGAACGCGAGACCGGTGCGGCAACAACGGAGAGGCCGCCGAAGCCGTCTTATAATTCCAGCGGTCGCCACGGAGATTCGGCCGAACGCGAGGAGACAAGGATTAGATTAGATCAAGGCGGCGTTCGATGGTTTCACAGAGCCGGTCGATTCCGCCTCCCCTCCATCTGCGGAACGGGAAATCGGGTCAGTGGAGTCGCCATCGGACTACCGGCGACGATCGCTGGCAGTCACTGTCCCGGCATGACAGCGACCGCCGCACGAGTACCGTGCCCGACATTCAGTTGGGTAGGGCGCCGCATCGCACGAGTGCGATATCAGGGGACGGTGGCCGGGTAAGTCGGGTGCCGATCCACCGGTGGATCTCGATTCCGGGTCCCGCCTCAACGTGAAACCCAGTGCGAAGCGAGGCTGTGTCGATCTGGACGGGATGGACGCGGCGGGGCGATCCCGGTGTCGGGGTCAGAAGCCAGACGAATCCGCTCCGCGACAGTGCGGCCTTCGCTTGCCGGAGCGCATGCCGCAGGCTCGGGTTTTTCGCCGCCCGGCACCACAATAGGACCGCGTCGACCGGAGGTGTGTAACCCTTGTCCACCAGCGCGGAGTCGGTCAGCCCCTGCACCCGGCGGCGAAACAGTTCGTCGACGTCGAGGCCCCAACCGATCTCCTTGATCGTCATTCCTTCGTTCAGGCCGAGTTTGGGGTCTTCACGGACCTGATCCCCATCGTTGGCCGCTCGGCTGGTCGTCATCGGATTCGGTCACTTCTTTGCGTAGCCCGCCTCAGGATACGTTCTCGGACAGACCAGGGTGGGCGTGTCACCCACCAATCCGGCGCGTCGCAGCATTGGGTATCAGGGCAGCCGCCACGGAGATCGACGTCAGAAACGCTGCGCTCGGATGTCGTGAGAGAGCGACTGGGCAACGATTCGACTGGCATACCATTGCTCTATGCGCGAAGCGCCCGGGGTGGGGAGGCCGTGAACGACTGGTGTCGCGTGACCACTGCACGGTCGAGCTACTTAATTCAGGTCCAATAATGTTCGAGGCATCCCTCCCACAGAGGTTCTGTCGTATCCGCCGGCCATGACCGTAACCGGTATCGGACATGGCCGGTGATCGTCCCGAGGGCCACGTTTCTATCACCGTTCCGGCGACCGTCACCGTCGACGGTCGTACACGCCGGTAGGCCTGTGAACACCTCCGCTGCCAGATCCGAGGATTCGTCAATGAGCACTACTGGCTTCAACAAGCAGTCGGTAGACGTCGGGCCGTTACCGGTAGTACGGTCGCGACGCGGCCGATACACTGCGCTGGCCGCCGAGCATCCCCGTGTCGCCGTCCCCCCGGCGCCAGGGATGCACGTCTCTGCACCCAGCCCAACCAGTGGTCATCGACAGTCGAACGCTGGATTGCGCGCATGGATCGCGCCGAATTCGGCGAGGCGCGGAAAATTACGCGCGGCAGGTGCCGTGTCGTGATGCTGCCGTAGCGCCTGTCCTGTTCGGCTGCATCGAGAATCTCGTCACCGCCCTCGCGGACTGCCACGGAGGGCGAACATGAGTAGAACGTCACGATTGTGGCACTATGCAATAGTTGCTGTTGTGAAGCGGTCGCGGGTATGTCGGCAGGCGGGAGGAGGTCAGGCGCGTATCGGAGCGTCCCGTGTGCAGTGTGTCCGCCTCTGCGATCTGCCGTCCGCTCGGAGAAGCGTTGCGCGAGAGCATCCCGCGACCTGCTTACCGCTAACCGGCGCCGCCGGCGCTCCAGTGAAGTGGGAGTGCGGGAGTCTAACGCTGCGCCCATCGCCGCAAACCTAAAATTGAAGTAACGACAAGGTAAAGAAATGGGCGGGTCGGATGCGCTGGTTCGTGTGGCTGCGTACCGTGCGGTGACGCGGATCCGTGTTTGATCGCGCTGCCTCGCGGTGCGAAGAGCGGGTGGATCGCCTGTCGTGGATGAAAGGAAAGCCTCAGTGATTTCGATGATTTCGCCCTTGCGGGCAGTTGCGCGGCCTGCGGCTGTCCTCGTCGGCCTGATTGTGGCCGCGGTGTCGGTTGCGGGTTGCACGAAGACCGATTCGACGAACGGCGGCTCGCTGCTCGGGCAACTTCGTGACGAGGGGACGGTGACCGTCGGCTTCGCTGGTGAGGCGCCGTACAGCTTCGAGCAGGACGGGCAGCTGGTGGGTGCGACGGTGGCGCTTCACAGGGAAATCTTCAAGAATTTGGGAATCGACAATGTCGAGGGGGTCAGCACAGATTTCGGTGCTTTGATCCCGGGGCTACAGGCACGTCGATTCGACGTCGTCAGTGCCGGAATGTCGATTCTGCCGCAGCGTTGCGAGCAGGCGGCCTTCAGCGAGCCTGAATTCAACTACACGACAGCGCTCATGGTGCCGAAGGGGAACCCGGAAGGCCTGACGGATATGCAGTCGGTCAAGGACAGTGGCGTCCGGATGGCGGCGATGACCGGGGCGATCGAATCCGACTACGCGCAGTCGCTCGGTATCGACGCGATGCAGGTAGCGTCACCGCAGGACGGAATGGATGCGATCGCCAGTGGGCGTGCTGATGTCTTCGCGTTGACCGGTATCTCGCTTAACTGGCTTGCCAAGAACAACCCGCAGGTTCCCGTGGAGGTCACGGAGTCCTTCGTCGCGAACATCAACGGAGTTCCGCAGGTCGGTGCTGGTGGCACCGTCTTCCGTACGGAAGATGTGGAACTACGCGACGCGTACAACGAGGAGCTTGCCAAGATCACGTCGGACAAGGACAAGTATTTGTCGATCGTCGGCCCGTTCGGTTTCACCGAGCAGGAGTTGCCGGACCCGAACCTGACCACGGCCACGCTGTGCGAAGGCGCCAACTGAGAACAAAATGTCAACTGAGAACTCTGCAGGCTCTCCCACGTGAATGACAACATCAACGCCTTCTCGGATGCCTGGCCCAGTATCCGAGAAGGCGTCCTCATCACCCTCGAACTCACCGCCGGTGGTGCGGCTCTCGCGTTCCTGACCGCAGTGATGCTCGGTGTAGCCGATCGCGCACATAATCGGATCATCAGGTGGTTCTCCCGTGCGTTCATCGAGTTCTTCCGCGGCACTTCACTCTTGGTGCAGCTCTTTTGGCTGTTCTATGTTGTGCCGCTGTTCGGGTACCTCATCGATCCCCTACTCTGCGGCATTCTGGCGCTCGGACTCAACTACGGTGCCTACGGGGCGGAAGTGGTTCGTGGCGCCATAAATTCGGTACCACAACCGCAATGGGAAGCCGCGACTGCGCTCGATTTCAGCCACTGGCAGCGGCTTCGACGGATCGTCTTTCCACAGGCATGGGCGGAAATGATTCCGCCACTGACGAACTTGTTGATTCAGCTACTGAAAGGCACCGCGCTGGCGAGCTACATTCTACTGGAAGACCTGACCTTCGAGATCGGACAGCTCCGTCAGACGACGGGAAACACGCTGTTCGCGTTCGGTGTCGGCCTCATCATCTACTTCGTGATCGGCTACGTTCTCACCCTGTTGATGAACGCCCTCGAGGTGCGTGCGAAGAACAGGCTGGGAACCGGTCCGTCGTTGCGTGAAATCTTCAGTCTCGCACCGACCGATCCGCGAGGCTTGGAGGCTGCGCAACAATGAATGCCGACTGGAGTTGGGACCGCGCCTCCGCGGCACTGCCTCTTCTGCTCGAGGGCTTCCGCATCACCCTCCTCGCCACCGTGCTCGGATTCCTGATTGCGTCGGTTCTGGGCCTTGTCATTGCGCTGATCCGACACAGCGGTCCCCGGTGGGTGAGTGTGCCCGTGCGAGCGGCCGCCGAGTTCATCAGACTCACACCGCTCGTGGTGCAGCTGCTCTTTGTCTACTACACCCTCACGAGCTGGTCTCCGCTGCAGATCGGTGTTGCAGTTCTCGGAATTCACTACTCGACGTATATGGCTGAGGTCTACCGCGCTGGTATCGAGGCGGTTCCCCGCGGCCAGTGGGAAGCGGCGCGCGCACTGTCGATCGCGCCGAGCCGCACCTGGCGAGCGATAATCCTGCCGCAAGCCATCCGCCGCGTAGTTCCTGCACTCGGCAACTACGCGGTATCGATGTTCAAGGACACGCCGTTCCTGTTCGCGATCACCGTCGTGGAAATGGTGACGGCTGCGCAGCAGTTCGGTGCGAGAAACTTCCAGTACCTCGAGCCACTGACCCTCGCCGGAGTGATCTTCCTCCTCGCCAGTTATCCCACTTCGCTGCTCATACGCAGATTGGACAAGCGTCTTGCCCGATGAATCGACCACACCTACCCCGATGATCCGCTTCGAGAACGTCGTGAAGCGCTACGGCGACCATGTCGTGCTGGATCAGTTGAACTTCGAGGTGAAACGAGGGGACCGTGTCACCCTGATCGGACCCAGCGGTTCCGGGAAAACGACGATCCTACGCTTACTGATGACCCTGGAGTCGATCGATGACGGCGTCATCTGGGTTGACGGTCTGCGGCTCACACACGAGCAGAAAGGGGACAAACTCGTCCCGGCGTCGGAGAAGTACCTGCGGAAGGTTCGCCGACGAATCGGGATGGTCTTCCAGCAATTCAACCTCTTTCCCAACATGAACGTCATCGACAACATCACCGAGGCGCCTATCCACGTTCTCGGACTCGACAAGGCCGCAGCTGTCAAACGCGCACGCGAGTTACTCGAGATGGTCGGGCTCTCGGACAAGGAGACGGCGCATCCGACGCAGCTCTCTGGCGGTCAGCAACAGCGCGTCGCGATCGCGCGAGCACTGGCGATGGACCCGGACATACTGTTGCTCGATGAGGTCACATCTGCTCTAGATCCGGAATTGGTGGCAGATGTTCTCGACGTACTGCGAGACGTCGCCCGAACCACGGACATCACGATGCTGATCGTCACACACGAGATGCAGTTTGCCCGAGATGTTTCGAACCGGGTGATGATGTTCGACGCCGGCCGGGTCGTCGAGGAAGGGGAGCCGTCAATAATTTTCACGACACCGCAGCACGAGCGCACCAAGGGGTTCCTCAAAGCCGTGCTCGCCGATTGACACCAACGCGGTCGGCACCCTGATCGTAACGGTCGGTCACGGGGCCGGCAGCGGGCCAGGGGGACACCCCTATGCACTCGATGACGACAACACGATCGGACGGGATTGGACAGTGTAGAGAGGTCTCCGGTGGACATTCGCCCGCCCCTGAGCCGACGCGAAATCGAGGTCGTGCGAATCTGGGTGCAGAGTGAGTCGAAAGCGGCTGCCGCGACAACGCTGGGGATCAGCCTGGGCACCATGAACACTCATCTGAGCCGCATCCGAGGTAAGTACACGCAGGCGGGACGACCGGCATCGGACAAGGCCGCATTGCTGGTGCGCGCACTGCAGGACCAGATCATCACCCTCGCCGCATTCGACGAAGGGTGATGCCGACGGATCTAGAATGCCGGGACGGTAAGGCAATTCTGACGGTCAGGATTCGTTGCCGCGAGTCGGGAGGAAGGCGCACCTCGATCGGTAGTTCTGAGATCGCCACCGTGGTGGGCGAGGGAGTCGATGAGTTCGCCGCGCCCGAGGCCGTTGGGTCTAGGTTGGCGGGTATGCCTTCTCTATGGGAATTCGCAAGGCAATCGGGCCGCGCCCGAGGTAACACCGCTGCGATAGTGGGATTCTTCTCAACCTCCTGGTTCGGATGGGCAATGGCCGTCCCGACTTCCGGTGTGTTGACTGCGATGCTCAACACAGGGTGTTTGGCGGGTCTGGTCGTTGTTGTGATCGGCATCGTGTTGGCGGTGTGCAGTCCCGCCGAGAGCTCAGCGATGACGGATCCCGCCGTGAAGCGCCGATATGTCACCGTGGTCATTCTCGAGATCGTGGTGCTCGCGGCGGGGGCCGTGGTCCTGGCTCTGACCGGACTTACCGAGTGGACCGCCGTGTGGGTGGGTTTCGGCGTCGGCATTCACTTCTTTCCGCTCGCTTCCATTTTCGGGGAGCCCACGCTGACGGCGCTCGGGGCGCTACTCGTCGCAGTGGCAACCGCGGGTTTAGTTCTCGGCCTGTCGACGGGTGCCGCGCCGAGCACGGTCGTCGGGACGGGAGCTGGTCTCAGCCTGCTCGTCTTTTCGGTTCTCGCCCTGGCGGGCAAACGCTTTGTTCGGAACGACGCTGGTCGGGATCACCCTGGCTATCCTGCCGTGCGCGGGTGAGACTCAGACCGGACTTCCGCAGTTCGTAGGCATTTTCGTGCCTGCCGCGGAATGAAGGCGCAGGTCAGAGCGGTGCAGGGTGTCTGGAACGCGAAAATCTGTAGGCACACGACTTGCGGCGTGTCGGCTGGTGAAGCCGCATGCGATGTGGTGTTGTGTAGGTATGTACCTGCGGGAGACGCGGCGGAAGAACAAGGACGGCTCGGTGGTGTCGTATCTGCAGCTCGCGCACAACGAGCGGCACCCGGACACCGGCTCGCCGACCGCGAAGGTGATCCACAACTTCGGCCGCGCCGAGACCGTGGACCGGGACGGGTTGGCCCGGCTGGTGTCGTCGATCTCGCGGTTCCTCGCCCCCGACCAGTCCGCCGCGGCGTCGACCGCGGGCGGGGAGGTGGAGATCCTCGACTGCCGGCGCCTCGGCGGGGCGTGGACGCTGGACCGGCTCTGGGACCGGCTGGGGATCTCGGCGGCGATCCGCCGCGCCGCCGAGGGGCGGCGGCTCGCCGCCGACGCGGTGGAGCGGGTGATCTTCACCCTCGTCGCCCAGCGCGCGCTCGAACCCGGCTCGAAGCTCGCGGCGACCGGCTGGGTGACCGAACGCGTCGCCATCGAGCACATGACCGCGTTGTCCGACGATCAGGCCTACCGGGGCATGGACTTCCTCCTCGACGCCCTCGAGGAGATCGCCGCCGATGTGTTCAATTCCGTTGCGCACCTGTTAAACCTGGATTTGGACATCGTTTTCGTCGATACGACGAGCACCTACTTCGAGACCGAGGGCCCGGAGCGGGCCGATCCGCCCAGCGACGACGGGGCCGGTAACCCGGCCGAGTCCGGGGCGCGGGAGTTCGGCCACTCCAAGGACTTCCGCACCGACCTGCCGCAGGTGGTGATCGCGATGGCCGTCACCCGCGACGGGATCCCGGTGCGCTGCTGGACCTTCCCCGGCAACACCGCCGACACCGCGATCATCCGCACCGTCAAAGACGACCTGGACGGGTGGAACCTGCGCCGGTTGGTCTGGGTCGCCGACCGTGGTTTCGCCTCCGCCGCGAACCGAGCGTATTTGACCCGCGGCGGCGGGCATTACATCCACGCCGAGAAGCTGCGCCACACCAACACCGAGGCCGCCGCCGCGCTCGCCAGGCCGGGCCGCTACCACACCGTGGCCGGCAACCTGCGGGTCAAGGAGGTGCACGTCGCGCCCGGCGGTGACGGGGACGGCGACGGCGGCGCCCGGACCAGGCGATTCGTCGTCTGCCACAACCCGGACCAGGCGGACCGCGACGCGGCCGTACGGGAGAACCTCGTCGCGCACCTCGAAGAGCTGATCGACGGTTCCGACACCTGGACATCGCGCCGCCGCGACGAGCTGGTCGGCTCGCTCAAATCCAAGCCGGGACTGCGACGGTATCTGCGGCGCACCAACACCGGGCTGCTGCGCATCGACCACACGGCGATCAAGACCGAGGCCGGCCTGGACGGCAAGTGGCTGCTACGCACGTCCGACACCACCCTCACCCCGGAGGACCTGGCCGCCGCCTACAAGCAGCTGCTCGCCGTCGAAGCCGGGTGGCGCGACATGAAGGGCTCGCTCGGGCTGCGGCCGGTCTTCCACCACCGCGAGGACCGCATCCGCGCCCACGTCCAGTTGTGCTGGCTGGCGCTGCTGCTGATCCGGGTCGCCGAGACCGCCACCGGTGACACCTGGCGCAGCATCCGTCACGAGCTCGACCGGATGCACCTGGTCACCCTCGCCACCGACCACGGCCAGGTGGCGCAACGCTCCGCCGTCACCGCCGGGCAGCGAAAGATCCTTACCGCGCTCGAGCTGCCCGAACCGCCCCGGTTCTTCGACTTCGCCCCCACCGACGCGTAAGCGAGATCCCGCCAAAGCAAGGCCTGTAGTAACACGACCCCAACGCGGCCGCGCGGCGTCCCCGCACGTCAACACGCCTTTTCGCGGAATCGTGTGCCCATCAGCTGCGGAAGTCCGG
>NZ_JBLWIT010000093.1:0-18717 GCF_048381435.1 Rhodococcus mengyinensis | reverse complement strand
GTGGAGGACCACCAGATTCCAGTCGGGCCGCTGCGCCGTCCAGTCATCGATCGACGCGCGGGCAGCGATGCGATCCTCATCGCCCCAGACAAGAAGAGTCGGCGAGGCGACTCGGCGCATCGCGTCGAGCACGGGTCGCCGGCGGACGAGCATCAGCGACAGCAGCGAGGCATACACCGTGACCGCGCGACCCAAACACCTCGGCGCGACCGCCGACATCTCCTCCCGCATGAGACCGGCGATTTCCGGTGACATTCTCGTGCCCGCAATCGACGCGGGATCGGCCGTTGGCCGCAGCTTCCGGGCGAGGATGCGCCGCCCCGAAACCCGGAGCAGCACCCGGGCGGCCGGTGCGACGATGGCCAACCCCGCCCTGCCGAGGGTTTGCCACATGCGCGCCTCGCCGTCGCTCAGCGGGGGAGGAAGTGCCGGCGCCACCAACACGAGCCCGTCGACCCGTTCGGGTGCCTGGTCGGCGAACATCAACGCCACCATCCCGCCCGCCGACCAGCCGTGCACCGTGACCCGATCGAGCCCGAGTGCATCGATGAAATCGCGCAGGAACAGCGCGTTGGTTTCGATGCTCGTCGCGCGCCGGTTCGGCAGCGCGGTGTGGCCGGCGATCGTGCCGGGTAGGTCTACCGCGATCGCGTGCGCGTGTGGTCGCAGTTCCGCGAGTACGTCGAGCCAGTTCGAGGCGCTGTTGGCCGGGTTGGGAACGAGTAGATGAACCGGCACTTCGGATGCCCGCGTCTGATCGGTTACCAGGTAGTGCACCTTCGTGCCGTGCACATCGACTGTCTTACTGCGAATTCCGGACCACCGAGAGGCACGCTCACCCCAGTCGGTGTAACGCATTACCCCAGGCTACGCCCGCCGGCACGGGGCTCGGGGTGCCGTCAAGGATCGTGTCCCCAGGTGCATGGGAGACCGCGCGGCAAGCGGCAGCCGACTTTCGGGCACTCCTTGACTATCCGCCGCGCGTTCCGCCGGGATGTCGTGCGGTACCGCAAGAGTGCAGCGAGCATGAAGACTTGGGGCCGGTGCACGCGAGGAACCCCACCGGCCCGGCGCCCATGCCGAACCGGTGGGATCCGCAGCCCGTGTTGCGGCGTCCGACGGAAAAACTATTCGACGTCGGCGCGCTACGTGACGGGCAGCCGTCCAATCCCACTCGAGTGGACGGAACCCCGCCTGCTCATGGCCAGAGGCGGAGGTTCGCCGCTGCACTTGCAGCTGATTGGACGGTAACCCGATCCAGAGTAATGTACAAGTAGATCTACAGTAAAGCGTAAGTAAAAGCAAAGGTTGTTCGTTCGGCTCGGTGTGCGACAAACGGCCTCATGGGTGTTGGGCGCTCTTGGCAAACGCAGGAGCCGGAAACTGCTGCGACAAGATCAAAATGGGCTGCTGTGGAGTGGTCGCGTAGCGTCCTGCGGGCCTCACGAGAGTGGCCCGCGCTGGCGATAGGCAGATCGTCACCGGCATGCGTATCCGTGTGTGTGCGGAGGCGGCGCCTCTAGAATGGGATAAATCGGACATCTCGGGTTCGTTGGAGGGTCAGGCAGATCCTGTCGCGAACTGGGCGAGCGCCGGGAGGCGATCATGGCATCCTCCGAATCGGAGCGGTTGCTGTCGCGGCGGGCGTCGGTGTCGGTGGTGGTGCTGCTGGCCTTCGTGGCGTTCCTAGTGATCGGGCCCCGGCTGGTGTCGGTGTATATCGATTGGTTGTGGTTCGGGGAGGTCGGGTACCGGTCGGTGTGGGGGACGGTGCTGGTGACCCGGTTGATCCTGTTCGTCGTGGTGACGCTCGTGGTGGCCGGGTTAATGTTCGCGGTGCTGGTGTGGGCCTACCGGTCCCGGCCGCTGTTCGCGGCCGCGGTGTCGTCGAAGGACCCGATCGAGGAGTACCGGACGGTGGTGATGAGCCGGCCGCGGTGGTTCGGTATCGGTGTTCCGCTGCTGGTTGCGGTCCCGTTCGGGTTGAGCGCACAGGCGAACTGGGCCACGGTGCAGCTGTTCCTGCGCGGCGGCGGCTTCGGAACCGTGGATGCGGAGTTCGGTCACGACATCGGCTTCTACGTGTTCGACCTGCCGTTCTACCGGCTGGTGCTGACCTGGCTGTTCGTGGCGACGTTCCTCGCCTTTCTGCTGAGCCTGGGTGCGCATTACCTGTTCGGTGGGCTGCGACTGTCGTTCACCACCAAGACCATGAACCAGGATCGGGACGGCGGCAACAGCAAGGATCGGGACGAGCCCGGCGGCCGGGATGAGCCCGGGGCGGGTGTGAGTGCGCTGACCCGGGCGGCGCGGATTCAGCTCGCGGTCCTGGCGGGGACGTTCATCGCGCTCAAGGCGGTCGCCTACTGGCTGGATCGGTATGCGTTGCTGTGGGGGAGCCGGAAGGAACCCACCTTCACCGGTGCCGGATTCACCGACATCAATGCGGTGCTGCCGGCGCGGCTGATCCTGTTCTCGATCGCCATACTCTGCGCGTGCGCGTTCTTCGCCGCGATCTGGGTGCGGGATCTGCGGATCCCGGCGATGGCCGCCGCCCTGCTGGTGCTGTCCTCGATCCTGGTCGGCGGAATCTTCCCCGCGCTGATGGAACAGTTCTCCGTCCGCCCGAACGCCGCCGACCGGGAAAGCCCCTACATCGAACGCAACATCGACGCCACCCGGCAGGCGTACGGCCTCGGGCCGGATCGGGTCGAATATCAGGGCTATCCCGGGGTGGGTACCCGGCCGCCGCGGGAGGTTCCCGCCGACGTCACCACCATCGCCAACGCCCGGCTGTTGGACCCGAATGTGCTCTCCCGCACGTTCACCCAGCAGCAGCAACTGAAAAACTTCTACGGTTTCACCCCCACCCTGGACATCGACCGCTACAGCATCGACGGCGAACTCGCCGACTACATCGTCGCGGCGCGTGAGCTGTCCCCGAACAGCCTGAGCGGCAACCAGACTCAGTGGATCAACAGGCACCTGGTCTATACCCACGGCAACGGTTTCATTGCGGCGCCGGCGAACCGGGTCAATGCCGCGGTGCGGGACGCTTCCGGGCAGAGCAGCAGCAGTGACAGCGGATACCCGATCTACACCGTCAGCGACATCGCCTCCCAGGCCGTCGGAAACCAGATCATCCAGGTCGACCAGCCGCGCATCTACTATGGCGAGGTGATCGCGCAGTCCGACAGCCCGGACTACGCCATCGTCGGCGCTGGGGCGGGCGCCACCCCGCGTGAGTACGACACCGACACCGCCACCTACACCTACAACGGCACCGGTGGGGTGCCGATCGGGAACTGGATCAACCGGCTGGCGTTCGCCGCCAACTACGCCGAGCGCAACATCCTGTTCTCCGGCGCCATCGGGCCCGAGTCGAAGATCATCTTCAACCGCGACCCCGCCACCCGGGTCGAACACGTCGCCCCCTGGCTGACCACCGACACCAACCCGTATCCGGCGGTCGTGGACGGGCGGATCACCTGGATCGTCGACGCCTACACCACCGTCGAGCACTACCCCTACTCGCAATCCGGGGCCCTGAGCGAACCGGTCGTCACCGACCCCGACACCGGACGGACACTGCCCCGGGAGCAAGTCTCCTACGTCCGGAATTCGGTCAAGGCCACCGTCGACGCCTACGACGGCACCGTCACCCTCTATCAGGTCGATCAGGACGATCCGGTCCTTGCCGCGTGGATGAGTGTGTTCCCCGGCACCGTCCAGCCCGACGAGGCGATCTCCGAGGACCTGCGCGCCCACTTCCGCTACCCCGAGGACCTGTTCCGGATCCAGCGTGAACGTCTGGCCAAGTACCACGTCAACGAACCGCGGGAGTTCTTCACCAACAACGCCTTCTGGTCCGTTCCCAGCGACCCGACCTCCGACGAGTCGGGGCAGCAACCTCCGTACTACATCCTCGTCGGCGACGCTGGCACCGCGCAGCCGTCGTTCCGGCTCGCCTCCGCCATGGTCGGGTTCAACCGCGAATTCCTCTCCGCCTACCTCTCGGTGCGCTCGGACCCCGAGAACTACGGCAGGATCGAGGTCCTGCAGCTGCCGACGGACACCCTGACCCAGGGGCCGCAGCAGATCCAGAACTCGATGATCTCCGACACCCGGGTCGCGTCCGAGCGCACCCTGTTGGAGCGGTCGAACCGCATCCACTACGGCAACCTGCTGACCCTGCCGATCGCCGACGGCGGCGTCCTCTACGTGGAACCGCTGTTCACCGAACGGTTGTCCACCACGGCCGAGGGATCAACGTTCCCACAGCTGGCCCGCGTGCTCGTCAGCTACCGCGAACCCGGCACCGGCGGGGTCCGGGTCGGCTACGCCCCCACCCTCGCCGAAGCCCTCGACCAGGTCTTCGGCGCCGGCACCGGACGCGCGGCGACCGCACCCGGCGGCGACGCCGCGACCGCACCACCTCCCGCACCCGAGACCCCGCCGCCACCGGTGGTCGGTGCGCCGCCCGCCGCACCCCCGGACGTGTCCGAGGAACTGACCGCGGCCGTCCTGGAACTCAACGCCGCCCTGGGCAGTCTGCGTGAGGCCCAGCGCACCGGCGACTTCACCGCCTACGGCGCAGCCCTCGACCGTCTCCAGCGCGCCGTCGACGGCTACCTGGCCGCCGGAGGAAGCCTGAATTGAGGTCCCAGCGGTCGGCGAGTCGTGTAGCGACGATGCTCACTGCCGCAACGCGAAGGAGTCACACGTGGCGGACTTGCACGACTTCGCACTGATCGCGGTCATCCTGGCCATCGCGGCGGTGGCCGGGTTGCTGGCCACCCGGCTGCGGCAGCCGATGATCGTCGCGTTCATCGGGGTCGGCATCCTGGTCGGGCCGGCGGGCACCGGCTGGGTGGCCGCCGACAGCACGATCGAGCTCCTGGCCCGCCTCGGCATCGCCATCCTGCTGTTCCTCGTCGGCCTGAAACTCGACCTGCATCTGATCCGCAGCACCGGTCCCGTCGCCCTCGCGACCGGTCTCGGCCAGGTGCTGTTCACCTCGGTAGTCGGATACCTGATCGCGATTGCGCTGGGGATGGACTCGGTGACCGCGGTGTATGTCGCGGTCGCCCTGACGTTTTCGTCGACGATCATCATCGTGAAGTTGTTGTCCGACAAGCGCGAACTCGAGCAACTCCACGGGCGCATCGCGGTCGGTTTCCTGATCGTGCAGGACATCGTCGTGGTGCTGGTGATGATCGCGCTCAACGTCTTCGGCCGGCAGAACGGGGACAGTCTGGCCGTGAACATCGCGCTGGTCGTCGTCAAGGGCGTCGGCCTGCTCGCCGCCCTCGCCGTCCTGATGCGGTACGTGCTGCCCTGGCTGCTGCACCACATCGCCCGATCCCAGGAACTGCTGGTGCTGTTCGGGGTGGCCTACGCGGTCTCGATCGCCGCGGTGAGCGACGCCCTGGGCTTCAGCTCCGAGGTCGGGGCCTTCCTCGCCGGGGTGTCGTTGGCGTCCACCCCGTACCGTGACGCGCTCGGAGCACGGCTGGTGAGCCTGCGCGACTTCCTGCTGCTGTTCTTCTTCCTGGACCTGGGTTCCCGGCTGGAATTCACCCACGCCGCCGACCAGATTCCGGAGGCGGTGATCTTCTCACTGTTCGTGCTCATCGGAAACCCGCTGATCGTCGTGCTGATCATGGCCGCGATGCGCTACCCGGTGCGGGTCGGGTTCCTGGCCGGTCTGACCGTCGCCCAGATCTCCGAGTTCTCCCTCATCCTGGCCGCGTTGGGGCTCAGTCTCGGCCACATCAGCAACGCCACCGTCAGCCTGATCACCGTCGTCGGGCTCGCCACGATCGGCGGCTCGACCTACATGATCCTGTACTCGCACCAGCTCTATCACCGACTGGCACGGTGGCTTCGGGTGTTCGAGTGGACCGGCAGCCGCGCATCCGAGGTCACCCAAGCCGATTCCGACGTGTACGCCATCCTCTACGGCCTCGGCCGGTTCGGCCGGCACGTCGCCGACCACCTCAGCCGGGCCGGGCACCGGGTGTTGGCCGTCGACTTCGACCCCCACAGGGTCGGAGCGAACACGCGCGACGGTGTCACCGCCATCTACGGCAGCGCCGAGGACGTGCACTTCCTGGATACGCTGCCGCTGGTGCAGGCCCGGTTCGTGATCAGCACCATCCCGTTGCTCGAGACCAACCGGGCGCTCCTGCACGCCCTGAACCACCATGAGTACCGCGGTCACATTGCGCTCACCGCGCACACCGTCCACGACGCCGAGCAACTTCGAGCAGCCGGCGCCGAGGTGATCCTCGAACCCTTCTCCCTCGCCGCCGACGCCACCACGGCGGTACTCGACCACCTCATCGAGGAAGACGCCCGCGGCGACGACGGCGACGGACACCCCTGACGGGTTGCGCCCGGACGGTCACCGCGTCGCCGAGTCAGGCGGGGACCAGTCGCCTCGGGGTTCGGCCATCGTCGGGAACACCTTCGGTCAGCCTGGATTTTCTGGGGCGGGCATTTCATCAGGTCGAGCGAACGTATTCTCGTACCGTCGCGGTGAGGTTTGCGGATCGAGTGGGGCGTCGATCGCGCGGGCGGACTGCCTTCGGGTGGGGAACCTGCACGGACGCTGGTGGACCTGGCACAGTGCTGTTCATGGCCCGAGTCACGCGTGCTGCAGTCGAGTTGTGGCCGCGGGTGATGCTGGTCGCGGCGGCGCTGGTGCTGGTGTGGTCTTGGGGGCAAGATGTGGGGCCGCCGGTGGGCGTGATCGGGCTAGCGGTGGTTCTGGTCGGCACGGTGCTGGCGGCGCTGCATCAGGCGGGGGCGGTGGCGCACAAGGTCGGGGAACCGTTCGGGACGCTCGCGGTCGCGGTCGTGGTCACCGTGATCGAAGTGGCGTTGATCGTGACGTTGATGCTCCCCGGCGGCCCCGGGGCGACGGCCCTGGCCACAGACACCGTGGTGGCCGCGGTGATGATCACCCTCAACGGCATCGTGGGTGTGTCATTGCTGATCGGTGCTCTGCGATTCGGGACGGCGCTGTTCGACGCGGACGGCACCGTGGCCGCCCTGACCACGGTGGCCTCCGTGGTCTTCCTGGCACTGGTGGTACCGACATTCGACACCGGCCGGCCGGGCGTCGAGTTCTCGTCCGTGCAGTTGATTTTCGCGGCGGTGGTGTCGCTGCTGTTGTACGGGATGTTCGTGCGCACCCAGACCGGGCGCCATCGGGAGCCACTCCTGCCGGTGCCACTCTCCGACACCCCAGGCGAAGACGCACCGGCCGCTGCGGGAACGAGCCGGAGTGCGTGGGTGAGCCTGGGGCTTTTGCTGGTGGCGTTGGTCGCGGTGGTGGGGTTGGCGACGGTGACCTCCCCGGCGATCGCGGCCGCGGTAGCCGGCGCCGGCGTGCCATTCTCGTTGGTGGGCATGGTGATCGCGCTGTTGGTGCTGCTGCCGGGAACGTTCGCTGCGGTCCGTGCGGCGGGGCGCAACCAGATTCAGATCAGTCTGAGACTTGCTTTCGGGTCGGTGATGGCCAGCATCGGGTTGACCATTCCCGCTGTCGCGGTGGCCGCGGTCTGGCTCGACGGCCCGGTGATGCTCGGCCTCGCACCCGCCCAGTTGGTGTTGCTGGCGTTGACCGTCGTCGTCAGCATGCTCAGCGTCGTTCCGCGCCGCGCCACCGCACTCCAGGCAGGAGTGCACCTGGTGCTGCTCGCCGCGTACGTGTGGGTGTCCGTCAATCCCTGAGCACCGCTTGGTGGGGCGCGTCGACGAGGATCAACCGATCTACCCCGCCTGGCCGGTGTGGCGGACAGCGCTTGGTGTCGTAGGGTTTCGGGCACCCCGGGAACGATCACACTGCTCGGCGGAACAGGGCTGTCTCGGCGGAGCTGGCCTGCACTAGGCGCGAGACACGCCCGATGGACGCGACGGAACACCCGCGACTGCTGCGCAAATGTTGTCCTCGAGGCCCGGTCGCGGAACTTCACTCGCGGTGGCTGTTGTCCTGGTAGACGTCGGGGATTCCGTCGGCATTCTCATCGACCGCTTCCTGTTCGGCGATGAGCCGATACGCGCGATTGCGCAGCCGCAGTACGACGGCCGCGGTGACGGCAGCGACCACCGAGCCGGTCAGGACACCGATCTTGACGTGATCGTCGGCCGCGCTGGCCTGCCCGTAGGCGAGTTCCCCGATCAGCAGGGAGACGGTGAACCCGATGCCGGCGAGCATCGCGACTCCGAGGACGTCGATCCAGCGCAGCCCGGCATCGAGGGTCGCCCGGGTGAACCGGGACAGCAGGTAGGTGGTGCCGAAGATCCCGCAGGTTTTGCCGACGATCAGGCCGGCGATGATGCCGAGGGCGATCGGATCGGACAGGGCGTCGGTCAGGCCGGTCAGTCCGCCGATGGTGACGCCGGCGGCGAAGAACGCGAACACCGGGACCGCGAACCCGGCCGAGATCGGGCGGATGCGGTGTTCGAAGTGCTCGGCCAACCCCGGTCCGGCGTCCGGTCCGCCGGCGGCCCGGCTGCGCAGGACCGGGACGGCGAAGCCGAGCAACACTCCGGCGACGGTGGCGTGCACCCCGGAGGCGTGGACCAACGCCCAGGTCAGCGCGGCGAGGGGAAGCAGCAGCCACCACGACCGGATCCGCCGCTGCACCGCGTATGTGAACGCGGCCAACGGAATCAGCGCCGCCAGCAGCGGCAGCACCGACAACTTGTCGGTGTAGAAGATCGCGATGATGGTGATCGCGAGCAGGTCGTCGACGACCGCCAGGGTCAGCAGGAAGGTGCGCAGCGTCGACGGGAGGTGGGTGCTGATCACCGCCAGCACGGCGAGGGCGAAGGCGATGTCGGTGGCGGTGGGGATGGCCCACCCCTGCAGGGCGTCGCCGCCGGTGCGGGCGTTGACGGCGACGAACACTACTGCGGGTGCGGCCATGCCGCCGACCGCGGCGGCGATCGGCAGGGCCGCCCGCCTCGGGTCGCGCAGGTCCCCGGCGACGAACTCGCGTTTGAGTTCGAGGCCGACGACGAAGAAGAAGATCGCCAGCAATCCGTCCGCCGCCCAGGTTCCGATCGACAGATTCAGGTGCAGCGCTTCGGGGCCGACGGTGAAGTCGCGCAGCGCATCGTATCCGCTCGACCAGGGCGAATTGGCCCACGCCATCGCGGCGACGGTCGCCAGAAGCAGCAGGGCACCGCCGACGGTTTCCTTCCGGAGGATCTCGGTGATGCGGGAGGCTTCGGCCCAGGATCCACGCGGGAACAGGGGTGTGGCGGTCGGGCGGGTATTCACACGGCTTCCTTCTGATTGTTCGGAGCGGGGGTGATCAGCTCGGCGACCGTGCCGGGTGCCTCACGTAACGCCAGATGCCCCACCCGGGGAAGGGTGCGGACCTCGACACCGAGCAGCGATCGCACCCGTCGGCGCAAACGATCCGGGCTGACCAGCCGGTCGTCCTCACCCGTGGCGACGACGACCGGGGTACCGGACCAGCGGCGTACCAGCCGGGCGGGCAGACGCCGGGGCAACCGACCCGGGAAGCAGTGCTCTGCGACCATGCTGTACCAGGAGACCAGGCTCATGTCCGGGGTGAACCGCGGCGACATCAGATACGACAGCAGTTGTTCGCTGTTGCCGAGGGTGGCGTCGAGCCGCCACTTCGTACGCAACCAGGTCAGCTCCCGGGTGCGCCGCATCGCGACGAGGCCCGCCGGGCTGACCAGGACCAGCTTCGCGACACGATCGGACGGGGTGGATGCGAGGGCGATTCCGGCGCCGAGGGAATGCCCGGCCAGGATCATCGGCTCGCTGCACAGTTGCGGGAGCAACTCGTCGAGCCAGTGACCATACACGCCGAGCAGGTGCTTGTGCCGGTGCGGGCGCCGCGACGAGCTCAGACCCGGTTCGCCGGGAATGTCCGGGACCAGGACGCGGTGCTGTTCCCGCAGGGCGCACACGGTGGCCAGGCTCGTCGCCGCGTTCAGGTCGGCGCCGGGTAGCAGCACCACCGGTGGCAGCCCGGTGCTCGTGCCCGCCGATAGCACGGTGGTCACGCCCAGGGAGGTGTCGAACCGGTGTAGTGCGTGGGGGACGTGCCAGTGTTCGAGGCGGTCCCGGCAGGTGCGGCGCACCGGGACGCTGTCCGCGGTCTCGTGGTAGATGCCGTGCGTGGCAAGGGGAACGTATTTCATCGCGGCCACCTACCCACGGTCCACGCCGCTTCGAGGGTGCGGCGGCTGACGGGCAGGAGGGATGGTGGGATGCACATGATGCGGTCCTCGTCCGGTCGGAGGGTTGCGAAAACATTTGCCGACCAGACTTCCCGGCGCACCATCTTCACCCTATCGCGGCGGCGCCCGGATTCCCCAACTTGGGCTACCACCAGGCGGTGGTGGAGCCGATCTGCCGGTCCAGCTCGGGAATCAGGCTGCGCACGTAGGTCGCCGACAGGTGATGGGAGTCGTGGTAGAGCAGGATGTTGCCCTCGACGACCCGGCAGATCGTGACATCGCAGACCGCGTCGGACAGATCGAGCAGATGCACGAGCGGAAACAGGGCGGCGGCCGCGGCGGCGGGGTTGCTCGCCGCCAGCACTGCATCCCGGGGCATGCCACACGAGTCGGCGTCACCGCCGTCGGCCAGGCAGTCGATCGCCCGGTAGGGCACCCCGTCCCGATGCAACCAGGGGGTGTCGCGGATCCCCAGGAACGGCAACCCGAAGTCCGCGTAGCGGGCCCACACCTGGGTGTAGTCGTCGGGGGTGATGTCGCCGGGACCGTCGGGGCTGGGACGGGTGGCGGTGGAGAACACCGCATCGGGGCGGTCATCGCGCAGCCGGTCGAGTACCTCGGCGGACCAGTCTCGGCAATCCGGATAGGGTTGATCACCGAGCATCGGCTCGCCCAGATTCAGCGGGCATCCCATTTTCAGATATGACACGATCCGCACTCCGCGGTTCTTGCCGATGGCATCGAGCGCGGTCAGCCAGTGCTCGGCGTGCGAGCTGCCCACCACCGCCAGTGTCCGGGCGGCAGCGAGGTCACCGTAGCGGCAGGAGATCACCTCTCGGGTGCTCAGGTCCGAGATGCATCCATCGAAGCTCGACGGTGGCAGATCCCCGGGGGCCTCGAGCAGACTCGGCCGCATCTTTGCGTGCGGGGTGAACACCCCGTCGGTCAGTGTCGCAGCCCCGGGGTAGATCTTCGGGTCGAGCCCGCCGACGCGGGCGGCGGTTTCCGGATTCTGCGCCAGATACCCTTTCCACCCGCCGGCCACGGCCACCACGGCGAGAGCCGCCGCGACCACGATCGAGGTGACGACGCGGGGGCGGGTGACGGCGCGGCGCGACGACGCCGGCTGCGGTCGGCGGCCGCTGCGCAGGGGTGTTTCCACCCAGGTGTAGGTCAGCCAGGCCAGCAGCAGCGAGACCGCGAGGACGATCAATCCGCCGGTCAGTCCGACGGCTGGGCGTTCGCGCCAGCTGAGGTAGAAGATCAGCACCGGCCAGTGCCACAGGTACAGGGCGTAGGCGATCTTCCCGAGCTCGACGAAGGGGCGGGAGGCGAGCAGCCGCACCACCATCGGCGCATCCGGTGTACCGGTGGTTCCGGCGCCGGCGAGGATGAGCGCACAGGTCGCCCCCACCGGGACCAGCGCCGCCGCCCCGGGAAACTGGGTCGCCCCGTCGAAGATCAGCCCGCAGGTGAGAATGACGGCCAGAGCGGCGCCGGCGAGGACGGACCGGCCGCACCGCGGCACGACCGCCCGGCCGATCGCCAGGGCCAGCAGGGCGCCGGCCACTAGCTCCCACAGCCGGGCAGCGGTGTCGTAGTAGGCCCACGACTGCTGCGTCCGCGAGGCGGCGATCGCGTAGCAGAACGACCCGGTCCCGGCGGCGGCGAGGACCACCGCGGTGACCGGGCGCACCGCACGCGGCCACCGGCCGCGGCGGCACACCTCGACGATGGCTGTGAGGACCGCCAGGGCGAGGAGATAGAACTGGCCCTGCACCGACATCGACCACAAGTGCTGCATCGGACTGACCGAGGCGTCGGCGGCCTGATACTCGGCCGCAGTCCGCGCCAACTCCCAGTTCTGCAGGTAGAACACCGACGCCAGCAGCTGATCCGCGGTCGCATCCCACTGTGTGAACGGCCGGGTGATCACGGTGACCAGCGCGGTGGCCGCCAGCACCACCACCAGCGCCGGCAGCAGCCGCCGCCCGGTCCGGGTCAGGATCTGCCGCACCGGAAGCCGAACGTGCGCGTCGCTGCGCCGCAGCAACATTCCGGTGAAGAAGAATCCGGACAGCACGAGGAAGACATCGACCCCGCCGGACACCCGCCCGACCCACAGGTGGAACAGCACCACCATGGCGATGGCGAGCCCGCGCAGGCCGTCGAGGTCGTGCCGATAGTCCTGGGCCGCCCGGTGGGAGGATGCCTCGCCGCCGGGTACGAAGGGAATGTGCCCGCGGCGCCGCGCCGCAGCGGCTCCGGCACGGGCGTCGTGGCTGCGTCTCGGCGGGCACGGGGTGTGCTGATGAGTGTTCACCGACTCATCTCGGCAGTGGTCTCTCGGCACCGATCGCCGCGAACTTCCCGCGCTGTGCGCCGACGCGGCTGCCGTGCGGGCCCGGTGCGCGCCGCCGCCCTTCACGCGATGAACGGATCCGGCTGCACCGCGGGCGGTGTCCGGCGCGTGTTCAGGTGCCGGTACACCAGCACCCCGCAAATAACGATCAGCAGCAGACTCCACCCGAAGGTGGTCTTCATGTATTCCGCGGCCCGCCCGGCCTCGGGGAAGGGACCGGACAGCCAACTGTCGTAGCTGAGAAACCCGTACACCGCCAACCAGGCCGGCCAGTTCCGCATCACCGAGTTCGGCAACACCACCGACAGCAGCAGCGGCAGCAGCATCATCGAGTAGTACATCTGCCCCAGCGAGCCGAGCAGGAACGACCCCGCCAGCAGCACCCCGGAGGTGGTCGTGACGAAGAACAGCTCGTCACCGCGGTGGTAGCGGCACAGCAGCCACAGTGACACCGCGACTAGGGCGGTGAACAGGGTCCGCAGACCCGCGATCAGCAACGGCGGCAGTCCGTAGTAGGCGCCGTTGCCGACGATCGCGCTATTGAAATAGTCCCGCGACTGCATCAGGTACGGGGCGGTATGGGTGAGGAATGCGGCCGGGTCCGCGGCCAGCGGCCACGCCACCGCGGTCAGCACCAGCGGGACCCCGACCGCGGTGACGAACACCTTCCACTGCCCGCGCACCAGCGGCAGCAGCAGCAGCGGAGCGAGGATCGGTTTGACCGCGAAGGTCACACCGATCGCCGCCCCGGACCAGTAGTCCCGTCGCCGCAGCAACAGAACCAGGAACGCCATCTCACCGAGCAGCACCAGCCCGTTGATGTTGGTGAACACCAACGTGTTCGTCACGGCCTCCGACGCGAACGCCCCCAACAGCAGCAGCGGGGCGGCCACCGACCGCACACTCAGGTTGAACATCCGCAGCAGCAGATACAGTGCCACGACGATCGCGATGGTGTTGGCGAGGATGAACAGCCACCGGGACAGCTCCGGAGGCACCACGGCGATCGGGGCGATCAGCAGGGTTCCGCTCGGCGGGTACAGGTAGTGCGGATCGACCGACGAGAAGTTCGCCGTGTAGACGGCGTGGCCGTTCCAGAACGCGAGGGCGGCGTTGTAGACCGGGGTGAAATCGTCGGTGATGTATCCGTTCACCGCCTTGACCAGGACGCGATGCGCCATCGTCATCACCGCGACCGGCCACAGCGCCAACGCGAACAGGTGCGCGGCGGTCCGCGGACCCTGTCGGCGACGCCTTCGATCGTCGGCTTCGGAGTGAGGACGCAATGGGCGGGTCATAGGCCCACACCTGTGACGCGAGTCGATATCGGAGCGCGCCGAGGCGCCGGGAAGCGTGAGTGCACCGGAGAAACAGTCCTTGCGTCGGGGTCGCCAAATATTCGCCGACCAGACTTCCCGGCACACCGCCGCTCACTCTAACGCGTCTCGGATCCCACCCCAACCCATCAGGCCGCCGCGATCGCCGGTCGATCACCTCCGGTTACGCGGAATGCGGGAGGCGTCTTTCGAACCAGACCAAGGCCCGGGCACCGACCACGCTGTGCCGCGGCCACGCCCGGCCGGTGCGGGCGTGGCCGAGTCGGGCATCGATCCACCCCGCCCACGACATGTCGTCGGTGCGCCTCGGACACCGCAGGCCAGGAGTGCATCTCGCTGTCGCCCACTGACAAGGGACTGGCATCCTCGGGTCGCGCACCCCGCGGTTGGCATTGATCGACCCGGCCTGACTGCTGTGGTGTCGGGTGGTGACAGATCGGTCCTCGGGAGCGAAGCCGGAGGCGCTTGACCGCAGCGCGGTGTGACCCGGGTTGGTGGGGACTCATCGTCCGGTCGCGGGTCTCACGCGGAGCACCTTGTCGTCACCGCCGTTGTCGGTGGTGACGAGCAGTGACCCGTCGGGCTGCGCGGCGACTGTGCGGATGCGGCCGTAGTCGTCGGCTAGTTCGGGTGGTGTGGTGTCGGTGACGGTACGGATACCGGTGGGATCGAGTCGCAGGAACCGCACCTGGCGGCCCTTCAGGGCGCCGAGGGCCAGGGCACCGTCCCAGTCGCCCCAGCCCCGCCCGGTGACAAACGCGCCGCTGGCGGTGGCGATGGTGGAGGGGCCCGAACTCCACACCGCCGGCTGTGCCCCGGGCACGCGATCGGGATCGGTCATCGGCACGGATTCGTCGTAAAAATCGTCGCCGGTGTCCGGTTTCCATCCATAGTTGCCGCCCGGGATCAGGCGGTTCACCTCGTCGTCGCGGTGGGTGCCCTGCTCGACGGAGTAGATGTCCCCGGTGCCGGGGCGGATCGTGAGTCCTTGCACGTTGCGGTGTCCGAGCGTGTAGACCGCGCTGTCGGGGAACGGGTTGCCCACGGCGGGCGCCCCCGTCGCGGCGTCCACGCGTAAAACCTTGCCGCCGAGAGAATTCACATCCTGCGGCGCCGTAGCCTGCGTGGCGTCGCCGGTGCCGATCAGCAGTGTCCCGTCCGGATGGGGAAGGAGGCGGCAACCACCGTGCCGGCCACGGGGGCTCAGCGGCAGCCCGGTCACCAGGACACCAGTGGGCGTCAGTGCGGTCCACTGCGCATCCGCGGTCCAGGTCTGCACCCGGATGTCGCTGACCTCGCCCGCCGCATGGGTCTGGCACGTGTACAGGGTGCGGGTGACCTCGAAATCGGCGGCGAGGGCAATACCCATCAGACCGAGTTCGCTATGGACGACGAGGTCGGACAGATCTGCGGTCATCACGCTGGTGGAGCCGTCCGGACGCTTGACAATGAAGCGACCGGAGCGCTCCCCAGTCAGCAAGGTGCCGTCCGGCGCGGCCACCACGTCCCAAGGATGATCGAGATCACCGATCTCGGTGACAACGTCCAGCGCGGGAAAGGACGCCGCACCGCCGGGCGACGATGCAATGCATGCCGTCGCCGCCACCCCGTGGACCGCGATCACCGCCGCCCACGCCAGGTATCCGCGCGGCCGCATCCGCCGCCGAAGGGGATGGGCTCGGCAGAGCGGCACACGTGAGCGGTGCGATCGAAGCACCCGTCAATCATCGCAGCACGCGAGTTCGAGCGTCCATAGTCGACGGAACCGACGGTGGGCATGACAAATAGGGACGGCGAGAGGAGGAAAGCACACTCCGACAGCGGATTTCCGGCGGAACCCGGTCGACCATCCAACACCTCCACCATCTGCTCCGGCGGCGGACGGCGGTGTCGCAGGTGAAACTCCTCAGACCCCGCCGGTTCAGCAATCACGCTTTACCCCTCGGAACGGGACCAAGTAAGCCAACGATCGAAGGTTCATGGTTGATTGAAGCGCACCTGCCAGGGCTAGTAGCGAATCACTCCGACGGTCTTGTTGCGAGCATCGCACTATTTCGGGGATCGGGCGAGCAATCCCTCTGTTTGTGCAGAGCGCTTCTGACCGCCAGACAATCGGAAGACCACTGCACTTACTGAGAAACTGCCACCACGCCGTGCAGTCCACTGCTGAAACTGACATCGGGTATCTGAGCGTTCCTGTGTGTCTGTCAAGCAGGTCCCGTTCGAACATCGGGGGCACAAAGTGTGGTGCGGGCCGGTGGGCTTACGCCCGGGAAGCATCGGCCCGCACCTCCTCTGGGCGCAGCGCAGGGATCGCGAGTGAGCGCCGAACGAGCTACTGAGTAGCGGTGTGGTCGGCGAGAAGTGCGGTCAACTCTTCGGCGTAGGCGACCTGTTTCCGCAGTTTGCGGCAGCTTTCTTCGGCGCGGGCATGGCATTCGGACAGGAATGCGTGTGCTGCCGCCTTGTCCCCGGCAGGCTGGTCCGAGGCCAGCGTCTCGAGGGAGTCGAGGAGCTGGCGCATCTCGTCGAGGGTGAACCCGAGCGGTTTCATCCGCCGGATCACCAGCAGCCGTTGGACGTCGGCGTCGGTGTAGAGCCGGAACCCGCCGGCGCTGCGTTCGGACGGAGTGACCAGGCCGACCTCGTCGTAGTGGCGGATGGTCTTGATCGACAGTTCGGTGCGTTCGGCGACCTCACCGATCTGCATGTGCCGATCCGTCGACACCTCGATGCGACCTGTCATCTCGTCACTCCTCCGCCTGTTCCTGCTTTCCGGACCATGATGTCAGTCCGGACTTCCGCAGTTCGTAGGCATTTTCGTGCCTGCCGCGGAATGAAGGCGCAGGTCAGAGCGGTGCAGGGTGTCTGGAACGCGAAAATCTGTAGGCACACGACTTGCGGCGTGTCGGCTGGTGAAGCCGCATGCGATGTGGTGTTGTGTAGGTATGTACCTGCGGGAGACGCGGCGGAAGAACAAGGACGGCTCGGTGGTGTCGTATCTGCAGCTCGCGCACAACGAGCGGCACCCGGACACCGGCTCGCCGACCGCGAAGGTGATCCACAACTTCGGCCGCGCCGAGACCGTGGACCGGGACGGGTTGGCCCGGCTGGTGTCGTCGATCTCGCGGTTCCTCGCCCCCGACCAGTCCGCCGCGGCGTCGACCGCGGGCGGGGAGGTGGAGATCCTCGACTGCCGGCGCCTCGGCGGGGCGTGGACGCTGGACCGGCTCTGGGACCGGCTGGGGATCTCGGCGGCGATCCGCCGCGCCGCCGAGGGGCGGCGGCTCGCCGCCGACGCGGTGGAGCGGGTGATCTTCACCCTCGTCGCCCAGCGCGCGCTCGAACCCGGCTCGAAGCTCGCGGCGACCGGCTGGGTGACCGAACGCGTCGCCATCGAGCACATGACCGCGTTGTCCGACGATCAGGCCTACCGGGGCATGGACTTCCTCCTCGACGCCCTCGAGGAGATCGCCGCCGATGTGTTCAATTCCGTTGCGCACCTGTTAAACCTGGATTTGGACATCGTTTTCGTCGATACGACGAGCACCTACTTCGAGACCGAGGGCCCGGAGCGGGCCGATCCGCCCAGCGACGACGGGGCCGGTAACCCGGCCGAGTCCGGGGCGCGGGAGTTCGGCCACTCCAAGGACTTCCGCACCGACCTGCCGCAGGTGGTGATCGCGATGGCCGTCACCCGCGACGGGATCCCGGTGCGCTGCTGGACCTTCCCCGGCAACACCGCCGACACCGCGATCATCCGCACCGTCAAAGACGACCTGGACGGGTGGAACCTGCGCCGGTTGGTCTGGGTCGCCGACCGTGGTTTCGCCTCCGCCGCGAACCGAGCGTATTTGACCCGCGGCGGCGGGCATTACATCCACGCCGAGAAGCTGCGCCACACCAACACCGAGGCCGCCGCCGCGCTCGCCAGGCCGGGCCGCTACCACACCGTGGCCGGCAACCTGCGGGTCAAGGAGGTGCACGTCGCGCCCGGCGGTGACGGGGACGGCGACGGCGGCGCCCGGACCAGGCGATTCGTCGTCTGCCACAACCCGGACCAGGCGGACCGCGACGCGGCCGTACGGGAGAACCTCGTCGCGCACCTCGAAGAGCTGATCGACGGTTCCGACACCTGGACATCGCGCCGCCGCGACGAGCTGGTCGGCTCGCTCAAATCCAAGCCGGGACTGCGACGGTATCTGCGGCGCACCAACACCGGGCTGCTGCGCATCGACCACACGGCGATCAAGACCGAGGCCGGCCTGGACGGCAAGTGGCTGCTACGCACGTCCGACACCACCCTCACCCCGGAGGACCTGGCCGCCGCCTACAAGCAGCTGCTCGCCGTCGAAGCCGGGTGGCGCGACATGAAGGGCTCGCTCGGGCTGCGGCCGGTCTTCCACCACCGCGAGGACCGCATCCGCGCCCACGTCCAGTTGTGCTGGCTGGCGCTGCTGCTGATCCGGGTCGCCGAGACCGCCACCGGTGACACCTGGCGCAGCATCCGTCACGAGCTCGACCGGATGCACCTGGTCACCCTCGCCACCGACCACGGCCAGGTGGCGCAACGCTCCGCCGTCACCGCCGGGCAGCGAAAGATCCTTACCGCGCTCGAGCTGCCCGAACCGCCCCGGTTCTTCGACTTCGCCCCCACCGACGCGTAAGCGAGATCCCGCCAAAGCAAGGCCTGTAGTAACACGACCCCAACGCGGCCGCGCGGCGTCCCCGCACGTCAACACGCCTTTTCGCGGAATCGTGTGCCCATCAGCTGCGGAAGTCCGG